>PGZD01000018.1:39369-80474 GCA_002843155.1 Gammaproteobacteria bacterium HGW-Gammaproteobacteria-3
TCTCGTAAAGAAAAATTGATGGGTATTTTCAACGAACTGGTAGTTGAGCCTGATTTGGAATGGGCATTTATTGATGGCAGTATTGTGAAAGCTCATCAGTATAGTAGCGGTGCGGCCTCTGGGCAAGAATCGGCGATTGGAAAATCTGTTGCGGGTAATACAGCCAAAATTCATAGGGCTGTTGATGCCGGCGGCCTTCCCATCCACTTTACAGTGAGACGGGAAAACACCCGGGTGGGTTAAGCGTACTGATCGGTCGCTACGCGTCAAGTATGGGCGCGATAAAAATCCGCGCTACGCCCGTCGCCCGATAAATCGGGCTCCTGCACAGCGCGCTCCGCCTTCGATACCGGTAACCCTAGCGATTTTGTTTGCACAAAGCTTTTTGCTTTTGGTTCACGCCCTTTACCTATATCCTTTGCAGGCAACGCAGAAAAGACAAGTCGGTTGCACAAGCTATACAATGCACTTTCCTTAACTCAAGCAAAAATCATGGCGCATAAATTAAGCATTTCCCTGGTGGTTTACCATTCAGACCTTTTGCTGCTGGAAAAAACCTTGCAGAGCTTGAAACAGGCTGTCGGCAAAGCGCTTGAGGCTGAATTGCTCGATGACTATAGCGTTAAAATTGTCGATAACACGGCGGGCAAAAACCGGCGGGAAGTCGCAAAAGTATTGGCCAGAACCGGGATGAACGGCAAGCTTGTCACCGCGCCCCGAAACCTGGGTTATGGCCGGGGCCATAACCTTGCGCTGGCTCACGGGTATGATGATTATCATCTAGTAATCAATCCTGATGTCATTGTCCATGAAGAGGCCATTACCGGTGCTATCCGCTATTTACAAAAACATCCGAAAGTCGGCCTGATAACGCCGTTGAGCCAGAGGGAAGAAGGCGGCAGAGAGTATTTGTGCAAAGCCTATCCTACTGTTCCGGTACTGTTGCTGAGAGGTTTTGCGCCCGCCGTAGTTAAAAACCGGTTTTCCGGAAGGCTCGATGCCTACGAACAAAAAGATCAGGATAAAACCCGTAACGATGTGTTGATAGCCAGCGGCTGCTTTATGTTTTTCAGGCATGAGGCGCTGCGTTGCGTAAAAGGTTTCAGCCCCTTATTTTTCATGTATTTCGAAGATTTCGATTTATCGCTGCGGCTGGGAAAAACATGGCGGATTGCCTATGTGCCGACTGTAAAAATCATTCATTACGGCGGTAATAGCGCCAAAAAAGGCTTCAGGCATATTGCCTTTTTTGCCCGCTCCGCAATAACCTTTTTCAACCTTCATGGCTGGCGACTTTGGTAGCCGTTTTTTTGGACTCTCCCGAAATGCTTGCGAACGGTCATTAAGTGCTCGGTTAGTATGTCTATGGCAACATTTATCAAAACGGGCATTGGCTCTCTGTGCGTCATACAACAGCTTTTCAAGTTCCATAACAGAGCCGTCATAAAGATGTAATCTGTATGTAACAATTTTGTAACAATAATGCATTATGATTCACCTTTTTAAAAATGCGGGCTTGAATGCGCCTGCGGCTTGAGTTCCGGGGTTTTCGGGGCTCTTATAAATCATGCCGCAACGCCTTACCCTTTTATCAGGTGTCGATGAATATGAATGCCGTAACAAAATTTAAATCGGGCGCGATAACAATGGCCTTGGGAGGGCTTCTAAACATCAGCCCGCCCGTTAGTGCGGATACCTTGGAAAACCTTGCGCAGACATTGATTTCGATGCGGGGAGAAGTCGAGGAATTGCAATCCCAACTGGACATGGAAAAACAGTCCCATAGAACCCGTATGGACGCCTTGAGTTCGCAAATGGCCGATTTGAGCGTTGACAATCAACGTCAAGAAGTCGCCATGGAAAAACTGCAACAAACGCTCGTTAAATATGAAGAGGCCAGCGCTCAAGCCAAAAGTGGCGATGAAGTCTTGGTGCCCGTTGTGCTGGCCGCGCTGGATGATTTGAAGCAATATGTTCAGGACAGCCTGCCTTTTAAAACAGAAGAACGGCTGGCGGGACTTTCCGAGCTGAGAACACAGGTTGAAACCCGGCTTCTAAGCCCTAAAAAAGCGGCGAACCGGGTGTGGTCTTTTGTCGAGGATGAAATCCGCCTGACGCGCGAGAACGGCGTCTACAGCCAGACTATAAACCTGGGCGGCGAGCAGCGTCTGGTCGATGTCGCCAAACTGGGCTCCATGTTTCTCTATTTTCAAGCCAACGATAACCACTATGGCATGGCGATCAAGCAAACGGGCACATGGCGTTTTGTCGAACTGAAAAATCAGGAAGAAAAAGAGCAGATTGCATTGCTGTTTGATTCACTGAGAAAACAAATTCGGCAAGGTTATTTTGAGCTGCCTAATCCTTTGGAGTCGTAAATGAAATATCTGTTGGTTGGATTTTTAATCAGTGCCGCCGGTTTTCAATCGGCCCTAGCTCAGGACGCGCCGAAAGCAACGGCAGGGGCCGCTTCGGCCAAGCAGGCAGCCCCTGCGGCAAAAGCGGAACCGGAAGTGAAAAAGGACAAGCCGGTATCATTGGCCGCGACCTATAAAAGAGAATTCGCATTTTTGCAGGCGCAGAAAAAAGAACTGGAAAACAGGCTGAAGACATTTAAGGCGCAGGCGGCTCATGCCGAGCAAAGTATCAGCCGGAAAATCAGCAGTCTGGAAAATAAAAATATTGCCTTGTCGGCCAAAGACGAAGCCATCCGAACTCAATTGGCCAATGCCGAACGTAAAGATGAGAGCTTGAGCGATAACCATGAGTTGTTGGAGATGACCTACTCGCAAGGTAATACCAGTCTCGATGCTTACGGCAAGTCTCTCGAAAACAATGCCGACTTTACCGCCGCGACCGATGACGGCAAGCTTGCCATGCTGTTCGGGCAAGCGACCGCCCTGCTTAAAGATTTAGGCAGTATCCGCACGAGTGAAACACACTTTTTCAAAGCGGACGGCAGTGAAATAGCGGGCGAGGTCATCAATGTCGGTAACATTGCCGCTTACGGCGTCAGTGATGTCGCCAGCGGCATTTTAGTACCGGCGGGCGGTGGCCGTCTTAAATTGTGGAGCGAGCCGTCCGAAAACGTAGCCAAAGGCCTGTTGACCGGAAAAATGCCCAACAGCCTGAAGATATTTTTGTTTGAATCCAAAGACAAAGCGGTCGATGAAAAACAGCAGAAAACCGTAATGAGCATTATCGATTCCGGCGGCACCATCGGCTGGGCCATTGTCGGTCTAGGTTTGGTGGCCGTGGTGCTGATCGGTATTCGCTGGGCTTTGCTGTATTTTGCCTCGCTCAACACCCAATCGATTGCCAAAGTGGTGATTCCGTTATTGCAAAAAGATAAAGAACAGGAAGCGCTGGCTTACTGCAAGCAGCAAAAAGGCCCGTTTGCCCGGGTTTTGATGGCCACTATTCAAAACTCCCACGGCAATCGGGACCATATGGATGATGTCATTTCCGAAGCACTGTTACACGAAGCCGGAGCGTTAAACCGCTTTGGCTCGGCGATTCTGGTGATTGCTTCCATCTCCCCGTTACTGGGTCTGTTGGGCACGGTAACCGGGATGATTTCAACCTTTGACATTATCACCGAATTCGGCACCGGCGATCCCAAGCTTTTATCCAGCGGCATATCCGTAGCGTTAGTGACCACCGAGCTGGGTTTGATTATTGCCATTCCGGCTGTGCTGGCGGGAACCCTGCTCTCCAGTTGGTCGGATGGCATCAAATATGATCTTGAAGAAGTGGCGCTCAAAGCCACCAATATCCTGCTCGATAAAGATCATCCGGAAAAAGTTCAGCGAAGAATACTGGCCGAAGCCAACAGCATGGCGGGTATCAAAGGCCTGGAGCCGGATTATGCGGCCGGTTGATTTATTTTCTCTGCGTCACCGATTTGATTGGGTGAAATCATGGAACTGATCAGCGAAATAAAAGACTTCATGGATAAAGGCGGTTTTATCATGCCGCCTTTGCTGTTCCTGACTGTGCTGCTCTGGTACGGCCTGGGCTATCGCTTTTGGGTACTCAGGCGCAGTGGCCGCTACAGTGTGCGGGAATTAATCAAACAAAATAAAAACGACTGGCAAAAACAGCCAAAAGATATAGTCGAGGAAGCGGTCAGGGTTGGCTTTGCGATTAAAGCACAGGCGCCAGAGCATTTGCGCAAGCATCTGGATGTCGAGTTTTATCCTTATGAAAAAGAACTCAGAAAATTTACCGCGCTGATCAAGATTGTCGTGATTCTGGCGCCATTGATGGGTTTGCTGGGTACCGTAACCGGCATGATCGAGACTTTCGATTCCCTGGCGGAAATGGCGCTGTTCACTCAGTCCGGCGGCATCGCGGGCGGTATCGCCCAAGCCTTGTTCACAACCCAGATGGGTTTGTCGGTAGCAATTCCTGGGGTTCTGGCCAAAAGCGCCCTGGATCGTAAACAAAGCCGAATACAATCCGAGCTTGAGCAAGTCAAGGATTTATTGAGTCTTGAAGAAACCCGGTAAAACCGGCCAATAGACACACACAGTTTAAACAGTAGGTTATTGCATGAGATACCGAGAAAAAACCGACTTTTCCCAGGCTTTGGATATTTCACCCCTGATCGACATTGTTTTTATTTTGTTGATCTTTTTTATGGTGACCACAACCTTTGTCAAAGACATGAAGCTGGAACTGGAGCGGCCGAGCGCATCCAGCGCCAATACCGCCTCCTCCAAAGCTATTCGCCTGTATATCGATCAGGCCGGTGACACTTATCTGGACGGCGAACCCATCAGGGTGTGGCTGATTCAAAGCAAGCTGCGGGACTTATTGAAAGCATCCGCCACGGCCAGCGTGCTGGTGGTAACCGATGATGGCGTGCCCGCCGGCAAACTGGTTGAAGTCGTCGATCAGGCGCGCTTGGCGGGCGCCCAGGGCGTTGGCGTGGCCACTAAAAAAGAAGCGGGCTAAGGGATTATAAGTGGCTACAGACAAGCTTACAGAAAAGCGGGGCAAATACCTGTCCGGCTCCATCGCCATGCTAGTGGGGCCAGTGCTGGTATTCGGCACCGTTTTGTTCATGAACCGGATGGATGATGGCCTTGATAAAGGCCATCAGGAAAAGTCCACCGAGCTGAATGTGGTCAAGCAGGAAAAGCCCAAACCCAAGAAAAAAGTTCAGAAACGAAAAGCCAGGCCCAAACCCCGACAATCGCGTGCACCGGCTCCCGTGACCGGCTTGAACTCGAATTTATCGGGTATCGATTTAGGTTTATCCAGTCTGGGCGTGGACGGATTGGACAATGACAACAGCTTGCTCGGCAACACCCAGGCTTCGGTCATGACTGAAGATACCGTTGATACCTTGCCGCAGCCCAAAGTCAAAGGCAATTTTGTCTATCCCAAATCCGCCAAAAAACGCGGCATCGAAGGTTATGTGGTGCTGTCGGTGCTGATAGATACGGACGGCAGCGTTGACAAGATCCAGGTGCTGGAATCATCGCCTCAGGGCGTGTTCGACGACTCCGCCATCGCGGGACTCAGAAACTGGCGCTTTACGCCCGCGCAGTATCAAGGTCAGGCGGTCAAAGTCTGGGCTAAGCAGAAAATACGATTTGGACTCGGGTGATAAACACTATGATGATTTTGACTAAGGCGGATAAAGTGCCGGAAAGCGTGGCGTTCGAGCGCTTTATGTCGGCTTTATTGGTTTTACTGATGCTGGGTTTTGCGGTTGCAGGTTTTGCGAAAGACTCGGAAAAAAAAGACCCCGATACCTTTGCGGTCGGCGATTTAATGCCACTGGCAGCCATGCTGATTAAAGACGGCAATCCCGGCCGCGCCGTGAAAACCCTGCAATCGATCGATTTAACCCAAGAAGACCTGGATCTGGCGCGTTATTACACTTTGTTGGGGATGGCGCAAATGGGGCTGAATGATCTGGCCTCGGCCAAAGACAGTATCGGACAGGCGATTGCCAACGGTCAGTCCGACCCGGTTATCTATGTTTACCTGGCGCAAGCGCATTACGGCTTGAAGGAATACCCGGAAACTTTGGCCGCTATAGACCACGCGCAGGCGGTATATAAAACCTACCCCGCGCTGATTGAGATGAAAACCCACGCGCATTGGCTGTTAAAACAATACGATCAGGCTTGGGATGCCTTGACGCTGGGTGAATCGCTGTTTCCCGACAATGATAAATTTTTGCAGCGCCGGGTTTTTTACGCCATGGATTTGGGGCTGTACCGCAATGCCGCTGAATTGGGTAGACGGTATTTAGCCAAATCAGCCGCCAAACCGGAAGATTTTGTCACAATTGGCAATGCTCTACGCTTGAGCCGACAATTTGACGAGGCGACCAATATTCTCGAAGCGGCCCGGTTGAATTACCCAGAACATGTCACGTTAGCCAAAGTGTTGGCGCATACTTATCTGGATCAGGGCATGACCAACGCCGCTGCGGCGATACTCGAACAAGCTTCGCGTTATAACGCTGAATTCATCTCCGAAGCCGCCGAATTATATAAGCGCGCGGGGCGCCTATACCGGGCTCTGGAATTGAATGCCCAGGTGCCTGACCAGACAATAAAGCTCAAGCAGCGGCTGGCCATTTTACTGGGTTTGAAAAGATATGAAATGGTCATCAATATGGAGGCGACACTGTACCGCGCCCATTTATTGGGTGATCAGAATATTCGCTATGCCTTGGCATATGCGGCCTACTCCATCGGGGAGTTTGAACAAGCCAAAAAGCATTTGCGTTTTGTCAAGGAACCGGGTTTGTTCAAGCAAGCCATGGAGCTGCAACGACTGATGCAGGAATGCGCGGACGAAAAATGGAAATGCGCGTAAGGCGCGCTTGCTTCAAAGCGGGAGAATTCCCGTCCGGGATGTAAAAGTTCCCGGTCATGTAACCTTTACACTCATCGTAGATCAAAATTCGGCCCCTCACCTAACGTTAGGTGAGGGGCCGAAATTTGAAGTGCGAAAGGTATAAATTCAGCCATAGCCACAGTCCAACGCCATTTATGACGAAGTATTTTTACGCCGCCGTATTATTCGCTTTTTTGAGTTTGTTTGCCAAGGTTCATGCCGCCGATTCAGCATCGGTTTACCTGTATTTATTCAAAAGCGGAAAACCTTTGCCGCAAGTCGAAATCAGCGCTGATGGCGCGCAATCGATAGCCTCGGACAAGGATGGTTATGCCCGGATGCAGCTCGATCCCGGCGCGCATCATTTGTCTTTTCGCCAAAGGGGACAGGAACTTCTGGAACTGGATTTACCGTTGTCGGAGACTGAAAACATCCAGTTGATCATCACCTTTTTCAGTTATGGCCAAAAGCCCCGGGTGGAAATTGAAAGTTCCAATGCCGCCAGAGGAAAACAGCTCGCGGCATCGGAAAAAAAACCAGAAGCCCTGGGAAAAGGTTTTCTTGAAGGTGAGGTAACAAGTTCGGAAACCAAAAAACCCATCGCCGGCGCCCAGGTTTTTATCAGCGGCCTGGCCAATGAATTGACGACCGACCAGCAGGGCAAATTCAAAGCTGAAGTGCCGGTGGGCGAATACAGCATTTCCGTATTGCATTCCGATTTCAGCACCCAAATCAAGGACAAGGTTCCGGTAGTCGCCGACGCCACGACCACGCAACCTTTCGCGATGACGCCAAGGGGGCTCGAATTGCCGGAATATGTCGTGCTGGAGCCGCATATCGGCGGCAGTCTGGCCTCGATTATCGAAGAACAAAGAACGGACTCGGCGGTCAGCAATGTACTGGGCGCCGAACAAATCACCCGTAACGGCGACTCTGACGCCGCCAGCGCTTTGCGGCGCGTAACCGGCTTGACCCTGGTGGGCGGCAAATTTGTGTTTATCCGGGGCTTGGGTGAGCGCTATTCCACCACGCTGCTCAACGGCATTTCGGTGCCCTCGCCGGACCCGACCCGGCGCGTGGTGCCTTTGGATTTATTTCCCACCAGTGTCCTTGAAAGCGTATTGATCCAAAAATCCTATTCGGTCGACCGGCAGGCAGAATTTGCCGGCGGCACCGTCGAGTTGCGTACCCGGGGTATTCCCGATGAATTTTTTGCGGAAATTGACTATCAAACCGGCTTTAACGATGGCACCACCTTTACCAAGGGTCTGCGTTACAAAGGCGGCGACTTGGACTTTCTCGGCGCCGATGACGGCGCCCGCGCGCTGCCCGGTTCTTTACAGAATGCACTTTCCGGCGGCCGGGTATTGAGGCCGCAAACACCGTTCAATCCTGACGGCTTCACGCGTGAACAGCTCGATGGTTTCGGCCGTGATTTGTCGGGTGTTTATGACGTCAACGAAAAAAACATCAACCCCGATCAGCGTATCAGTGCGGCGCTGGGCGATGCCTATGAATTCGGCGATTTCGGCTTCGGTTTTACCAGTTCGCTACGTTGGTCGGATACCTGGGATACGCAGGATGAAATACTCAATACATTCGCGGTCAACGGGGTTGGGGCTAACGGCGCCGCCAGACTCGATCCTATTATCGAAAACAACATGACCCGGACGGAACGGGAAACGCAAACCAACGGTTATTTAGGCATGGAAGGCCATTATACCGAGCATCATAAACTGTTCGCCCGCGCTATTATTCTGCGCCAAACGTTCGATGAGGCGCGCATCACCGAAGGCTTTTCCGATGCCGACGCCACCGACATCAGGCGCACCCGGCTGCGCTATATCGAAAATAAACTGATCGTCGGCCAATGGGGCGGAGAACATGCGTTGAACCGCATCGGCAATATCAACTTACTCGACGGCATCGACTGGCTTGGCGATATCAAGCTGGACTGGCAGCTTTCGCGCGCCAACTCGGGGCGCGAAGCGCCGGATGAGCGCGAATTCCGCTTCGACAGAATCGGTGACGATTTCTTTTTTTCACGGCGCGCGGACAGCAATTCAAGCACTTTTTCGTCGCTGAACGATGACGATATGAGCTACCGGCTCGATCTGACCATTCCTTTTAATTTTCATAAAAACCTGACCGGCGCCTTGTCATCCGGCTTTATCGATCGGCTGCTTACCCGTGAATCCGCTATCCGGCGCTTCAGTTTTGCCCCGTCCGGAGCGCTCTCGCGGGATTCGGACATTTTAGGGCGAAATTCGGTGGAAGCTATATTGAGTGATGAAAATATCGGCACGCAAGGTTTTGTACTCAATGAAACCACACGCGCCACCGATAATTTTACTGCGGAACAAAAGCTGTTTTCCTATTACGGCCAGGGCGATGTCACCTTGTTCGAGCGGCTGCGCCTGACCGGCGGCGTTCGGGTCGAAGACAACGACCAGACGGTCTCGACTTTTCAGTTGTTCAACCCTAACAATGCCCCCATCGAATCGACTCTGGCGCAAGTAGACCTGTTGCCGTCGGCAGCGGCTACGTTGTTTATCACCGATAAACAGCAATTGCGTTTCAGTTATTCGGAAACCCTGTCGCGGCCTGATTTCCGGGAGCTTTCGCCCGCCCCCTTCACCGATCCTAACAACGATAAGGAAACGGTGGGAAATCCCGACTTACAGCAAGCCGAAGTCACCAGTTATGACGTGCGCTGGGAATATTACTTTTCCGGCACTGAAAATCTGACGTTGGGATGGTTCAGAAAAGAATTGACCAACCCCATCGAAACTATTTTATTGCCGGGCCCTGCGGGACTGTTGACCTTGCAAAACGCCGCCACTGCCGAAATCTTCGGCTACGAAGCGGAAATTTTGAAACACCTGGAGTTTATTTCGCCGAAACTGGCCAACTTTTTTGTCGGCGGCAACTATACCTGGTCGCAGTCGGAAATCGAGCTACTGCCCGCAAACCTGCAAACCCAGACCACCAACTTCCGACCTTTGCAAGGGCACTCGAAATATATCATCAATGCCCAGGTAGGCTACGACAATCCGGACAACGGCATCACCAGCACCTTGCTTTACAACACCATCGGCAAGCGCATCACCGAGGTGGGCTCCCTGGGCGCGCCCGATAAATATGAACAGCCTTTCGATCAGCTCGATTTCGTTTTCCGTTATAAATTTCCGGAGCACTATTCGGTGGCGTTCAATGCCCGCAATCTGCTCGATGATACCGTCACTGTGCGCCAGGGCGACAGGGTCACGCGCCAGTTTAAAAGAGGCCGCGAGTTTCGGCTGAGCTTCAAACTGGAGTTCTGATAAGCCGTTGGTTTGTATTTGTCACAAAATTGTCATATCGAGCCGCTAGAATTCAATCACCGAAGTTGGCGTCGAGTTAATTTCTCAACGCCCGCTCGATGCCGGCCTTAAAAAACCGTGGTGTTTTTTACGGACTTTTACCCGCACTTCTCATTCAACCTTAACTAAAGAGGAAATTATCCGATGTCATTCCCAACGTTTAAAAAAAATAAATCCGCCCTAGCGGTGCTTACCCTATTGGGTGGTGCGCTGGTGGGCGGCGCGGCCCATGCCGCCACCGCCAATTTTGATTCTGCCAGCTCGCAATTGCACATTCAGGCAGTCGATGTACCCAGCAGCGCTTCCAAAGTCGACACTTTCGATGCCACTTTGAAAATGGTAGCCACGTCTCCACTGATTCAATTCGAATTAATGGCGGCGTCTGTAGTACCGACACCTGATGCACTCCGGGTACATTTTGACGCCAGCACCAGCAAAGTTTTCATACCCACCGTCACCATCGACAATAGTAATGAGGAATGGTTTGCCGAGCTGGAACTGGTGCCGGGCTCCGATCCTTTGCGCTTCAATGTCACCAAATTACACAGCACACAATTTTCAGGCTGCCCCGGCTTCTCAACGCCAATAGGCGGCAATGCCTGTCAATTGTCAGGCAGAATCACTTCCGATGTAACCTTGACCAACAACATTCTGTGGGGGCTTAATGGCGCTGTCGATATTGGCGACGACAACACGCAACCTGCCACCTTGACCATCGAACCCGGTACGCGCGTAGTCGGCCAGTCCGGCGCCGATTTTCTGTTCATCAATCGCGGCTCTAAAATCAACGCCGTCGGCAGCCCGCAGCAGCCGATCATTTTTACCGGCGCGGCGGATGATGACTCCGGCACACTGGCGCCGGGCGCCTGGGGTGGTTTTGTTATTGCCGGTAATGCCCCTGTCAACGGTTGTAACACGGGTATTGTTTGTGAGCAATTCGACGAAGCTTTGACCCGTCCTTACGGCGGCAATAACCCGGCTGAAAACAGCGGTATTTTAAAATACGCGCAAATCCGTTTTGCCGGTGTCGAGATTCGCCCGGATAACGAACTCAATGCCTTGACGCTGCTGGGTGTGGGTGCGGGCACAACGCTTGATTTTATCCAGGTGCATCGCGGTAAAGACGACGGCATTGAAATGTTCGGCGGTACCGCGCAGTTCAAACATCTGGTAGCCACCGGCATGTCCGATGATAACATCGACTGGGGCCAAGGCTGGACCGGTAAAGCCCAGTTTGCGTTGATCCAACAAGTCGGGGACGACGGTGACAATGGTCTGGAGGCCGATAACAACGAAAGCGATTTTAACAGTTTGCCGCGCTCCAAACCGGTTTTGGCCAATATTACCGCGATCGGCACCGGCAGCACAACAGTGGGTGGCAACGGCGCATTGCTCAGACGCGGTACCGGCGCCAACATTCATAATTCGGTATTTACCGGGTTCAGAAAGTCGTGCCTTAACATCGATTCCGATGCCACTTTCACCAATGCCGGTACGCCAGGTAATCTGACCGGTGAATTGACTCTGGTCAACACCTTTGTTGACTGCGCCACCAATTTTGACGATCAACCGGCCGAGCCATTTCTGGTCAGTGCCTGGTTTGACTCACAAACCGGCAATGAGGCGGCCAATCCACAGTTAGCAGGTTTTCTGCCTGCGCCGGGCTCGCCTTTGATTACCGGCGGCGCGCCGGTACAGGGTGACGCCTTTTTTGAGGCGACCACCTATTCAGGCGCGTTTGCCGATGAAAACGACAATTGGACCCAAGGCTGGACTTTTGGCCTGAACTAGCACCCAGCGCCCGGCTCTGTTCGGGCGACTCAAGTTAGCCCTCCGAAAACAGCGGTCTGCACCAGCGGGCCGCTGTTTTTTTATGCCGTCAATGAAACGGTGCAGCTTGGGTTCCCGATAAAGCCGTTAACCTACCCGGCCACCTTTTTCATAATCAATGGCCATGATGGTCCAGATGAACTCGCCTGTCGCGGTTTTAACTATCGCCTCGTCATCGACTGTTTTCTTCAGCAAGGCCCGCGCCATAGGGGAATCGACCGAAATATAATCCTTGCGGCCGAATATTTCATCATAACCTGCAATCCGAAAGCGCAGGGTGTCGCCTGCGTCATTTTCAACCGTTACCCAGGCGCCAAAAAAAATCCGGTTTTCCTGTTCGGGATGATAATCGACGATTCGCAGACTCTCCAGGCGTTTTTGCAGATAGCGGACGCGCCGGTCTATTTCCCGCAGCCGCTTCTTGTTGTATTGGTAGTCCGCGTTTTCGCTACGGTCACCGAGGCTCGCTGCCCAGGTTACCATTCGAGTCACTTCCGGCCGTTCGACACGCCATAGCTCATCCAATTCCTGTTTGAGTTTTTCATAACCCTGTCTTGTGATAAGCGCTGTATTCATTGTTTTGTAATGCCTTGAATTCGCGAACCTTGAAACTGAGCAAAAAGGCATTTATAGCCCTTAATAACAGGATAAACAGATATCCATCGTTACCGAAATACTACATGACTATTCAACCTCAAATCTAAGGAAAACAGGTAGAGGTTATTTTTTGCGAGTTACCCAATCACTTCAGCTTTCGCTTACGGCCTATTGTCTGAGTGACTTTGTGCTTAATCTTTAGGGTTACCCCCGCCGACCCAAAGACTCTACCCAGTGGCTGACCAGCCTTCCGGCACGGGATTCCCCCCGCTGATACAAACGACCTTGTCTGGCCGCACTGACTATTCAGGCCTCAGAGTTACGCATTGTTCGTAGGAGCCCGGTTTACCGCTCTCTATTGTGTCGGCAGCCAAAATTAATGGCATTTTACCCAAATGAGTGCGTACAATGGACAGCCCCTATTTCAGATAATTAAAGAGGTCGAGATGAAAATATTGAATTTTACAGCACGGGTATTGGTGTTTGGCCTATCGACTTTCGCAGGACTTGTTAATGCCGACATTCCTTTTGAATCGGACCGGCAAATCCAGGGTAGCTGGAAGCTTGACTCAACCAAACAATCCGCTAAAAGCAATCAAGTCATGACACGGGAAGATACCTGGACATTTAAAGACGGCTCTGTGGCCATTACTCATATCCCGCGCGATGGTGGCTATTATGACCAAGCACCAGTCAAATATGTCATAGAGGAAGGGAAATTAAAAATTTCGATACAAGGCAGACCGAGCCGATTTGATGTCTTTTCCCTGGTAGAAATAGATGAAAAAAATATGGTTTTAAAAACCAAGTACGGTAATATTTACCAGTTCACAAAAAAATAAGTCGTGGCTCCGCCCGCTGTGGTAACGGGTATTTATAAAAACTGTTTATGAATTTACAAGACCGCATTGCGTTTCACTTCCGCGAAAATCTGAAAACGCAACAAGAAGTGTTGAGCCAACTCGGCGAGCTGATCGAATTCGCCTCACAAAAACTGGTTGCCGCCTTATTAAACGACAATAAGATTCTTATTTGCGGCAATGGCGGCAGCGCTGCCATTGCCCAGCAGTTTTCCGCAGCCATGCTCAATCGCTTTGACCGTGAACGCCCTGCGCTACCGGCCATTACTTTAAACGCCGATAGCGCAATCCTTACGTCAATCGCCAACGATTACCATTTTGACGACATTTTCGCCAAGCAAGTCAAAGCTTTGGGGCAAAGCGGCGATATTCTGATGGTATTGGCCGACAGCGGCAACCCGGCCAATATTGTCAAAGCAGCGGCCGCCGCGCACGATAAAAACATCCCTATCATCGCACTGACAGGTCAGGCGGACGGCACTTTGACAGAAATATTGTATACTACCGACATCGAAATCCGTGTACCATCAGATAGCCGCGCCAGAATCCAGGAATCGCATTTACTCATACTGCATTGCATATGCGACCTTATCGACCAGCAAATATTCGGCGCTTGATCTCTTGACTTTCCGCTCAAACCCGCACAATCCTTATCGGGAAAACTTGCTGTAATCATAAAATATTTAAAAATATGCAAAAATAAATTTTATGACATTATAAAGTTAATTTCGGCATGATTTTTAATTCTTTTATTTCAAAAGCATAGGCCGCAGACACACCATTTGTTATAGCTGGGCTAAGCCACTGTAAAACTTCCTGAGCCTCTGCGATAAAGGTGACATAATGACTAAAGTATTAGTGATCGGAGCCAGTGGCCAACTGGGGGCGGTTGTGCTTGATCGATTATTGGCAACGAGCCGGGAATGCGTGGCCTTCGTCAGGCCTGCTTCCGGTTTTATCCCGCCCGCTTCTGCGCAGGTGAAAATAGTACGCGGTGATTTGGCCGATTTCGCTAGTGTCGATAACGCTTGCGTGGGAGTAAAAAAAGTCATCGCAACCGCCAGTTCGATAGTTCCGAGGCTGGGCGATAAATTCGGCAGCGATGAAGTCGGCCATTACCGGAATCTGATTAAAGCCTGCCGACGTCATGCTGTTGAACATTTGGTATATATCTCGGCTTTTTCTTCGCCTTATGATAAACAGGTTCCCGAATTTCGGATTAAAAGGCAGATCGAGCAGCTTATTGTTGAATCCGGTATTTCTTTTACGATTTTCAGGGCAGCAGCTTTTATGGATGTTTATTACGCGGTGCTGGGTAGCCGTCTGGCGACAACAGGCGTTTCTCACCCAACCTTGTTACGCGGCTTTTGGCTGACCAAGTTTTATGCCCGAGCGACCTCCGGCTGGCTGGAAAAATACGGTATTGCTTTAGTGCCGGGCAGTGGCAAGGCCAGGCATAATTTTATTTGCATTGATGATGTGGCCACTTTTATGGTCAAGGCGCTGACGATGCCCTCGGCAAAAAACCGGCTTATCGAATTAGGCGGCCCGCAAGCGCTGTCATGGCGCGAAGTTGTCGATATTTACGCACAGGTTCTGAATAAAAAAGTCATCAAACTGTCTATGCCCGGCTTTATTCTGAATTTCTGGCGTCTGGCTTTGCGTCCGTTCTCGCCTGCCGGAGAAAATATAATGAGTCTTTTATCTTTACTGGGTCGCTACGATGCGGTAATGGATATGGCGGCGATCAGTGCTGAATTTGCCATTCGCCTGACCGATACACGAGGGTTTCTGTTAGCCAAAATAAAGGCTGATCGGTCCGCTTATAAAAAGTCATAGCAATGATTCTATACGCAAAGTCGTAATCGTGGCTGCGCAAAGTATCATTCAAGCGGTTCTCAAATCGGACGTTTCAACGCCGCTGATGACACGATTGCACAGACTGCGGCAAAGATTCATCAGCACTTTGTTGGCCAGTTCACTTTCATATTTCAACAAGCGGGATAATGAAGGCTCATCCAGACTCAAAACCCTGACCTCTTCGGTGGCGGCAACGATGCTGGCCGAGCGCGGAATATGTAAAAAAAAGGCAATTTCGCCAATCACTTCTCCCGGCATGATAATGGCTTGCAATTCGCCATCGCGCCTGACTTCGACCACGCCCGAAAGCACTATAAACAGGGTTCTTGAGCTATTGTCCTTGTCGATGATAAGGCTGCCTCGGGCACAGTCGAAAATATAGCTTTTGGCTATCAGCCGTTGAATTTCATCCTCTGTCAGGAAATCAAAAAGCTTGGGTTTTGTCGTTTGCAAAAGCGTGTTGTCGGCATATACTTTTTTTAAATAATCGTGTTGTTCGCTCAGTTCCTGACTGATAATGTCGCCCCCATGACCTATTGTTTTCAATAGCGCCCGTGTGTGCCGGCAATACTTCAGGTCTTGCTCTTTTGTCAGCAGGGCAAAGGGAGAGCCTACGCGCTTTAAATGCGTATAGTCGCCTGCGATCAGTACCATCGGCACGGCAAGGCCGATACCGGGGTAAGAGTAGGTTTCGGTAAACGGTCGGAAGCCGAGTTTTAGATAGGAATTGAGATGGTGAGGTTCGCACACCAGCAGTACCGCTTCTATTTGATGCTGGAGTACGAAATGCATGACTTCTTTATACATGTGTAAAGTGGTCGATGACCCCCGGTGCGGGTCTATGACCATTAACCGCTCGACGATGCAGATTTTACTGTCATCCAGTAATGCTTGAAAAGGCGCAAGATGGTAAGCGTCGATGAGTTCTTTTGAAAACGGGGCATCTTTTCCCCAGAACAATCTCAAGGTACCGATCGGAACACCCGCCTTTATTGCGATAATGGCTCGGGCGTTTTTATCTTCGTCATCGCGTAATTCTTTCAGAACCGGGTCGCTTTTATCCTTGAATCTTCCCATGGATTCAACGTAGACTTGATAACGCAATTGATAAGAAGCCCGAAGCTCCTCGTCGGTTTCCGCAAATCTGATGCCCTCTTGCATTTTGGTCACCTACGAATTAGATTTGAAATTGAGTTTTTTCTAGCCGCGAGTATTGCAGGTCTTCCGTGTAGTTTCTCATTACGATTCAGGCAGGGCTTGCAGCCTCCGAGTCCGTCGTTACCTGGCGCCATCGGTTGCTTTAAGGTTCAGATATCTAATGTATGGGAGCGACTATTTATCAAACGCTTAATCTCATTTTTAAACGGGCATTGTATAATTCAGCTTTTGATTTATCCTGATGGAGACAGGACCCCCTGACAATGTCCGCGCGCTGTTTCAGTAAATCAGTATAGCGGATTATATTTGTTATATTCGCTTTTCCCATAATCAGCTTTTGCAAATTATTGACATGACGGCAATAGCTTGTGTCTTCTGGGCTGATTAACTTTGCAAAAGGTGAGCCTATATTTTTTAAATGCTGATAATCCCCCGCAATTAATGCCATCGGGATGACCATGCCCACGCCGGGGTAAACATATTTATCCGCGAAAGGACGAAAGCCGAGCTTTAAATAGGAATTGACATGATGCGGTTGACAGAGAATCACTACCGCTTCAACTTGATGAGCCAGCACGAATTTCATCACTTCCTGGTACAGGCGCAAAACGGTCGTGGAACCCCGGTGTTTTTCATCCACCATTAAACGCTCTACGACACAAATATGCCGACTATTCAATAATCTCAACAAAGAATCCAGGCGGTAATCTGTTTGTAATGAGGGGGCAAAGGCGCCATCCCCGCCCCAAAAGATTCTGAGCGTACCGGTCGGCGCGCCATTTTTAATGGCTACAACACTGTGGGCGAAGTCATCAAATTCATCGCGTAATTCCTTTAGCGCATGATCGCCTTTTTCCCTGAACCGCCCCATCGTTTGCACATAAATCTGATAGCGCAGCTTATAGGCTGCCCGCTGTTCAGTTTCGCTTTGTGTGAGCCTGACGCCATCTTTCATAGTGTACGCCCTCAAGTTTGACCTTAATTAATAGAGTCAAGAATTTGATTGTGTGTAGATTAATTTTTCAATAGTTCAGTTTGCATGTCATCAGGCGAATCCGCCTGTTGAAATTTATTAAAAATTTGGCCGGTTTGCCACACACAAACACACCGCCGCTATCGGACAAAATAGCGAGTTAGCTTACCAGCAAATGTGGCCGCGCGAAGTATACTACTGGTGTCTTTTAAAATAGCGCTGTTCATTGCTCCCCGTCGCAAGACCCGACACATAGCGTTATCCCGTCCGTGGTTTTTACATATTGAACAAATTAAAACAAAAACGACGCTATCGGTCTTCGATAAGATCTGGTCACCGGTTTCCGGGCATAACCCAGCCGAAACAGCATAACGATTTGATCGGTTTCCGCGTCAAACTTAAGGGTATGGCGGGCAAAATCCTGCGCCAAAACGGTCAGTGTTTTACGTTGATCCGGCGTAAAGCCTTCTCCCTGATGCAGATGCAGGCGGGCTAGAAACAAAGGCAAAGCCCCCAACGCCTGAACGCTCAAACCGAGTTCATTGGCTCGCAGCCAAAAACGCTGCATGATTCGGCCGGACTCGACATAATCTACGGAGCCTTTATGCACAATCGCCACGATCCGGGATGATGACTTCATAGGCAGCCAGGTGCCTCGAAAAGCCATGATATGATGCAAACCAATACAATTGAACAGGCGGGTCAGCTTCCAGGGTCTGAAACTTTGCAACAGAGGCAAAAGCCACCGCTCTATGCCCAAGGTAGCAGCCGCCAGACCATCACGGGTTTGTTCGGCAGCCTTGCCAAAACGCAGTACGCGGTAAAAATCATCATGAATTTGTTGATGAATGAAACGCAGAGTATCGGTCTTGGTAATCGTTCGGATAATGGCTTTTCGGTCATTAAAGGACGAGTAGCTGTGTAAACGGTAATTTTGCCCGGATGACACCACGTCAGCCAGTTCCGTCAGTAAGTTATCGGGTATTTTTTGCTTCAATCGAAACAGATTTCTGTTGCTGTGACGATTGAAAATAGCGGCCCTGACGGCATTTTCGGTACCGGCAGGCTTGCCGGTCACAGTAAAATTGAGCCGGGCAATTCTGACGGATTCATTTAAAAAATCGATGTCTGTCGACCAGCCTTTGGCTTTGGCCAACATAAAAACATTTTCCAGTAAGGCCCCGCAACTGATTTTAGTAGCGATTTGATCCACATCGAAAAACAGCCCCATGTTCGCTGGATCGAGCCATAATTCAAAGCCTTTATCCAGCAGTTTAAATTTCCAGGGCTGCCCATTATCGGCGGACGGCGCCTGAATACCCGCCGTTATCAGATCAACGATTTCATTCGCGGCGATTGTGCTCATAGTGCTTTAAAACCCCATTCAAGCCTGAGAAAAAATCGGTCAACATTATACTTCGCGAAAGTCGCTCTGGTTCCCAGGCTCAGTCTGTAAATGCAGTCGAAACCGCGCCCATTGAAGTTCAATCTACCCGGTCAGATTTCTTTGCGGCCGTTGAAAGCATGCGCCAAAGTGCCGCTGTCGATATATTCCAGTTCGCCGCCCATGGGTACACCGTGCGCTATTCTGCTGGCGTGAACTTTATATTTCCGGGCCAGTTCAGCGATTAAATGCGCCGTAGCCTCACCTTCCACCGTTGAGTTGGTCGCCAGAATAAGCTCATCGACAGTGCCGGCGATGAGCTTTTGCGTCAGTTTATCCAGGCCCAATTCATCGGGTCCTATGCCATCAAGCGGCGATAAATGACCGTGCAGGACAAAATAAATACCTTTGAAAGCTCCCGCCTGATCGACCGCCCAGACATCTCCCGGGCTTTCCACAATACAGATCACGGCTTGATCCCGGGAGGTATCGGAACAAATCCGGCATAATTTTTGTTCGCTCAAGGTCTGGCATTGTTCGCAATAGCCTATCGTTTGGCTGGCGCTCAACAGCGTATTCGCCAATTGTCTGGCACCCTGACGATTGCGTTGCAACAAATAATAAGCCATGCGCTGGGCCGATTTAGGGCCCACTCCCGGCAAACAGCACAAATCCTGAATCAATTGTCCCAGCAAGTCTTTCCCGTGCATATCAGAAAGGCATCTGGAATCCGGGCGGTAAAGGAATACCGGCAGTCAAATCCGCCATTTTTTCTTTTTTCATTTTAGCGACTTTATGGACTGCGTCATTGACCGCCGCCGCGACCAAATCTTCCAGCATGTCTTTGTCATCGCCTACCAACGAGTCATCGATACTGATTTTTCTGACTTCGCGCTTGCCGGTCATGATCACCGTCACTAATCCGCCGCCCGATTCACCTTGCACCTGCATCAAAGCCAGTTCATCCTGGGCTTTTTTCAGATCTTCCTGCATTTTTTGGGCCTGCTGCATAATATTGCCCAGTGCGTTTTTCATGTCGCTCTCCTAATCCTGTTTATCGATGGGCTCGATGGTACCCGGCAATATCCGCGCATCGAAGCGTTCTTTCAATAGCTGTACATCAGCATTGTCATTAATGGCGGCAACGGCCGCTTGCTGCCGTACTTCCTGTTCCTGTTGCAGTTGCAGCGCCGGCGTTTCGACGAGTGTCTTATCGCTATTGATGGTCAATTTTAAGGGCTTGCCGCGATAATCCTGCAAAGCTTTTTGCAGCCTTTCCGTGGTTCTGGCGCTGCTCAATTGTTTATGCGCCGGGTCCAGTATCAAAGTACAGACTTTATCATCAATATTTTCCAGCACGCAATTATTCGCCAATTCGCGGGTCATACCGCCCAGCTTCATTGCCGCGATCATGGCGCGCCACGGCTCATTGTCGCTGTTACCGGGCGCTACGGGGACGGGTGGTGTTGCGGAAAGTTTCGTGCTTGACACACTGGCGAGGCCCGGTGACGTTTTATTTACCGCTATCGGCGCCTGTTGCGGTTCGGACACGGCACTTCCAGGTGCTGTCGGCCTGAAGGCCAGCATCCGCAGCAGCGTCATTTCAAAGCCGCTGCGCGGGTCGGGCGCCCATTCCAAATCGCGCTGCCCAAGCAGTGCAATCTGGTAATAAAGCTGTATGTCTTCGGGACTGAGCTGTGATGCCAGATTAATAATCCTGTCGGCATCGAATTCATGCCTGAGAGCGGTGGGGGCTGCCTGATAAAGCGCCATTTTGTGCAAGAGTTGCAGGAGTTGTTGCAACACTTCGTTAAAATCGGGAGACAAGTCGGCCATATCGCTAACGGTCTGCAACAGCAGGGCGGCATCGTTTTGCGCCAACGCACTCAAAATATCACAAACCGGCCGCTCCGCCACCGTACCCAGCATCGCTTCGACATCACTGCGCTGGATGCCGCCACTGCCATAGACAATGGCCTGATCGAGCAGACTCAAGCCGTCACGCATACTGCCATCGGCCGCTTCGGCCAGCAATTGCAAGGCCGAAGGCTCGGCTTCGATAGCTTCCTGTTGCAAAATGAATTGCATTTGCTCGAAAATCTGCCCCGGCTGCATTCGTTTAAGATTGTATTGCAGGCAGCGTGATAATACCGTAACCGGAATTTTATGCGGATCGGTGGTGGCGAGTAGAAACTTGACGTGCGGCGGCGGTTCTTCCAGTGTTTTCAGCAGTGCATTGAAGCTGTGTCCGGAAAGCATGTGTACTTCATCGATCAGGTATACTTTGTAACGACCCATGTTGGGCGCATACTGGGCGTTTTCCAGCAGCTCGCGGGTGTCTTCGACTTTGGTGCGGGACGCCGCATCGACTTCGATCAAATCCAGAAAGCGACCCTGATCGACCGCTACACACACGGCACAGTTTCCGCAAGGATTGTAGCCTTGAAGATTTTCGCAGTTGATGGCTTTGGCCAGTATCCGGGCCAGCGTAGTTTTACCTACCCCCCGGGTACCGGTGAATAAATAGGCGTGATGCAGGCGCTCGTGTTGCAGCGCGTTAATCAGTGATTTGACGACATGTTCCTGGCCTACGATTTCGGAGAAATTGCGGGGACGCCATTTGCGGGCGAGAACCTGATAAGTCATTACCGACTCGGAAGGAAAATGATAGGAATTGGGCGGCGGCCATGCCAGCCACATCCCGGCACACGAATCCGCTGCTACCGTTGCTCCCTTCCGGGCCTGGCGGGGTTTACAGCGTATCGTTGCGGGAGGACCGGCACAGCCACCATAAAAACGTCGGCATAACTGCCGAAGCTGGCTATTGTCCTGTAAACCGATAAATAGTTCAAGCCCTATTTTGTAATTGGCTTTGTCGGGTGCGCGGGTTATTTGAAGCGGGCGATGACCGATTTTAGCGTGTCGCTCAATGTGTCCCACGTCCGATCCGCACCGGCTTTGATGTCTTCCCAAGCGTCGTCGCCGGCATTCGCCAGATGATCAAGATGGTCGCGCATTTCTTGGCGCTTGACTTTTAATTCGGCGATTTTTTCCTGAACATCATCCTTGATGTCGGCCTTGGCTAAATTGGCCTGAACTTCCATCTGATCGATGTCGGCATTCCATTCATCCAGCTTGGCTTTCAACTGATCAATATAGCGTTGTCGATTACTCATGGCTAACTCTGGTAAAAAAAGACGGGACGATTCCATTATCCATGCTTGGCCTGAGAAGTCAATTGGCCCTATTTTGGAATCGCTGCCAATAACAGGATAGCTACAAACGTACAGCCCGCCCCACTAATGCCGAACCTGCAATACTTCTACGGTATCCCAGACCTGTTCGATAAAATCCTGATCCATTGGTTGCATACCGTTTTTGATCCATTGCACGATGACCCGGGCAATGTTGGGGTAAGTGACGCGCACGGCATGATGGTTATGTAGCCAGTTTTCAATGACAGTCGTATCCATATTGAACATGGTATGGCCATAACCGAGTTGTTCCAGTGCGGCGGCGTTGGAAATTTGCTCCATTTGCGCATGCAGCGGCTTGGCCAGTATTTTCTTGCCCAGTTGCAATGATTCACTGGCCAGTTCGAATCCGGCGTTGCTGATGATGCCGACACAGTCATACAGGTCTTTTTGAAAACCGTCTCTGGACAAAGGCTTGCAACTGACATGGGGATATTTTGACTCGACGACAACCGGCGAGTAAATATGAAACTCGAAATTCTCGAACGGACAAAGCAGCCGGATAACTTCATTCGTGTCTTCAAAAGGCAGATAAACGATTATTTTATTGCCCACAATCGCAGTTGGAAAATCCGGCGTATCGATAATCGGCGGCAAAATAGGCTGGCCGAAATGATGCCAATGCAAACCGATACCGATATCAGCCGGTGCGAAATGTTTCATGATCTGATCGACGATCAGGCCGGAGCCTGCGCGTGGAATGTGATGATTGAACGCATATTGATGACCGATACCGAGCACCGGTTTTTTTTGTTTTCTTGCGGCCCAGGCCGTGACCGGCTCGAAGTCGCTGATGACCAAGTCGTAAGCGCTTAAATCCAGTGTATTGATGTCGCGGATAAAACGAATGGGCTGGGCTTCCAGAGCTGTTTTCAGGTAATTGACCTGGCCTTTGTCGCTATTGAAAGTCAGTCCGGGCTTGCACTGATAACCGTTAAATATTTCCATGTCGAAATATTTTTCGACAGGACGCCCGGTAAATTGAAAGTCTACTTCGTAACCGGCCGCGTAAAGCTCTTTTGCCATTACCCGGGCACGCGTGACATGACCGTTGCCGGTACCTTGAACGCCATAAAATATTTTCATCATAAGATAATTTCCAAACTAAAAATTGCTGTACCAATACCTAAAATAACGCCCATCAGCGTGTCGGTGGGAAAATGCACGCCCAGCACCACTCTCGAAAAACCGACCAGAGTCGCCCAAATATAAAGCGGTATCATCAGCATCGGAAAAAAATATCCCACCAGTGTTGCCATCATAAAGGCGGCCGAAGTATGGCCTGAAGGGAAACTGAATTGATCGGAAGGCGTAATCAGGCTATGGAAGTTTTGCAAGGCCGCTTGCGGGCGATTACGTTTAAAACCGTTTTTCAGAATAAAATATAAAGGACGCTCGATCAGCAAGCCCAACAACATGGCTTGTAATAACAGGCTTGTCGCGCCTTCACGCCAATACAGAACGACAATAATCCGGGCATATAAATAACCGTCACCGGTTTTGGAAATAGTGCGTCCGAGTTTAGCCAGAAATGTGTGCAACCGGGCATTGACCAGCCAGGTGAACATAAAGACATCGTATTTGTGGATTGAATAGATCAGTTTCATCGCTCAGGCCCTCAGTGAAAGCAATTAACACATCCCTCTCGCCCCAAGCACTGACAT
This sequence comes from Gammaproteobacteria bacterium HGW-Gammaproteobacteria-3, assembly GCA_002843155.1. GTDB lineage: Bacteria > Pseudomonadota > Gammaproteobacteria > Methylococcales > Methylomonadaceae > PGZD01. The sequence goes on from PGZD01000018.1 coordinate 63,176, forward strand.
CCTTGACCATCAGTCGCGCGCTCGGGTAGCGGTAAAATACTGACTTTCCGGTTACTGCTGTTTCAACTCAAGGGCCAAGATTAACGCGCCACTGTGACAATTACATGAACATTTGTTGAAGTTTTTGTGACAAGCGCTGCGGGCAGAGCCTTTACAAACGGATACGCCGATAATGGAAATGATGCCGCCAAGCGGCATCAAATAAGGATTTTTTAATTATTCAGCTTGCTGAACAGAAAGCACCCCGTAGACTGGATAAACGATAGCGCATCCGGCAGGTAAGCCTGGATAGTTATAAATTTCTTAACATTCATCTGCCGTTTGCGCATAAATAGCTTGCGCATCAGTCTGTTGATCCAGCAACACAAGACTGTCTTCCAACCAACGGATCAATAAGATTTGTCCGTTTGTCTCTTCAACCAACGCCGTGCAACTTTCTACCCAATCCCCGCAATTACAATAGGTTTTACCAAAATCCATGTCGGCGATGTCGGCGTGATGAATATGGCCGCAAATAATGCCGTCCACCTTCTTTTTCTGGGCTTCCAGACTCAGAATATGTTGATAGCTGTCCATGAAACTGACGATATTTTTGACTTTGTGCTTCAAATAAGCGGACAGGGACCAGTATTTAAAACCCAGGCGGGTGCGCACGATGTTGAACCAGCGGTTGACCAGCAACAACACCTCATAAGCCTCGCTGCCGATATAAGCCAGGCTTTTGTTGTGGCAGACGATGCTGTCGAATTCATCACCGTGCAACACCAAAAACTTGCGGCCGTCCGCAGTCTTGTGAATGGCGTTCAACTGAATATCGATACCGTTAAAATGCATACCCGCGTGTTTGCGAAAGATTTCATCATGATTGCCGGGTATATAAATCACACGCGTGCCGTTTTTAGCTTTATTGATAACCCGCTGTACAATATCGCTGTGCAGCATCGGCCAGTACATACCGGTTTTAAATTTCCACAAGTCAATAATATCGCCCACCAGATACAAGGTATCGGATTCGGTATGGTCTAAAAAGTCCCTCAAATATTCGGCTTTGCAACCTTTGGTGCCCAAATGCGTATCGGAAATCCAGATCGAACGATAATGCAGTTTCATATTGATCAAACCTCTGTTTACTGGTCAGTAGATAGATATACCTCAAGCAGTTTCAAGCACATAACATACCGGGTAATTATTACAGCAAGTTAACTGTTGCATGACGGTTACATGAAAGTTTTGATCCGATCCCGGCGTTGTCAAACACTAAATTTCGGATTACGGACACACAATCACACACTGGATTTGCTTAAATGGTGGATTGTTTTAAAGTAAGCGCTCCGGCAACAAGAAAAGGTGGTAATCGTGAAAAGGTATGATTTGACAGAAAGAAAACGCCCCTGGGGCACAATATTTATACTTTTGCTTGTGATGGCGACTTTTGGCGTCGGCGCCTGGCTTTATTACAAGCCGCAAAAACCCGACGAAACCGGTAGCAAGACACAAGAATTGCCGGTGCCCAAAATCAGCAAAGAACCGATTGTTCAGAAAGATACGCTATCTGAAAACAAAGCATCCTTATCGACGCAGGATGAATCGGCTGCTTCAACTACGCCCCTGGCGCCCACCGATGCAAGGCCGCTCATTTTACCTGCACTTGAAAGCAGCGACAGTTTGTTCCGCACCAAGATGACAGAACTTTCTCCAGAGCTGGCCCCTTGGTTAAACACGGATGCCTTGATCAGAAAAACACTTGTTATTGTCAACGATTTTGCCCAGGGCCAAAGGCTGTATCAGCACATGCAATCTTTTAAACTGTCGGAACCTTTTGCGGCGAAACAGGATGAGCAAGGGCTTTATATCACCAGCAAGAGTTATCAGCGTTATAATGCGCTGACGCAAGCGCTGGACGCCATCAATGTGCAGTCGGCACTGGCCTTTTATAAGGCTATCAAGCCTTTGAGTGAGCAGGTTTTCGCCGGATTCAATTACCCGGAAGATTACCGGCTTGACGATATTGTCAAAAAAGCGTCCGCCGAAATTCTGGCCGCGCCCATCGTGGACGGACGCATCGACTTGGTGCGGACTTCGGTTAATTATAAATTCGCCGACAAACAACTCGAAGCACTCAATCCGGTACAAAAACAAATGCTCCGCATGGGGCCGCAAAATACCCGGATTATCCAAAATAAACTACGCCTGCTGCTGGAAGTTCTGGCCAGCTCGGATGATTGATATACGACACACGCCACATTCACGTTTTTTAATCCCTTTACAGACCGGAACAAATGACAAAAAATAGACACTATGACGTAGTTGACGCAAGACTATCGCCTGAAGGCCATCTGGCAGTGCTTTCCAGAAGCGAAGTCAATAACTTACTGGATACCAGCCAGGGCGGACTGTACCGCTTATTGCATTGTTGCGCCTTGGCGGTGCTCAATTGCGGCAATTATATGGATGACGGCAAAGAACTGATGGAACGCTACCGGGACTTTGAAATACGCCTCATTCAGGAAGAGCGCGGCATTAAACTCGAAGTCAAGGGCGCGCCAGCCAATGCCTTTGTCGATGGCCAGATGATAAAAGGCATTAAAGAACATCTGTTTGCCGTATTACGGGATGTCGCCTATGTCAGTGCCGAAATCAAAGATAATCCAAAATTCGATCTGGAAAACTCGGAAGGCGTAACCAACGCCGTCTTTCATATTCTGCGCAACGCCAATGTCGTGCATTCGCAAACGGAACCTAAACTGGTCGTGTGTTGGGGCGGCCATTCCATTTCCAGGGAAGAATATGATTACACCAAGGAAGTGGGTTATCAGCTTGGCCTCAGGGAGCTCAATATCTGCACCGGCTGCGGACCCGGCGCCATGAAAGGTCCGATGAAAGGCGCAACCATAGGTCATGCCAAGCAAAGAATTGTCAAAGGCCGCTATCTGGGTATTACCGAACCCGGCATTATCGCCGCTGAATCACCCAATCCGATTGTCAATGACCTGGTAATTTTGCCGGATATAGAAAAGCGTCTGGAAGCTTTTGTCCGGGTTGGGCACGGGATAGTCGTGTTCCCCGGAGGCGCCGGAACGGCGGAGGAAATTCTGTATTTGCTGGGAATTTTACTGCATCCTGAAAACGCCGACATTCCGTTTCCGTTAATTTTCAGTGGACCGCAATCGGCGGAAAATTATTTCAAGCAAATCAACCAATTCATCGGCGACACACTGGGACTTGAAGCCCAGCAGCGTTATCGGGTCATTATCAATGATCCGGGCCGTGTCGCGCGGGAAATGAAAGAGGGCATAAAACAAGTGCGAGAATACCGAAAAAACAAGGACGATGCTTATTATTTCAACTGGTCTTTGAAAATCAGCCCTGAATTCCAGCAGCCTTTTATCCCCACACACGCCAACATGAGTAATCTGCAACTGCATAAAAACCAGCCGCGCCACGACCTCGCCGCCAATTTAAGGCGGGTTTTTTCCGGCATCGTGGCCGGCAATGTCAAGGAAGACGGCATCCGCGCCATAGAGCAACTCGGCCATTTTGAAATCAAAGGCGATGCGGAGATCATGGAGCCGGTCGATAAACTGCTGACCGCTTTCGTCACACAGCACCGGATGAAACTGCCGGGCAAGACTTATGTGCCTTGTTATCGGATTGTAAAATAAAAACGGGGGACGGCGGCGGCCTTGCCCATCGAAAAAAGTCGCTGCCTGCTAATCGACAATTTTAACCAGCCAGCCATCACTGCCCTGGCATTGACTTGGGCCTTCAGCTTTAATACTGATTCTTGCGTAAGTATTGTGCAACGTAGAGGGGAGATGCCCCGTGACCTGATAAAACGCCTTGGTTTTGACTATATTGATTTTAACAGCTTGCTGTTTTACCGTGACTTCGATGCTTTCAGGATAAGTAGCGGCCGAGGCCACAAAAGAAAACGCCGATTGCGCCGCTACTTCGGACTTATCGGCAGGCATGAATTGGGAAAACTTCGGTTTGGTGCATGATCGGGTACTGCTGCTACTGCCGTAGGCCCAGACATTAGCCGTCACCGCCATCCCTATCAGCATCAGAAAAAAACAGTGCAATTTCATGATTATCGCATCCTATGTTGGAATAAAATATGTTCAGCCGTGAAAAAGTTTTGCCAATAAACCGCCATCGTTTTGAATATGTTCGAGTTGTTTACGCGCCAATTGCCCGAATTCGGAATCGGCTTCCTTAACGAGGATTTGTTCCAGCACAGACTGGCTTTTTTTATCCAGTAACTCAATGGCATGACGCCTTACCGAAGGATAATGCGCGTTTAGCGCCGCCAACTCCCGAAGATAAGTATTCGCTTCCTGGAGTTGCTTCAAGATGACTTTTTCAGGATCATCGGTAAAAAGATCACGCACCAGATTGCCGTACTGCGTTTGTACACGAGCTACATCCCGCAAATCGGCTTTGGCAGGTTCCGTAGGGTCGTCGCAGCAGCTCATATCGCAATCCTCATCAGAATCAAAAGCCAACAAAATATCTTTGGCTTAAAAAAAACAGCAGTAAAGTGTTCATTAAATGTGCCAAGCTATTTCATAACATGACTCACAGCCATTTGTCCAACCCTTTTAATATTCAAATCTGCTGAACTTTGTTTTACACCTCTCTCGCTTCAAATTTTGGTTTTGATGCGACATCGGGGAATGTTTAACAAAGGTTTAGACAGTCGGGATGCAGCCTAATGCCTTCCTGGGGGGTTAACTTCATACCCGTTGAATATAAAGTAAAACTAACGTCCTTATTTCTGTATCTACGAATGCTTTTTTCCAAAAGCAATGTTAGAATTCCCGTCAGCCCCTGATTTAAAATATTAGTAGAGAACGGATGTCGATCGAAAGTCATCAAAAACCCGCAATAGAGTTTAAGAGCAGCACTGTTACTGTACCTATGCTTGTGCCAAGTATTCAGGATTTAACCGTCATCGAACACCAATTGCTGGAAAAGATCAAGCAGGCGCCTGAGTTTTTCAAAAACTCACCTTTGCTACTTGACCTGCAAGAGTTGAATAAACAACATCCCGACCCCGACATCTCACTTATCATCGAGCTATTGCGGCAACTCCATTTATTACCTATAGGTATTCGCGGCGGCACCGAAAAACAGAATGCGGCGGCCTTGAGCATGAATATCCCCAAGCTGTCGTCGCAAACCAGCTTGCATCACGAACCTGTGCAAAAAGCCAAAATAGTGCCCGAAGAACAAACACCGGAACCAGCCGAACCCCACATAACCACCCGGATAGCCACGCAGCCGGTCCGTTCGGGGCAACGGCTCTATGCTCAAGGCGATCTTATCGTGCTGGCCCAGGTCAGCGCCGGAGCGGAAATTATGGCCGAAGGCAACATTCATGTTTATGGTACACTCAGAGGCCGGGCGTTAGCGGGTGTACAAGGTGATACCGAAGCGCGTATATTCTGCTCCGATCTACAGGCCGAACTTGTTTCCGTTGCCGGTAATTACAAAATAAGCGAAGATATTGATGAATCGGTGCGCGGCAAACCGGTACAGATCTATCTCAATGATAAGGCTTTAATCATTCAGGATTTATAATTTTCTACTGTCTCTTCAGGAGGACAAGCACTTGGCTAGAATCATCGTCGTAACATCTGGAAAAGGCGGAGTCGGCAAAACCACAACCAGCGCCGCCATTGCGATGGGACTCGCAAAAAAAGGGCATAGAACTGCGGTTATCGATTTCGATGTAGGCTTGCGCAACCTGGATTTGATCATGGGGTGCGAGCGCCGCGTTGTTTATGACTTTATCAACGTTATCAACGAGGAAGCCACGCTTAACCAGGCTTTGATTCGCGACAAGCGCTGCAATCAACTGTACATCCTGCCCGCCTCGCAGACGCGCGACAAAGACGCACTGACACAGGAAGGCGTGGGCAAAGTGCTGGAAAACCTGGCCAAGGATTTTAAGTATATCGTCTGTGATTCTCCGGCCGGCATAGAAAAAGGCGCTCATTTGGCGATGTACTATGCCGATGACGCGTTTGTGGTGACCAATCCCGAAGTGTCCTCGGTCAGAGATTCCGACCGTATGCTGGGCCTGTTGTCCAGCAAATCCAAGCGAGCCGAAAACAACGAAGAGCCGATCAAAGAATACCTGCTGTTGACACGTTATTCGCCTGACCGGGTCAAACTGGGCGAAATGCTGAGCGTCGATGATGTGCAGGAAATTTTGTCCTTGCATCTGTTGGGCGTGATTCCTGAATCCAAATCGGTATTGAATGCTTCGAACTCGGGCGTCCCTGTGATTCTCGACGACAAAAGCGACGCAGGTCAGGCCTATGAAGATATCGTAGCCCGTTATTTAGGTGAAGATAAACCGCATCGGTTTATTGAGGTGGATAAAAAAGGTCTTTTTGGAAAATTGTTCGGAGGGAAATAATGAGCTTACTCGATTATTTTAAAACCAACAAGCCCAACTCGGCATCGGTCGCTAAAGAAAGGCTGCAAATCCTGGTTGCGCATGAACGCTCTTCGCAAAACAGACCGTCTTATCTGCCGCAATTACAAAAAGAATTACTCGAAGTCATCCGCAAATATGTCAATGTCGAGCAGGATGCCATTTCTGTCAATTTTGAACAGGACGATGACCAGGAAATACTCGAACTCAATATTATTTTACCCGATGATCACAACAAAGCTCCTTGAATCCACAATACTATGGTGAATAAAATGACTAAGACTATTGGACATGCCGCTGGAAAAATATGGCAGTATCTGGATAAAAACGGCGCCGCCAGCGTCAGCAAAATCACTAATGAAACCGGCCTGAACAAAAACGATGTTCACCGCGCATTAGGCTGGCTGGCCAGAGAGGAAAAAATTACCTTTGAAACAAGCGGCCGGACAGAAACCGTATCGGTCATTTAAGTATCAACCGGGGCTACAACAACTCCCGATGCCGAATGATCACATGCAGCGACTGTTTTTTAAAATGCCGTGATAACAGTTCAGCAAGGTAGACGGAGCGGTGCTGGCCGCCGGTGCACCCGATCGCCACCGTTAAATAACTGCGCCCTTCCTTCTCGAACCGGGGCACCCAACGCCCTAAAAATTGGCAAACATCGGCAAGATAGTGCTGTACATCAGGCTCTTGCTCCAGAAACTCGATCACCGGACGGTCTTTGCCGGTGAAATCACGTAAATCCGGTATCCAGTAAGGATTGGGAAGAGCCCTCGCATCAAACATGAAATCGGTATCCAGCGGCACGCCGTATTTATAGCCGAATGATTGAAATTGCAGGGAAATGTGGCTGATGTTTCTTTCGCCGACCAGGTCTCTGAGCAAGTCGCGCAATTGATGGCCATGTGTACGGCTGGTGTCGATCACCAGACTCGCCATTCTGGCTATCGGCTGTAACAGTTTTTTTTCCATGGCCAAGGCTTCCTTGAGCGGCAAATCGAAATCCGTCAAGGGATGCCTGCGCCGCGTTTCGCTATAGCGTTTCAGTAAAACCGCCTCTTCAGCCTGCATATACAGGACGTCGCAATCGATGCCTTTGCTCCTAATTAATTCGACACAGTTGGAAAAATTGATCAGGCTTTCGCTCTGATTTCGCGCATCGACGCCTATCGCTGTTTTTTTATAGATTTTATGATCTGCCAGCATGACATGGTTGATAAAATCTTCCAGCATGATGACCGGCAGATTATCAATACAGTAATAGCCGCAATCTTCAAGAGTAGCCAAAGCGATACTTTTACCCGACCCTGAAAGCCCGCTGACAATTAATAGTTTCATAAAACAAGGCATTGGAAGCGATTGACAAGGAAGCGTCAACCCACAGGATCGACGCTCCCGATGATGCTAGCTTGAAAAAACGCGGAGGGTACCGCATCTATTTTTTCCTGACGGGTCAATGTCTTTAACAAACACAAGAATCGTTGCTAGTTTTTTATGCGTTTACCCGTCAATATTAAAATGGGACCGTACTAACGATGACTACCGTTTTTTTCTTTATGTTTGATGATCTGCCGATCCAGTTTATCAACCAGATTATCGATAGCAACATACATATCTTCTTGTGTGTCTTCGGCGAATAGTTTAGCGCCACTGACCTGTACCGTCGCCTCAGCTTTTTGGTTAAGCTTTTCCACTGTCAGAATAACGTGTACATCCGTCACATTGTCGAAATGCCGTTTTAATTTTTCAAACTTTGCTTCGACATGATCCTTGAGTGAATCCGTTACCTCTATGTGGTGACCTGTGATACTGATTTGCATGAAATAAACTCCTTGAGTTATAGCTATTGTAATGATCGGGCGTCATAAAATACGCCTTCTCTGACTGGATGAAGCGATATTCATCGCTTCACGGTATTTGGCAATCGTCCTTCTGGCGACATTGATGCCTTTTTCTTTTAACAGATCCGCTATTTTACTATCACTGAGCGGTTTTGCCTGAGATTCATTGTCGATGAGTTGTTTCAGCAAAGCCCTGATAGCCGTGGACGAGCACTCACCCCCGCCTGCCGTTGAAACATGACTGGAAAAGAAATATTTGAATTCGACGATACCGTTAGGGGTGTGCATATACTTTTGCGTTGTCACCCTTGAAATAGTCGATTCATGTAATTCCAACTGCTCGGCAATATCTTTCAGCACCATGGGCTTCATCGAAATGGAGCCGTGCTCAAGAAAATCTTGCTGTTTTTCGACAATACAGCGCGCCACGCGCAATAAGGTTTCATTACGACTGTGTAAGCTTTTGATAAACCAGCGGGCTTCTTGCAGATGATCTCTCATACAGGTATTGTCTTTGCTGTTATCAGCTCTTTTAACCAAACTCGAATAAAAAGGATTGATGCGTAATTTAGGCGCGATTTCAGGATTGAGGTTCACTTCCCAGCGTCCCTTGATTTTGGCCACATAAACATCGGGCACCACATATTCTGAATGGGCGTCTTCAATTTTAGCGCCCGGCTTGGGATCGAGTGTCCTGATCAAAGCAATCGCACCCGACAACTGCGACTCGGTGACACCCAACTGCCGCAGCAGTTTGCTACGTTCATTCCCTGCCAATAAATCCAGGTAACGAGTCACCAACAGCAAAGCCTCTGTTTTATACGACGTGGTGCCGGGCAATTGCTGTAATTGCAGGCGCAGGCAATCCGCCAGATCGAGCGCCGCCACGCCGGGCGGGTCGAAATTTTGCACTCGGTGCAATACCGCTTCGACTTCATCGAGCTCCAGATCATCCAACTGCTCCTGAAGCCCTTCAAAAAAGTCGGCGACAGAGCTTGTCAAATAGCCGTCATCGCTCACCGAGTCGATAATCGTCAGAGCAATGGCGCGATCCCGTTCGGAAAACAGCGTCAATTCAAGCTGCCATAACAAATAATCCTGCAAGGTTTCGACTTTGCTGCGCTGCGTTTCAAATTCGGCGGTTTCTGCCGAGCTGTTGCCGGCCGTTTGCGCATTTTCAAAAATATCTTCCCATGAGGTATCGATCGGTAATTCTTCCGGTATCTCGGTTTGCGAGCCTTCACTCGTAATCTGATCGGGATTGTCTATTTTTTGCTCGGGCGGCGCCGAATCAACAGACGAAACGTTCTCCTCCTCCACTTCCAGCATCATATTGGATTCGAGCGCTTGTTGAATTTCCTGCTGCAAATCCAGCGTGGACAATTGCAACAGTTTGATAGCCTGTTGCAATTGCGGGGTCATGCTGAGCTGCTGGCCCAGACGAAGTTGCAGGGATTGTTTCATACCGCTGAACAGTGATTCATGTGTGTTTTTTACCGTTAAAGACTGAAGTTTTCACCCAGATAAACTTTACGCACCTCGGGGTTATCGACAATGGCCTGCGCGTCTCCTTCAGCAATAACTTTGCCATTGTTAAGAATATAGGCCCGATCACAAATGCTCAAGGTTTCCCGGACATTATGCTCGGTAATCACCACGCCAATACCGCGCTCTTTAAGATGAACGATGATTTGCCTGATATCTTCCACTGAAATAGGATCGACTCCGGCAAACGGCTCGTCCAATAAAATAAACTCGGGTTCGCTGGCCAGCGCCCGGGCGATTTCGACACGCCGACGTTCGCCGCCGGACAGACCCAGAGCGAGTTGATCGCGTAAATGTCCGATATGAAATTCTTGCAACAGCTCCTCAATCGTCAATTCGATTTGTCCTTTGGTCAAATCCCTGCGAATTTGCAGCACCGCCCGCAAATTATCGGCAACGCTCAGTTTCCTGAATACTGAAGGTTCCTGGGGCAGATAACCCACTCCCAATTGCGCGCGGACATGCATCGGATAATGGGTAATCAAATGGTCATCCAGAATAATCTCCCCGGCATCGGCTTTGACCAGACCCACCAGCATATAAAAACTGGTGGTTTTTCCCGCGCCATTAGGTCCCAATAAACCGACCACTTCCCGGGTATTGACATTGAACGAAACGCCATTGACAACATTGCGTTTATTATAGTTTTTAATCAGATTTTTAACTGCGAGATTCGCCATGGCTATTATTTTGCGGATTTTGGTTTCAATATGACACGGACGCGCTTGGTATCGGACGATTGCTCGCCCGCCTTGACGACTGCGTTCTTACTGTCATAGCGAATCAGTTCGCTGGCATAGGTATTGCCGTCCTGCTCAACCACGGCTTCTTTTATGAGTATCAGAAGCGACTGTTCAGGATAATATTCCCCTTTCAACGCCCGCCCCCTGATTTCGGCGCCCTTGTCCGGCATTTGCCGGAAACGCGCGGGCTTACCGATGGCGATGAATTTATCCACTTCGCCATCCTTGAAATAGACTTCCAATCTGTCACATTTAACTTCAAGGCTGCCCTGGGTCGCCACCACATTACCGGTATAAATACTTGTTGCGGTCGTATCGTCATAAGACGCAGCGTTCGAATCGATAATAACAGGCTGGTCGGAATCGCTCTTCAGCGCATGACTATTGGCACTGTAGAGCGCAAACAGCAGCAATCCGGCCCCTGCCCACTTATTTTTATTTTGACGCATACTTCCCTCGTACTTTGGAAAACAGTTTAATCCGTACCGGATCACTATAATTCATCTGCATACCGACGCCTTCGGTTCGGTTCAATGCACTCAACAACTCCGCCCAATCATCCGTTTCCGCGTAATATTGCTCCGGCTTGACGCGCATATTCGAACTGTTTATTTTCAAAGGACTGATGCCGGGAGCTTCAGCCCTCTCGATAACGGTTTTACCTTTCAAAAAAATTTGTTCACCATTGGCGGAAACAATGCCGACTTCCGCCGCTATCAGCCAGGGCGGGGTATCCTGATTGATCAAAGTCAACTTCGGTGTTTGCAAATGCGTGGTCTGATCGTCACCATAATGTGTCATGGTTTTGGCAATCAACTTACTTTTCAAGTGTCCGGTTTCGTCCATTTCCCATTTGACATAGCCGCTGCTGAAGTATTCGGCACTATGACTTTTTTGTAATATCGGACTCTGTGTCCGATCCGATTCAGACAGTTTGACCAACCACCCACTGACAATAGCCAGAAGGGCAATATAACAATAAAACTGAACCTTACCCGGCATCATGTCAGATAATTATCGACGATTACCGCAAAAGTTCCCTGCGCCTGCATGATCAAATCGCAGACTTCACGCACCGCGCCCTGCCCTCCTGCAAGCGAGGTAACCCAGTCGGCGTGCTGTCTGACCACGCCATGCGCATCGGCAACCGCGATGGCCAGCCCCACCCGTGTCATAACGGGCAAATCCAGCAAATCGTCGCCGACATGCGCCGCCTGATTTGCGTGTATGCCCATTTCCCGAATGATTTCGTCAAAAGCGCCGATTTTGTCTTCATGACCTTGATAGACATATTCGATACCCAGGCTTTTCATCCGCAGCGCCACCGAGTTTGATTTTCGGCCTGAAATGACCGCTACTTTGACACCGGTTTGCTGTAATAATTTAATACCATGGCCGTCACGGGCATGAAAACTTTTATATTCTTTGCCCTGATCATCGAAAAACAGCTTGCCGTCGGTCAAAACACCGTCCACATCCAGAATCAGCAATTTTAATTGTTTCGCTTTTTCACGCGTTTGCAGGCTTACTCCGGCCATTATACAATTCCCGCGCGAATTAAATCATGCATATTCAATGCCCCTATCGCCTGCCGCCTCTCATTGATCACTACCAGCGCGTTGATTTTCCCGCTCTCCATGATCTGCATGGCCTCCGCCGCCAGCAACTTGGAAGTGATCGAAGTGAAGGACCGATTCATCACGCTACTTATGACGCACTGATGAATATCGATGTTCTTACTCAACAGACGGCGTAAATCACCATCGGTAAAAATACCCACCACTTTCCCGGCGGCATCGACAATCACCGTCATGCCCAGTTTTTTTTCGGTCATTTCCAACAACACCGCGCTGATCAGCGCGGTTTCCGGTACTTTCGGCACATCGGCGCCGGTATGCATAATATCGCTCACACGCAACAAAAGGCGCTTGCCAAGGCTGCCGCCCGGATGTGACAGGGCAAAATCATCCCGGGTGAAACCTTTCGCCTGCAACAGCGACACCGCCAGGGCATCACCCATCACCAGCGCGGCGGTGCTACTGGAAGTGGGCGCCAAACCTAAAGGACAAGCCTCCTGTTCGACACCGACATTGATATGGACAGTGGCAAATTGCGCCAGCGTCGATTGCGGGTAACCGGTCATTGCGATTAACGGCACGTTCATCCGTTTGATGATCGGCAATAAAGTCAATACTTCGGCGGTTTCGCCTGAATTCGACAAAGCCAATACGACATCCTGGCGGGTAATCATTCCCAGATCGCCATGACTGGCCTCACCCGGATGCACAAAAAATGCCGGCGTGCCGGTACTGGCCAGAGTAGCGGCAATTTTACCCGCGATATGGCCGGACTTGCCCATGCCGGTCACGATCACGCGGCCTTTGCAATAAAACATCAATTTGCAGGCAGCCACAAAGTTATCGTTGACTTGCCCCGCCAAGGCTTGCACCGCCTGCGCCTCAACCTGAATGACCGCCAGCGCCAGTTTACGCAGTTCCGGTTCGAAAATAGTTATCATGTTCTTTTAAGCAACTCCGCCACAGCAAAAAACAGTGCCTATCCACGCGCGCAGCTTACGCTTCGGCAATAAAATACAGGCTCAAATAATGTATATTATGTCATGATTTAAGCCCTTATCCCTAATCTCACGCTGGGCTCGTCACCTGCCGGTTTCGCTGGAAAGTGAGCCATATCAACTGGTGTAAACAAACATAGAGCAGGTTATAATCATCCACTGAAATCATCGCTTAACATAATTATTATGAATCAAGACTGGAAAGCTTTTCTCATCACGCAACAAGCCCACTTTGCCGATAACGGCAACCTCGCTTTCCCCACTTCTCAGGAAACGGATACAAACCGGCTCTGCGCGCTCACGCATTTGGCTGTGCTGACGGTATCGGGTAACGATGCCGCACAGTTTTTACAAGGCCAGATCACTTGCAACATTAATGACATCACTGACACCAAAGCCAGTCTGGGCGCTTTTTGCAATGCTAAAGGACGCACCATCAGCACTTTTTTACTGGTCAAAACAGACGCCTCTTTTGCCTTGATAATGCCGCAGGAATTACTGGAAACGGTACGGAAAAAACTGCAAATGTATATCTTGAGATCGCAGGTGACTCTGACCGACAGCAGTCATTATTATTGCCTGATCGGCTTGAGCATTACCCCTACATGCGACTATCCCGACTTGCCCAAACAGGCCTTTGATGTACTGAATGCAAATGGCTACCTGATAAAACTGCCCGCCACACCGTCTCGTTATCTGCTGCTGGCCGAGCCTCAAACGGCCATAAAGCAATGGTCGGATTTGACAGAACACAGAGGATTTCTGCCCCAAAGTTCGGATCGTTGGCGTTATCTGGATATTCTGGCGGGCCTGCCGTGGCTGACGACGGCAACCAGCGAAGCCTTTATTCCGCAAATGCTCAATCTTGACAGGTTGGGCGGCATTAGTTTCAATAAAGGTTGTTACACCGGACAAGAAATCATCGCCCGCACACATTATCTGGGCAACAGCAAACGGGCTTTATTTTTGGCTGCAGCCGATGCTGCCCCCGTCCTTCCCGGCGCTGATATTATTGGCCAGGATGGACAAAAAGCAGGCACAGTGCTCACAGCGCAAGCCGATGCCTCAGGCTGTAAAATGCTGGTAGTATTATCGGGCGCACACAGCGCGTCAACTACGTTAAGCTTGGACAATCAAGCTAAAAATGCCATCAGATTGTTAAGTTAAGGCGCGGACGTCGATAGAGCCCTATTTTTTTAACTATTCAGGCCGCTGCTCAGGCAGTAATTCGCAGGTCGGATAAGCGGTCAGCGCATCCGGCCAATAAGGTGGAGACCGGAGCTTTCCATCAGCATCAGATGCTGAATAGTTGACCTGTTTTTTAATTTATTTTAATACTGGAATTTTTCACGAATGCAATTTAAATCTGTTCAGGATTTTCTTGATCATGTGCAGCAAGAACTCGACGCCAATCGCCTGGTATTACCCACTCTGCCCGACATCGCCCTGCGCGTCAGAGATGCTGTAGCCAAGGGCGATGCTACCGCGCACGATCTCGCCAAGATGATCACAACCGACGCCGCGCTTTCGACCCGGCTGATTCAAGTCGCCAACAGTCCTTTGTACCGGGGCGCGGCTGAAATTAAAAATATTCAAATGGCCGTGACCCGGCTTGGCCATAAAACCATCCGCTCCCTGATTACCAGCCTGGTGATGCAGCAAATGTTTACCCCTACAACCGACACGCTGGAAGCCTATTTTCGGGAGACCTGGGAACAAAGCATCGCCGTATCATCGATCAGCCGGGCATTGGCACAATTCGCGCCACATTTAAATCCGGACGAAGCCATGTTGGCCGGCTTGATCCACCAAATCGGCAAACTGCCTATTCTAATGCTGGCGGAAAACATTCCCGAGTTTCGTGACAGCCCTTCACGTTTGCACAAATTATTGGAAAAAGCTCATCCGGCTATCGGTAAAATTATTATGGATACCTGGACTTTCCCTGATGAACTCAAAAACGTTCCCCATCAATACATAAATTTCAGTTATGATTCGGGCGCTAAAGCCGATTATGTGGATATTGTGCAAGTTGCATTTTTACAAAGCATCGTCGGCACCGATCATCCGGCTAATCGGGTGGACACTTCCAGCCTTTCATCGTTCACCAAGCTAGGCCTCGCTTCGGATATGGAAATTCTTGAGATTCAAGGCGTTTCGGAAGAGATTGAACTGGCCCAATCCATGCTGTCTTAACTGGGGAATTTCATGACCGACACACTAAACGCCATTCATTTTCGACGCATCGGCACTGTTACCATTTTCGCCGTTTATTTTTTAATCCTGGTTGGCGGCATTGTCCGGGCATCCGGTGCGGGCATGGGATGTCCCGACTGGCCCACCTGTTTTGGCCAATTGATTCCGCCCACCGATGTTGCCGAATTACCGACCGATTATCAGACGATTTACGCCGAGCGCGGCTATAAAGACACGCATTTCAACCCGGTTAAAACCTGGACCGAATATCTCAACCGTCTGACCGGAGTCACCATTGGCCTGCTGGTGTTGTTGACGGCCTGGTCTTCGCGTGTTTACCTCAAAACGGACAAACGGGTTTTTTATTTATCGCAAACGCTGGTATTGCTTGTAGGCTTTCAGGCCTGGCTGGGATCGCAGGTAGTTGCCAGCAACCTGAAGCCTTTTATGATCACCTTACACATGCTGCTGGCCTTACTTATAGTGGCTTTATTGCTTTACGTCATCGCCCGCTCGCAACGGCATTTTATTCGGCAAATCGACACCACTCGCTTACCGCCCGCATTCAAAACCGTTTTGATAACTGCCATGGCACTGACCTTATTACAAGTTGCCATGGGCACTCAGGTACGGGAAGCGGTCGATATGATAGCCAATCAACATGGCTACATTGACCGTCAATACTGGCGCGATGATTTTCCCGTGATTTTTTATATCCACCGCTCGTTTTCATCGGTTTTACTGCTGACCAACCTGTGGCTGGCCTTTAAGCTCAAGCGGTCAATAAACAAAAACGGCTTTTTATATCCATTCAGTTATGTTTTGACAGGCTTAGTGACCGCCGCCATATTGGCGGGCGTCAGTCTCGACAGGCTGGGCTTTCCGGCAGTGGCGCAACCGATTCATCTGCTGCTGGCCAACCTCATTTTCGGCGCCCAGTTTTTTATATATATCTGCCTGAATTATTCATCGGAAAAACCCAAAAGCCTTGATCCGGCATAACGCTTCTCCTTATGAACGTGCATGAAACAACTTGAGCAACGCCCTAATGCTCCTTTTTACCATGAAAGATACCCTATACGGGAAGCAAACAAACCCTTAGCCTCAAAAATAGGATTGTAAAATCCGTTTATGCGGCATAATGGCCGTGTTTTTTTTAGTGTTTTAATCCAGCGCGGGGCATTACGCTGGACAGAGAGTTTTTCATAATCAACGGTGGCATCCCGGTAATAATCGCCTCATTCGATCAATAAAAATACAATCTTCACTATTTTGTGAGCTAATGCAAAGATGGCTCGTTTTCGCCCTCGTCGAATCAGCAAACCTTTGAACATATCCTGTAGCCGACAGGGTGTTCGACTCGCCGCATTGGATGCCTCGCATACAATTCGGCGTACGTAGGGGTTACTCTTGCGGGTTTTGCCCGTTTTCTTTTTGCCTGCCGATTCGTTATTGCCTGGGCAAACACCCGCCCAGGAAGCAAAACGTTCCGGCGTTACCCAAGCACTCATATCATCGCCAATTTCCACCCACAACAAAACGGCTCCGGTTTCATCCAGCCCGGGGATGGTTTGTAGACTCCGCAAAATAGCTTGATAAGGCGCAAGTCCTTGCAATAGTGCTTGACGGAAAGTCCCAATCCGGGCTTCCAATTCGTCAATTGCGCCATCAGTTCGGTGAGTACGAAATGATGAGAGGGACTTAAGTCACCCACTAACGCATCCAGAAGCTCTTCGTCGCCGGCTTTAAGGCGATTGCTCGCATACTGTAACACCTGCTCGGGCGATTCTCCGACTAACAGGCATTTAATCATCGCTTTTGCTGATTTGCCGTGAATATCACTGACCACAACCCTTAACCCAACTTCGTCACCTAATAACGAAGTTCCCCGCCATTTCAATCAGTTAAAAATTTTAACTACTGTCGGTTGGCACTACAGATTTTTTGCTGT
>PGZD01000094.1 GCA_002843155.1 Gammaproteobacteria bacterium HGW-Gammaproteobacteria-3
AACAGCAAAAAATCTGTAGTGCCAACCGACAGTAGTTAAAATTTTTAACTGATTGAAATGGCGGGGAACTTCGTTATTAGGTGACGAAGTTGGGGTAAGAGGTTGTTGGTTAAAAAATAGGTTCCGCCTGGTTGCCAGACTCGCCGGTAGTCCATTTTTATCATCTCTGTTTAGGGAAACTAACTAAATACTACGCAGGCTATCGGTGAATCCACCTTACAGGTTTCAACTATTCAGAATAAATTCCTGCGGCGAACGGCCCTCGCACCAGTTTTTCCACACCTTTAAATACGCCTGTTCCAAATCGGATGTGATATTTTCACTGTCGGTTATACCGGAGGTTTTCATCCTCTCCCTGAGAGTGGGTCTCAGGGCGCTCAGTTCATTTAAATTGTGGGCGGTGGCGCAGGCAAGTTCCACATAGTCGTGCTCTGTCCGGGTGATGAATTGTTCAAGCTGTATCATGGCCAGAATGCTGGCGGCCTGGTTGGATTGGGGCGAAATGCCTTTCAGGGTGATTACCGGGACGCCCATCCATAAACTGATGAAAGTCGTCGTCGAGCCGTTGTAAGGAAAGCTGTCAAGACAAATGTCGATGGCATGATGGGCATCGAGATACTCGGGCGTAGGCAATAACGAATGAAAGTCGATACGCGCGCTGTCGATGCCGTGGGCTGAGAATTTATTCAGAAAAATATTTCTGACCACTCTGCTTTGGGTTTTGCCCAGATACAAAACGAATTTTGAGTCGGGTAGTCGCGTCAGAATTTTGCACCACAGGGCGATCATGTCATCGGTTATTTTATAAGGTGCATTGAATGAGGCAAAGGTTACAAAATTGTTTTTCAGGGCGGGCAGTGCGTTAATATCCGGTGCGTTTTCGGGTGGACTGAAAGGGGCGATTTTGTCCAGTAAGATCAATTTTTCCGAAAAATAAGGTTTGGCGGCATCGGTGATCATGCCTTTATTTAGAATCATGTAATCCATGGCTATCAAGCCGGTGGTGGTTGGGAAGCCGATAAAAGTGATTTGGACCGGAGCGGGTTTCCGGGCAAAAATGCTCAAGCGGTTACCCATCGAATGGCCGGACAAGTCCAGCAGAATATCGATGCCGTCTTGTCTGATTTTATCGGCCAGCGCTGCGTCACTCATTTGTATGCAGTCTATCCAGTGATCGGCAAAGTCCCTGATTTTTGCCGTGTGGCTGTCATCGTGTCTACTGTTGTGATAACAGTAAACTTCAAACTTTTGCTTGTCATGCTGGGCCAGAATGGGGGTGATGTAAAAAGCTACTGCGTGCTGGCGAAAATCGGCGGATACATAGCCGATTTTAAGTTTGCGCCCGCTGTCGGGGTTATTGAGGTGGGGTTTTATTTCAGCGGCCAGCGGCAGGCCGTGTTTTACGCTGTAGTGTAAATAATGCCTGAAAACGGCATCGTTGAAATCGTAGCGGTAAATCACTGTGGCAATTAAAGAGCTATGGTCGCTGGCCGAATCCGGCAGCAACGCCACTTTTTTCAAGAGGGCGTCAATCGCTTCGTCAACCAGGCCGATATAATAATAAAAAGCGGCCAGATTGCCGTGAATCAGCGGGTCATCGGGGGTTATTGTCAAAGCCTTGAGCAAGGCGTTGATGGCCTGATCCGTTTGTCCGGTTTCGTTTAAACAAAGCGCTATGCCGGAATACGCGCTGATTAAGCGGTCATTACCGGTCAAGGCTTTGGCGTAGGCAATGATCGCATTTTCATAGTCGCCCAGCTCGGCTAGGGCTTCGCCCAGGGTACTTAAAGCGTCCGGATAGTCTTCTTGCAATTGCACCGCTCGATGCGCTGCATGCACGGCTTCTTTAAATTGCCGGGTGGTGAGATACATCACCGCCAGATCCCTATGCCATTCAGCGATGTCGTTTTGTGTTTGCAATGCCGCCGACAGGTGTTTAATCGCAAGATCGGTGTTGCCGCGTTTGAATTCAATAATGCCTGAAAGATAAAGGGCCTGGGCATTGCGCGGTGCTTTTTTTAAAACTTTTTTGATCGTGCGACGGGCCGGGTCGAGCTGATTTTGGGCAAAAAGTACGCGGGCCTGATTGATTCCCGCACTTAAAGTTTTTTTTGTGGGTACGGACATTCTGGTTTTCAGTTGATCATGGACAGTCGCTTAGGTTTACCGGGCTCCTACACCGCCACGCGGGACTTTCTTTTCATGGGCGCGAAGATGGAAAAACGCAAAGGTGGCTGCGCGAAGTATGCCATTGCCCGGCGTGGGTTGACAATGTTTTTCAATAAATGTAGGGCGGCAAACTCCGTTCCTTCGCCCAAGCGGGTGTTTTTTTGTTTGAAGGTTGTGTCTTCGTTTATCGCTTAGGTTTACCGGGCTCCTACAACTCCTACAACGCGGTGAAGCGGAGCGGATGGCACGGTGTCAATTAATTGCCGCCTTGCCGCTTGTGGCACGCCCGCGTGCTTTTAAATGGCCGCTATTTTTTTATAAACCATTGTTATTAATTAATAAAGCTATAAATGGCATGAATTTAGCTTGTATTGACGCGAATGTGTTTTTAATTTGTTTCACATCCTTAAAGGAGCAAGATTATGCCTCAAGTCATTAATACCAATGTCAGTTCGCTCAATTCACAGCGGCAATTGAACCGCACCCAGATCATTCAGACCAGCGCCATGGAGCGCTTATCCTCCGGGCTTAGGATCAACAGCGCCAAGGACGATGCTGCGGGTTTAGGTATCGCCGACAGGATGACAGCGCAAGTCCGGGGCCTGGATCAGGCCGTGCGTAACGCCAACGACGGCATTTCGCTGTCGCAGGTCGCCGAAGGCGCGTTGCAGGAATCCACCAATATCCTGCAACGGATACGCGAATTGTCGGTGCAGTCGGCCAACGATTCCAACAGCGCATCCGACCGCGCCAGTCTGCAAAAAGAGGTCAACCAGTTAAAACAGGAATTTGACCGCATTGCCTTGACCACCAGTTTCAACGGTAAAAATATTCTCGACGGCAGCTTCAGCTCGGCGCAGTTCCAGGTCGGCGCCAATGCCAATCAAACCATTGCCGTCAGTATCGTTAACGCCCAGGCCAACAGTGTCGGTGTCAATAGGGTGGAGTCCGCTACTTTGGCTACCGGTATTTCCTCGGCAACCAATACCGGCACCAATACCGTGACGGCACAAACGGCGGTACTCAATGGATCGTTAGGCTCGGCGTCGGTTGGTATTTCAAATAATCAAACTGCCAAAGATATTGCCGCCTCAATCAATGGCGTCGCGGAACAAACCGGCATTAACGCCACGGCGCAGACCAATGCGTTATTGGGTGGTTTTACCGGCACCGGCAGTATTTCGCTGACCCTTACCGGCAGCGATAGCGCCAGTATCTCAGGTACGGACGCCAAGTCATTGTCCGACGCCATTAACGCCGTTTCCGGAAAAACCGGCATTACGGCGGAATTTGACAGTGGTACTAACGCTGTTTTGTTAAAAAACATTAATGGTGAAGATATTAAATTTACAGTCGATGCTGCTGATGCAGGTGTCAGTGTCGATGTAACCGGTCTTCAGGCAGACGGCATTAATACCGTCGGTGGGGCTGTTACATTGGATACTGCGGCTGAAGAGGCCACAGTCGGCGGCAGTATTGATGTGACTTCGGCCAAATCCTTTTCGATTACCGGCGTGACTGCGGGCAATGTCTTTAATTTAGCGGCGGAATCGTCGGATTTGATCAAGGTTTCAACCATCGACATCGGCACCCAAAAAGGCGCTAATGACGCCCTGAAAATCATCGACGGCGCCCTGTCGGCTATTGGCGATTCGCGTTCCGACTTAGGCGCGATTCAAAACCGTTTCGGCTCGACCATCTCCAATCTTGAAAACGTCTCGCAAAACGTGTCGGCGGCGCGCTCCAGGATTCAGGATGCCGATTTTGCCAAAGAATCCGCCAACCTCGCGCGCGGCCAGATTCTGCAACAGGCGGGCACCGCCATGCTGGCGCAGGCCAACGCCACCAGTCAGAATGTATTGAGTTTGCTGCAAGGCTAATGACACAGGCCACCCGGCCCGGAGCGCTTTGGGGGCGTCCCGGGCAAATGCCGGAAAATGGAAACCCGTGCAAATAAAAAAGAAATTTAAGTTAAAGTTTTACGCGGCGATGACGATAACTCTGGTGAAAATAAAACTTTCATAATCAATTCAGGAGAAAGGTCATGGCTCAAGTCATCAACACCAATGTGTCATCATTGAATGCACAACGTCAATTGAACCGTTCGTCAACCGCACAACAAACTACTTTTGAGCGTTTGTCGTCCGGTTTACGGATCAACAGCGCCAAAGACGATGCTGCAGGGCTGGGTATCGCCGACCGGATGACAGCGCAAATCCGGGGTCTGGATCAATCGGTGCGAAACGCCAACGACGGTATTTCGGTGGCGCAGGTCGCCGAAGGCGCGTTGCAGGAATCCACCAATATCCTGCAACGGATACGCGAATTGTCGGTGCAGTCGGCTAACGATTCCAACAGCGCATCCGATAGGTCCAGCCTGCAAAAAGAGGTCAACCAATTGAAACAGGAATTTGACCGTATTGCCACCACCACCGATTTCAACGGTAAAAAAGTCTTGGATGGCAGCTTCAGCTCGGCACAGTTCCAGGTCGGCGCCAATGCCAATCAAACCATCTCGGTCAGCATCGTCAACGCCCAGGGCAACAGTGTCGGTGTCAATAAGGTGGGTTCCGCCACTGCCGCTGCCGGTATTTCCTCGGCGACCAATACCGGTACCAATGCCGTGACGGCGCAAACGGCGGTACTCAATGGATCGTTAGGCTCGGCGTCGGTCGATATTGCAGTGGGGCAAAGCGCCAAGGATATTGCCGCCTCGATCAATGGCGTCGCGGAACAAACCGGCATCAACGCCACCGCCGAGACCAATGCGAAATTGGGTAATTTTACCGGCACCGGCAGTATTTCACTGACCCTTACCGGCAGCGATAGCGCCAGCATCTCAGGTACGGATGCCAAGTCATTGGCCGACGCCATCAACGCCGTTTCCGGCAAAACCGGCATTACGGCGGAATTTAACAGCGGCACGAGTGAAGTGTCTTTAAAAAACACCAGCGGCGAGGATATTAAATTTACAGTCGATGCTGTTGATACAGGTGTCAGTGTCGATATAACCGGTCTTGGGGCAGACGGGACGACTGCTATCGGTACGGCTGTTACATTGGATACTGCGGCTGAAGCGGCTACAGTCGGCGGCAGTGTTGATGTGTTCTCGGCCAAATCCTTTTCGGTTACCGGCGCGACTGCGGCCAATGTCTTTGAAGCAGCGAATTCAGCATCGACATTGAATGCGATTTCAACGGTCGATATCGGCACCCAGAAAGGCGCCAATGACGCCCTGAAAATCATCGACGGCGCCCTGTCGGCCATTGGCGATTCGCGTTCCGACTTAGGCGCGATTCAAAACCGTTTCGGCTCGACTATTGCGAATCTTGAAAATGTTTCGCAAAATGTCTCGGCGGCGCGCTCCAGGATTCAGGACGCCGATTTTGCCAAAGAGTCGGCCAACCTGGCCAGAAGCCAAATCTTGCAACAGGCCGGTATTTCCATCCTGGCGCAGGCCAATGCTTCTTCACAAAGCGTGTTGTCACTGCTGGGGTAGTCTTAAGGTAAAAACAGGCGGCAAGTTTTTGCCGCCTGTTTTGTCAATTTAAATCAAGAGGGTGTTGTGATGAATATAAACACTGTATCATCCCTTGCAGGTGACGTTACCCAGCTTTCGGTAGTCAAAAAATCGGCTACGCCCGAGGCCGGGTTTTCAGGCAAGGACGAGAGTCCGCCGGTGCAGACGGGGGCAAAACCCGCGCAGGCGGGTGTGATCAATCCAAAAGGCGGTAATGCGCCGACAGACGCCGAAAAATCGACGCCGGAGCAAGTCGATAAGGCCGTCAGTGATGTCAACAGCTTTTTTCAGAACGAGCGGCGTGAATTGTCTTTTACCATCAATAAAGCCGTCGCGACAGGTGTTGTGATCGAAATTAAAGACACCAAGACGCAAAAGGTCATTCAGCAGATACCACCCGAATCGGTGGTCAAGCTGGCGGAGCGCTTAAATGAGCTCAATGGCAAGGATGACGGCGTGAGCGGCGTATTTTTGAAAGAACTCGCTTAGAAAAAAGTCAATCGGGAGTCAACGTCATGGCCATTACATCGCTGGGTTTGGGTTCGGGACTGGATATAAGAAGTATCGTCGATGGTCTGGTGGCGGCCGAGCGGGGGCCTCAAGATGCTTTGCTGGCGCGCCAGGAAACCGATTTACAGACGAAAATTTCGTCATTCGGCACCTTCAAAGGCGCGCTGTCCGATTTCAGATCGTCTCTGGCGGGCTTGCGTCAGGACAGCCGGTTTGGCGCCCTGGCTGCCACCTCCAGTGATACCGGCGTGCTGACGGCTTCTGCAAGCCCCAATGCCGACCCGGGCCAATTCAGTATCGAAGCCAAGCAGCAGGCACAGGCGCACAGTCTGGCATCGGGCGGCTTCAGCGACGCCGGCGCCGTGGTCGGCACGGGCACGTTGACGATCAAATTCGGCGCCACCGATTTCGACCCGGTAACCGGCGCTTATAACGGCTTTACGCAAAATCCCGATCAAGGTACGTTAAGCGTAACATTGGATACGACCAACAATACCTTGGCCGGTTTGCGCGATGCCATCAATAAAGCCGATGCCGGTGTCAACGCCTCCATCATCAACGATGGCAGCGCTTTTCGCCTGGTTTTGACGTCTACTAAAACCGGTAAGGACAACAGTTTGCAAATCAGCGTCGATGATCCCAGCCTGGCCCAGTTTGAGTTTGACGCGGCCGCGACCAATCTGACCCAGACCCAGGTTGCCCAGGACGCTATCGCCAGCATCAATGGTCTGGACGTGACCAGTTCGAGCAATACTTTTGCCGATACCATTAAAGGGGTGAGTTTCGATTTGCAAAAAGCGGAACCGGGCAAACTGGTTTCGCTCAATATTGCCGCTTCGACGGGATCTGTGGTGGATTCGGTGCAGAAATTCGTGGACAGCTTCAATGCCTTGAATACCACCATTAAATCGCTCAGCGCTTTTGACGCAGGCACTAAAACGGCCGGTATTTTATTGGGCGACGCCACGCTGCGCACGGGCGCCAATCAAATACGTTCGGTCTTGGGCGGTATCGTGGGCGGTTTGGAAAATGCCTCGGTACGCACGTTGAACGATCTGGGCGTGAGCACGCAGGCCGACGGCACCTTAAAGTTCGATAGCGGCAAGTTGACGGCGGCTCTGGCAAAAGATCCCGGCAATGTGGCGGCGGTCTTTGCGGTTTTGGGGCGGCCGGACAATGCCGGAGTCAAGTTTTTATCGGCCGAAGACACCACCCGAACGGGTAATTTTGCCGTCAATGTGACCCAGGCGGCAAGCCAGGGCGTGTTGACCGGCGCTAACGGCAGTGTCGGTTCTCTGACGGTTGCGGCGGGTGTCAATGATACGTTTAAAATCAGCGTCGATGGCATTTCATCGGCGAATATTACCCTGACCGCAAAAACCTACGCTTCAGGAGACGAACTGGCGGCGGAGATTCAAAGCCGAATCAATGGGGATGCGAGTTTGAAAAACGCAGGCGCCAAAGTTCAGGTGGCTTTTGATGCGGTCAATAACAAGTTTGCCATTACTTCGGCAAAATTCGGCGCCGATTCTGCGGTCGAAATCACCCAGGCGACCGCCGGCACGGTCGGGCTGGCGGTCGGCGCCGGTACGACCGGTACCGATGTGGCCGGAACCATTGGCGGAGCCGTGGCGCAAGGCGATGGCCAGAACCTGACCGCCGGCAATGGCCTGAAGCTGTTTATTGACGGCGGTTTGAGCGGGGATTTGGGCTCGGTCAAGTTTTCCCGAGGTTTGATGGAAAAACTGGATAAAGTATTGGGCGGACTGCTCGATAGTAACGGCTCATTGACCGCCAAAACAAACGGTCTGCAAAAAAGTTTGAGTGAAATCGATGACAAACGAAAAGTTTTGGATACGCGCATCAACCAATTCCAGGCCCGAATCTTAAAACAATTTAACGCCATGGATGCGCTGCTGGGGCAGTTACAAGCGACGGGTGGTTTTTTGACCCAGCAACTGGCGGCATTGCCCAATAATAACGATTCCAAGCAATAAAATATCAGGTGATTGACAATGAACGCGGTAGCCAGTAGAGCCATGAATCAATACAAACAGGTCGGCACCCGGGTGGGCGCCGATTCCGCCGATCCGCATCAGCTTATTGTGATGCTGTACGACGGTGCTTTGGAGCGGATTGCTGTTGCCAAAGGTGCGATGGAAAGAAACGAGATCGAAATCAAAGGCCAGAAAATAGGCCGCGCCATAGCCATTATCGATGGTTTGAAAGCGTCTCTGGATAATGAAAAAGGCGGCGATATCGCGGCGAATCTGAACGATTTGTATAGTTATATGCAGCGGCGTTTATTCGAGGCCAACAGCGAAAACAGTCAGTCGATACTGGACGAAGTGGCGGATTTGTTGAAGGAAGTCAGACAAGCCTGGATGGCGATACCGGTTGCCGATCGCTTTGGCAGTCAGCAATGACAGAGGCCATGCAGTCTCAGCATCTGGGGCGGTTGCTGGCGTTGACCGATGCGATGTTGAGCGGCGCGCGCAGTCAAAGCTGGGATGAAGTTATTGACACGCAAAAGCAACGCGGCGCTTTGCTCGGCGAATTCTTCAGCGACGATTTAAGCCTTGACAAGGACAAGCTGGCCGAAGCGATCAGGCAAATTATAACTGCTGATAAGGAAATCATGGCGTTGGGCGGCGTGCACAAAGATGGTTTGAAGCGCCAGTTAAAAAATATTACTCAAGGAAAAAGCGCGATCAAAGCCTATACCTCTGCTTGATTTTGGGTGGGGAATGATAAATCAAGGTGCAAGTAAAAAGCACTGAAAATAAGCCTATGAATCACGATTCCAGCTATAAACTATTGTTTTCCCATGCGCGGATGATTGAAGATTTGCTCAAAGGCTTTGTCCATGAAGACTGGGTGG
>PGZD01000019.1 GCA_002843155.1 Gammaproteobacteria bacterium HGW-Gammaproteobacteria-3
AAGAGCCATTGATTTTAAACATCTTTTTTTGCGAAATATCACCAAAAAACTGAATATCAATGACTTAGAGGGGTTTTGGTGACGAAGTTAGGTTAAAATCGGCGCTAACCTATTGAAACCGATGCCAATATTATAAAAACGGTTGTCTGTAAATAAGGCATTATTCAAGGATATTTCATGACAGTTGACGCAATTGCCTTTCCGATGAAAAACCCTTGAACCCCTTGCCGTGCTTTGCGATAGCACCGATAGGTCCATGCCAAAATAATAGCGGTCAAAAGGCGAGTTCCCTGCAATTAACGTCCTCTCATAGCTGGCAATGGCTTTCACGATATGATTAATGGTTATTGCATTCGCCGGAACATTGAAAACGTTATTGAATTGCTTTAGGTAGTTGTCATCCTGCCGGATGACATCGATTAGGGTTCGATGACTGGTCAGACCGTGTTCAATACGGAAAAAATAATAGTTAAACAGGGTGTAAGTCAGGATTTTTCTGACTATGATTTATTAAGCAAGAATCGTGCCAAAAATAAATAATAATTATATCGCCATGTTTTTTAATGAAAAACTATAAGGAGTAAAATATTTGTAGGGTCCTGGGGTTGTTTCACATGCGTTTTTATGAAACACAAATATGTTTCATAAAAAACAATAATGAAACAATTGGTGTTTATTTAACGGATGCCTGTGTTTTTAGGGTATGGTGGCTTAAATTTTCATGTAAGCGCTTCTGTCTTTGTGTCAGAATAGTTATCCTTCCATAGCAGTAGGCCATAGGTCTTTTCAGACAAAACCATCACTTAAACCCAATTTATGTTCAGACTTAGCCAATATATGCGCGAAGTATTCCAGCCCACGCCGGTAAAACCCGTGCGCAAACCGGCCGCGCCGGTAGTGATCTGGAATTTGATCCGCCGCTGCAACTTAACTTGCAAACATTGTTATACCACGTCGGCCGATATTGATTTTCCGGGTGAATTGAGCACACCTGAAATTTATACGGTAATGGACGACCTGAAAGCTTTTAAAGTACCGGTCCTGATTCTTTCCGGCGGCGAGCCATTATTGCACCCGGATATTTTCGACATTTCCCGGCGCGCCAAAGATATGGGCTTTTATGTCGCGCTGTCGAGCAACGGCACCAAAATTTCATCGGCCAATATCGATGACATCGCCGCTATCGATTATCAATATATCGGGGTCAGTCTCGATGGCATCGGCGCCACTCACGACAATTTTCGCCGCCAATCCGGCGCTTTTTCAGAAGCTTTGCGCGGCATTCATTTGTGTCTGGACAAAGGAATTAAAGTCGGCATACGCTTTACCCTGACCCAGGACAATGCGCATGACTTTCCCGCCTTGTTGCAACTGATGGATGACCACGACATCGATAAATTCTATTTGTCGCATTTGAATTATGGTGGACGTGGCAATAAAAACCGCAAGGACGACGCCCATTTTCAGATGACGCGAAACGCCATGGATTTACTGTTCGACACTTGTCATGACTGGTTGAAATCGGGTAAGGACCGCGAGTTCGTTACCGGCAACAATGATGCCGACGGTGTTTATTTTTTGCATTGGGTGACCGCGCGTTTTCCTGATCAGGCCGGTCATATCCGCGCTAAACTGGAGCAATGGGGCGGCAATGCTTCCGGCGTCAATGTCGCCAACATCGACAATCTGGGTCATGTTCATGCCGATACTTTCTGGTGGCATTATGATCTGGGCAATGTCAGGCAGCGGCCTTTTTCGGAAATCTGGCAGGACACCTCGGATCCTTTGATGGCAGGTCTCAAGCAGCAACCCAGGCCTTTGCAGGGCCGTTGCGGTACGTGCCATTATCAGGCTATTTGCAACGGCAACACGCGCGTCCGGGCGCAGCAAACCACGGGTGATTTCTGGGCCGAAGACCCCGGTTGCTATTTGACGGCCGAGGAAATCGACGCGCCTGCCGCTTAAGACGCGACAGCGAGTGACAGCGACACGCTAATGCCTTTTTTATCCCGTTCTGGATTCATCTCAGGCGCCAGAATAAATACCCTGTCACTGGCTATCTGGCTCTGTTCGGTCATATATTTAGCGATGTTGGCGGCTCTTGACAAGGCAAGAGCCTTCAGCCGCTGTGTTTCAGGCTCGATGATGGCTTCGAGTTTCTGGCGGGCGATTTCATAAAAATCACCTTCCTCAGGATTTTTCAACTGCGGCGTGCCGAAAAACGAATACTCGGCCAATAACGGGAATTTTTCTATGAATAACTGGGCCAGCAGTTCTTTGTAATCTTTCTCTGAAAGATCGGTATATTCCGCGCGGATTTTAGTGCCTTTGGCTTTCAATGCCTTGACTTTCATTTTCTTTAGCTGATCCTTGAGCGCATCAAAGCGCATGGCCGGCCAATCTTGCTCTTCGAAGGCCGCGCCTTTTATTTCCAGCCGCAATGCCGGTCTCTTTTGCAAAGCTTTGGCCAGCTCGTTGAGCTTGTCCTGTTCCGTTTCGTCAAGATCGGCGCTACCGGGACTGAAGCTGATTTCACTCAAATCCTCACCGCCATCGACTAACGAGGCAATCACCTGAAAAGGCGATCGAACGACTTTGCTTATCAGGTTACCCAAGGCCTTGAAAACCAGAGAGCTGATGCTGAATTCCGGATCATTCAGGCTGCCGGAAATAGGCAGGTCGAGGTTTATTTTGCCGTTTGAATCTTTCAACAGGGCAACGGCAAGCTTCAATGGCAATGACACCGCACGGGGATTTTCGACTTTTTCGCCCAAAGTGAATTGATCGATAAACAAATTGTTTTGTGCCTTCAGTTTGCCGTTGTCGATGGTATAGCCGAGATCCAGGGACATTTGGCCTTTTTCTATTTTATAGCCGGCAAATTCGGCCATGTAAGGGGTCATCAGAGGTAAAGGCATATTCTTGAATTTAAGCTTGACATCCGAATCACCGGTATTGATTTGGTATTTTCCGGTGATATCGACACTGGCCAAATCGTAAACCTTGCCTTTGAGCGACAATTTTGCGGTGGCATTTTGTTTTGACGACACTCCGGAAAGCAAGCCGTCGAGCTTATCCATCTGTGTGATAAAAGGCAGAATCAATGAATAATCGGCATAATCTGACCGGCCTTGCTCGACTTTAATAGTGCCGATGCTGAATTCGGGCTTCAGGCCCGAAGCTGCGGTTGGCTTTTGTGCCGCCGTTTTGGCTGAACTCGCTTGCTCTATCAAAATATCCTGAATATTCGTGGTGCTGTCTTTTTTAATGACTATCCGGATGTAAGGTTTTTCAAAAACCACATCATCGAGGCTGAATGTTTGTTGTTGTAAATCAACGGCAATCTTGCCGAGATTCAGGCTGTCCCATTTAACAAAATCCTTGTGCTGAAGATTGTCGCGCGTCAGTAACTGTGCAATTTTGGCATTGCCCTGATATTTCAAGGCCGGTTCTGCGCCTTTTTCCTGTTCCACCGATAACTGTCCCTGAGTGCTCAAATCGCCATCCAACAGTTCCAGGCGAACATATTTCTCCAGATAAGGCTGCGCTGTTTTCAGGTCGATCGCGTCGATGTCAACAGCCAGATTGACCGCTAAAGGCGATAAAACGCCTGTGCCCGATAGCTTGATGGCACCGCCCCCGTTGACACGGGCGCTCAATTTCAGCGGCACTTTAGCGCCGGGCCGGGTGCTTAAATTTTCCAGCTCCACATTCAAACCGGTAGTATCGACTGCAACGGGTTTTGCTTGCGTCCGATCGGTGAAATTGACCTGATAATTTTTAACGGCAACTTTACCGATAACAAGGTTCCAGGGCGCTTGAGCTTCGGGTCGCCCCGCCGGTTGCGGTGTGGCCGGTGTGCTGAACAGTGTTTTATAATTGATCACGCCGGCGGCATCGAGCCAGGCTTTGATATGGGCATTTTCAGTCGTGACGGTGGCAATATCGAGCTGTTGTTTCGCACTGTCCGCATGAATGCCCTTAACTGCGACATGGCCAATTTCGATGAGCTTGTCCTTGTTGTTTTGCTCGGACAGCGCGAAATGGCTTAAGTCAATCGTTGCCTTGTCCACGACAAACTGCAATCCCTGGTCATCAGAACTAAGTCGAGTGTCGGCGCCGAGATCAATTTTTTTTAGCTTTATGGCGGGAATGCCGGGACTGTTTTGAGTGCCCGCGACGCTAATTGCTGAAGCTGAAAACTGCCCCTGATTTATAGCAATCCGAGTGCTCTGGCCATCAAGCTCGATGGCATAGTTGGCTGAAAGAGTCATGCTGTCCGCCGAAACATCGGGAATGCCTGGACTGTTTTTAGAGCCTGAGACGCTAAAAGCCGAGCTTGCAAATTGCCCTTGATTTATAGCAATCCGGGTAGTCTGGCCGTCATAATCGATAGCATAGTCGGCTGAAAGAGAAATGCTGTCGGCCGAAATATCAGGAAAAGCGGCCGCTTCGGTTTCAGCCAACTTGAGATGATCGAGTTTTAGCTGGGCTGCACTCAAGGTCAGATGGTTAACCCTGTCCTTGTCATTGAATTCATACTCGGTAACGAAAGTCGCCACGCCATTGGGTATTTTGAATGGCGCATTCCCTTGTAAAAAAATTTGCCATATTTTGGGTAAATCAAGCTTGTCGAGTTTAATCGAACCTTTGGATTGTAACGGTTGTAAATGCGCTTCGCCAGTCCAGGTCAAATGCGCGCCTGAAGCAAAAGTCATATCCAAATGCAGACTGGCAGGCGTGGTACCTAGTGTCGATAAATCCGACAACGACACATTGATGGATGCACAGGTTTCTTGCTTAGGCTTTTTGAAATAAAAATTCTGCCAAAGACAAGTTCCTTCGGCGATATTTAATTGACGAATTAAAAAAGGGAAGGGGGTTTCGGAATCTTTTTGCGGTGGCGTGGTTTCGGGCGGTAGCAACTCGGAAAAATTAAACACGCCCGCCTGGTTTTTGGCAATCCGAAAAAAGGGTTTGTCCAGGCGAAGCTGATCGACGACCAGACCCCAGTGCCTGATCGAATCTAACACCGCGATATTGGCGGCAAAATTATCGAAACCGGCGAAAAGCCGGTCATCGGTTTCTTGCATCGTGAAACCTTGAACAGCCAATTCGAGGGAAAAAGGATTGAAGGCTATGTGCTCGATAGCCGCTTTACGACCGGTTTCCTGCTCGATCAGTCCGGGTAGTTTGGCTTTTAGCCCGGCGGGCAAAATCAAAAAACCAAGCAGGGCATATAGAGCCAATGCGCCGACCAGAAACAAAACGGGTTTTCGTAAGTTCTTTATCGTAAGTTGCATTTGTGTCCCGAAAAAACCAAAGTAACTGCTGGATAGGTTGATTGCCATCAACCGCGTAGCCGCGCGGGGCGGATTCGGCTGATGGGTACATATCCCCATAATACCCCGTTATAATTACGATACCAACCTGCACGAGTTTAGGCTAAGAAGTCCCATAAAAATACCAAGACTTGAGCGTCATCGATGTGTTACACTGGCCATTCTTTAACGACGCACATCGGTCTGCGTCGTATCTTGGCAAGCTACCATTCCGGTACTTCATTATCTTTTCCCTACGCGAATAGGACCTGGATCGATCCGGACACACGCCCGGACAGGCCATTCCAGGAGCATTATCCAAAATGTCATTTTCCGAACTCGGCCTTGCCGCCGAATTACTCCGTGCTGTGTCTGAACAAGGTTACACCACTCCTACACCCGTCCAGCGCCAGGCTATTCCGGTCATCCTGAAAGGTCAGGATGTGCTGGCGGGGGCGCAAACCGGCACCGGTAAAACCGCAGGCTTTACGTTGCCTTTACTGCATCGGCTCCATAGTCGGCGTCCCGCCGGTAATCAACGCCAAGTGCGGGCGCTGATTCTTACGCCGACCCGCGAACTGGCCGCCCAGGTGGGTGAAAGCGTCACCACTTACGGTAAACATCTGCCGCTCAAATCGGCGGTAATTTTCGGCGGTCTGAGTATCAACCCGCAAATTGCGCAACTACGCCGGGGTGTTGATATTCTGATCGCCACGCCCGGTCGCTTGCTCGATCATGTCGCGCAAAAAACCGTCGATCTGTCGCGTCTGGAAATTCTCGTGCTCGATGAGGCCGACCGTATGCTCGATATGGGTTTTATCCGCGATATCCGCAAGATTCTGGCGCTGTTACCGGCCAATGGCCGCGAGGGTCGGCAAAATCTGTTGTTTTCTGCGACTTTTTCCGATGAAATACGCCAGCTCGCCAAAGGTCTGTTGCATGACCCGGCGCATATTGAAGTCGCGCGCCATAACACCACCATCGAAACCGTATCTCAGATTGTGCATCCGGTCGATCGCGTTCGTAAACACGAATTATTGTCCCATCTGATCGGTTCGCAAGACTGGCGTCAGGTATTGGTGTTCACGCGTACCAAGCACGGCGCCAATAAACTCGCCGAGCAGCTCAGCGCAGGCCGTATCAGTTCAGCGGCGATTCATGGTAACAAAAGTCAAGGCGCGCGCACTAAAGCGCTGGCTGATTTTAAAAACGGTGCGGTACGGGTGCTGGTGGCTACCGACATCGCTGCGCGTGGCCTGGATATTGATCAGTTGCCGCATGTGGTTAATTTTGAATTGCCTAACGTGCCGGAAGATTATGTGCACCGTATCGGACGTACCGGGCGCGCGGGTAATGCCGGTGAAGCCATTTCTTTGGTTTGTATCGACGAACACAGTTTTTTGCGCGACATTGAGCGGGTTATCAAGCGCGAGATTCCAAAACAGGAAATTGAAGGCTTTAAACCGGATCCGAGTATCAAGTCCGAGCCGGTATTCAAACAGCGTCAGCAACGCCCGTCGCGCAGCGCTCCCGGCGGCGGCCATCGGCGCGCTGCAACCGCAACGCCCAAGCCGCGCGGCGGCGGTAGCGCCAATCGGAACAGCCGTCCGACGCAGCGGCGTTCGAGCGTTTAAAGGCGGTTTTGTGTCAAGTTCGGCCGACGCCAGGGGCGTCGGCAATCCCCAGCTCTCAAGACCTGTTATACTTTTCGCACTTCAAACTGATGTATTCGCCCGGCACCTGAATTAGCCATGATTTTGAATCATGGCTAATGACCTATGGAATTTAGGTGCTGGGACTTGACAACGGCTTCCCGACCGCCGACATCCTCGCCAGCTCCACCCCACACCCTTTTCGCTTTCAAACTGGGAATTGCTGCAAAACGATAAGCCTTTCGACGCGGCGCTTTCATTTTGCTATAATCAGCAGGTTTCAAACTATTGTGTGCGGCTCTTGTAAAAAAGAGTTTTTCAGTCTTTCCGGACACCAACCAGAAGGAAACCATGACCGTTCACAAACGGGCATTTTTAAATAAATAACGGATCAATGTCAGACTTCGCAAAAGAAATTGTACCTGTCAATCTCGAAGACGAGATGAAGCAGTCCTATCTCGACTACGCCATGAGCGTCATTGTCGGTCGAGCCCTTCCTGATGTCAGGGACGGCCTGAAGCCTGTGCATCGCCGCGTTTTGTACGCGATGAGTGAGTTGGGTAACGACTGGAACAAGCCTTACAAAAAATCGGCGCGGGTGGTCGGTGATGTCATCGGTAAATATCATCCGCATGGCGACACTGCGGTTTATGACACCATCGTACGCATGGCCCAGCCTTTTTCCATGCGTTATATGCTGATAGACGGGCAGGGTAACTTTGGCTCCGTTGACGGCGATTCACCGGCGGCGATGCGTTATACCGAAGTGCGCATGGCAAAAATCGCGCATGAACTCTTGGCCGATCTGGATAAGGAAACGGTCGATTTCATTCCTAACTACGACGAGTCGGAATCCGAGCCGCAGGTGATGCCGACCCGTATCCCGACACTGCTGATCAATGGTTCGTCCGGTATCGCCGTGGGCATGGCGACCAATATACCGCCGCATAATCTGAATGAGGTCATCGGCGCATGTCTGGCTTTGATCGATAAGCCCGAATCCACGGTCACGGAATTGATGCAATGGATACCCGGCCCTGATTTTCCAACCGCCGCCATTATCAATGGCGCCGCCGGTATCCGCAATGCTTATATGACCGGCCGGGGCAAAGTTTATTTGCGCGCCCGCTGCCATTTTGAAGACATCGGCGACAGCAGCCGCCAGGCGATTATCACCACCGAATTGCCTTATCAGGTCAACAAGGCGCGGCTGCTGGAAAAAATCGCCGAGATGGTCAAGGAAGGCAAGCTTGAAGGTATTTCAGGCTTACGGGACGAGTCCGACAAGGACGGTATGCGCATGGTGATAGAACTGCGCCGGGGCGAAGTGCCCGAGGTGATCCTGAATAATCTGTATAAGCAGACACAGATGCAAACCGTGTTCGGCATTAATATGGTGGCCTTGCTGAACGGGCGGCCTCATTGCATGAATTTGAGGGAAATTTTAAGCGCTTTTATTGAGCATCGGCGCGAAATCGTCACCCGCAGGACAATTTATAATCTGCGCAAGGCGCGGGAGCGGACGCATATTCTGGAAGGTTTGGCTATCGCCCTGGCCAATATCGACGCGATGATCGAATTGATCAAAGCGGCGCCTAACCCGGCCGAGGCGAAAGAAGGGCTGTTAGCCAGAACCTGGGAAGCCGGGTTAGTGTCGGCGTTGCTGGATCGGGCCGACGCCGACCGTTCCAGGCCGGAGGATTTGGCGGCGGCGTTTGGCCTGCATGAGGGCCGGTATCGACTGAGCGAAACCCAGGCGCAGGCGATTCTCGATTTGCGTCTGCATCGCTTGACCGGTCTGGAGCAGGAAAAAATTGTCAACGAGTACAAGCAGTTACTGGAGTTGATCGATGAGTATCTGGGCATTCTGGGCAGCGATGTCCGGCTGATGGAAGTGATACGGGAAGAGCTCGAAGCCATTAAAGCCGAATATGCCGATGCGCGCCGTACCGAAATTCTGCAAGGTCATCTCGACTTGAGTGATGAAGATTTGATCACCGAAGAAGACGTAGTCGTCACCATGTCTCACGAAGGCTATGTCAAATCGCAACCTTTGGACGATTATAAAGCCCAGCGGCGCGGCGGTCGGGGGAAATCGGCGACCGCAACCAAGGAACTGGATTTTGTGGATAAACTGATTGTGGCCAATACCCACGACACCATTTTGTGTTTTTCGTCGCTCGGTAAAGTGTATTGGCTTAAAGTGTATAATCTGCCCAACGCAAGCCGCGCGTCCAGAGGCAAGCCTTTTGTCAACCTGTTGCCACTGGAAACCGGCGAAAATATCAATGCCATATTACCGGTCAGGGAATACAGCGACGATAAATTTGTGTTTATGGCGACAGCGATCGGTACCGTGAAAAAAACACCGTTGAAAGAATTTGAACGTCAGCGCACTAACGGTAAAATCGCTATCGATTTGAGAGAAAACGATGCTCTGGTCGGCGTCGCGGTAACCGATGGCCAGCAGAATGTACTCTTGTTCAGCAGTGGCGGCAAGGCGGTTTGTTTCAATGAAGCCGATGTCCGTTCCATGGGCAGGACGGCGGCCGGTGTGCGCGGTATGCGCCTGCCTGAAGGCCAGCAAGTGATTTCATTGATTGTTGCTTCCGAAGGCACGGTGCTCAATATTACCGAAAACGGTTTCGGTAAGCGTACGCTGTTGCAGGAGTTTCCCTGCCATAGCCGGGGCGGCCAGGGCGTTATCGCCATTCAGACTTCGGAACGCAATGGCGCGGTGGTCGGCGCGGTACAGGTGGCCGATCATGATGAAATCATGCTGATAACCAACGGCGGCACGCTGGTTCGGACGCGGGTCGGTGAAATTTCAATCGTCGGCAGGAATACTCAGGGCGTGACCGTTATCCGGCTGGATAAAAATGAAAAAGTAGTCGGTGTCGATCGCATTGAAGGTCTGGTCATCGATGATGATGAAACCGAGCAAGAACAAGTACAAGAACCTGAATCCGGAGATGACGCCTGATGGCCAGAGTATACAATTTTAGCGCAGGACCTTCCATGTTGCCGGAAGCGGTTTTACAGCAGGCCCGGGATGAAATGCTCGACTGGCAAGGCAGCGGCATGTCGGTGATGGAAATGAGTCATCGGGGGCTGCATTTCTCGGGTATTGCCGAGCAATTGACGGCGGATTTAAGGGAATTGATGGCGATTCCGGATAATTATAAAGTGTTGTTTCTGCAAGGCGGGGCGACCGCGCAGTTTTCCATGATCCCGCTGAATATTCTGCAAGGCAAAAGCAAAGCCTGTTACGTCAATACCGGCGCCTGGTCGGCCAAGGCCATCAAGGATGCCGGGCGTTATTGCCAAGTGGTGGTGTCGGCCAGCGCCGAAGCCAGCGGTTTCGACCGTGTTCCCGAGGTATCGCAGTGGGCCATTGATCCTGATGCGGCTTATTTGCATTATACCGCCAACGAGACCATTCACGGTGTCGAGTTTCCGTTTATTCCGGAGTCTCAAGGTTTGCCGCTGGTGTGCGATATGTCGTCCAATATCCTGTCGCGCGCTGTCGATGTCAGCCGCTTTGGGTTGATTTATGCCGGTACGCAAAAAAACATGGGCCCGGCCGGCGTTACGCTGGTAATTGTACGGGAAGACTTGCTCGGTGCGGTCGATACCAAACTGCCCGACGTTTTCAATTATGCGGTTCAGGCTAAAAACGATTCTATGTTAAACACTCCGGCAACCTACAATTGGTATTTGGTGGGTCTGGTGTTGCGCTGGCTGAAATCCGTCGGTGGCATCAAAGCCATCGAAGCATTGAATATTAAAAAAGCGGCGCATTTGTATCAAGTGATCGGGCAATCCCGGTTTTACAGTAATCCGGTGCAGACCGATTACCGTTCAAGAATGAACGTGCCGTTTATTTTAGCCGAACCTGCGCTTGACAAGATTTTTCTGGAACAAGCCCAGGCGCTGGGCCTGTTCGAGTTGAAAGGCCATCGCTCTGTCGGCGGTATGCGCGCAAGCATTTATAACGCCATGCCGGAACAGGGTGTCAAGGCTTTGTGTGATTTTATGGTTGAATTTGAAAGCAAGCATGCGTGAGCATAGGGGCCATGACTTCGATTATTCCTCTTGAGCAGTTAAGAGACCGGATTGATGCGATCGATCAAGAGCTTTTGCAGTTGATAAATCAACGGGCCGTGTGTGCCATCGAGGTCGCAAAAACCAAAATGGCCCAGGGCGAGCAAGGCTGTTTTTACCGGCCTGACCGGGAAGCTTTGGTGTTGCGTCGGATTCAGCAGCTCAATCAGGGGCCTTTGAGTGACGATACAGCCATGCGCTTGTTTCGGGAGCTGATGTCGTCTTGTCTGGCGCTTGAAAAGCCGCTGGATGTGGCTTTTCTGGGGCCGAAAGGGACGTTTACCCAGCAAGCGGCGATTAAACATTTCGGCCATGCGGTCAATGCGGTTCCGGCCAGTACCATTGCCGGCATTTTCAACGCCGTGGAAAGCGGCCATTGCCAATTCGGCGTGGTGCCGGTGGAAAATTCCACCGAAGGCATGATCAATCATACCCTGGACCGCTTTGTCAGTTCGCCGCTGAAAATTTGCGGTGAAGTTGAAATCAGGGTGCATCAGAACCTGCTCAGCAGCGGTGAAAGCCTTGACGCCATTACCGAAGTGTTGTCGCATCAGCAATCTTTGGCGCAATGCCGGAATTGGCTTGACGACCATTTGCCGGGCGCGACAAGAACGGCGGTGAGCAGTAATGCCGAAGCCGCCAAACAGGCGGCTTCGGCCAAACACAAAGCGGCTATCGCCGGTAAGCTCGCGGCAGAATTGTACGGCCTCAATATCATCGAGCATAACATCGAAGATGAAGCCAACAATACCACCCGCTTTATTATCATCGGCCGGCAGGTGTCGGCTTCAACCGGGCAGGATAAAACCTCGGTGCTGGTGTCAACCGGAAATCAGCCGGGCGCCTTGTATAAAATTCTGGAACCGTTTGCCCAGTTCGGTATCGGCCTGTTGCATATCGAATCCAGACCTTCGCGTCAGGGCTTGTGGGAGTATGTGTTTTTTATCGATATCGAGGGTCATGCCGAGGACGAGAAAGTCGCGCTGGCGCTCGATACTTTAAAAACCCGGGTCAACAGGCTGAACATTTTGGGTTCTTACCCGAAAGCGGTCATTTAACGTTAAAAACAAATCCTGATTGCCGCTTTTCGCCACGCCATTTATTGTCATGAAAACAACGCAAACTATTTACCAATTAGCGGTTCAGGGCGTACAAAAACTGGTGCCGTACCAGGCCGGAAAACCGATTGAAGAGCTGGAGCGGGAGCTGGGCCTCTCGGATATCGTCAAACTGGCGTCCAATGAAAACCCTCTGGGGCCGAGCCCTCTGGCGCTGGCGGCGATAAATCGGGTCTTGCCGGAACTGGCGCGTTACCCGGATGGTAACGGTTTTGATTTGAAGCGGGCTCTGGCGCGAAAATTTAACGTCGAAACCCGGCAAATAACACTCGGCAACGGTTCCAACGAGATTCTGGAACTGGTGGCCAGAACTTTTTTGACAACCGCCGATGAGGTGGTTTTTTCCCGCCATGCTTTTGCCGTTTATCCGCTGGTGACGCAGGCAGCAGGCGCCACTGCGCGCGTGGTTCCGGCTTTGGATTATGGCCATGATCTTGACGCCATGCGGCGGGCCGTGAGCGAAAAAACCCGTATCGTGTTTATCGCAAACCCCAATAACCCTACCGGCACGTTATTGGCGGCGGATGCACTGGAAGATTTTATTCGCTCGCTTCCTGAAAGCTGTATCTGCGTTCTGGATGAAGCTTATTTTGAATTTATCGACCCGAAAAACCAGTCGCCGTCACTGGTCTGGCTGGATCGCTATCCGAATTTACTGGTGACGCGCACGTTTTCCAAGGCCTATGGTTTGGCGGGGCTGCGTGTCGGCTATAGTTTTTCCAGTCCGGAAATGGCCGATTTGCTCAACCGGGTGCGACAACCTTTTAACAATAATGCCCTGGCGCTGGCAGCGGCAGAAGCGGCCCTGGCCGATACCGAACATTTGCGTCGCACAATCAGCGTCAACAACGAGGGTATGCGGCAGTTGACCGAAGCGTTTGAAAAGCTGAATCTTGACTGGATTCCATCCGCCGGGAATTTTGTTTCGGTACAATTAAACCGGTCCGGCGAGCCGGTATATCAGGCGCTATTGAGAAAAGGCGTCATTGTCAGACCGATAGGCGTTTATCAGATGCCGGAGCACCTTCGCGTCAGCATCGGCACAGAAGCCGAAAACCGGAAATTTATCGATGCTCTGACGCAAGTGCTGGGCGATGTTTGACAAATTAACCCTGATCGGCGTCGGCCTGATCGGCGGCTCCATCGCCCGCGCCGCGCGTCTGCACGGCTTGGCGGGCCGCATTGTCGGCTATGGCCGCAAGCAGGATGAAGACAATCTCAAGGCTGCGCGGCGGCTCGACATAATCGATGACTATGTGCTGGATATCGAGCGCGCCGTTGACGGCGCCGATGGCGTTATCATCGCGACGCCGGTGGGTGCGATCCATGCCATTGTCAGCGCATTGAAACCTGTCTGGTCGGAACGCACGGTTTACAGTGATGTCGGCAGCACCAAAGGCAATGTCATTGCCGCGATCGAGCAGGTATTCGGCTTTATGCCGGGTAATTTTGTACCGGCACACCCCATTGCCGGGGCTGAATGCAGCGGCGTTTCAGCGGCGGTCGATGATCTTTTTCTGAATAAACGTCTGATTATCACGCCGCTTGAAGGCACCGCGCCGGAAGCTTTGGCCCGTATGCAGGATTTCTGGCAGCGCTTGGGGGCGCAGGTTTTCCTGATGGCGGTCGATCAGCATGACAGTGTGTTGGCGGCGACCAGCCACCTGCCGCATTTGCTGGCGTTTGCCCTGGTCGATCTGCTCGGACGAAAAAATGAGCAAGCCGAGATTTTCAAGTATGCGGCGGGAGGCTTTAAAGATTTTACCCGTATCGCTTCGAGCGACCCTGTCATGTGGGTGGATATTTGCCTGGCTAACAGACAGGAAATCCTGCCGCTCATCGAGCAGTTCAAAAGCGAACTGGATGCTTTGGCGCAGGCTCTGGCGAGCGATGACGACCGCCGACTTTTTGAAACTTTTTCCCATGCGCGCCAAGCGCGGCAACGTTTTCTTGATCAATACCTTTAAATTATGGCTAAAACAATCACTTTCAAAGTACAGGCGGGCGGGATTTTAAGAGGCGAAGCGCGGGTTCCGGGCGACAAGTCGATATCGCACCGCTCCATCATGCTGGGTTCTCTGGCGCAGGGCGTGACGCATGTCAGCGGTTTTCTCGAAGCGGAAGACGCGCTGTCAACCTTGCAGGCGTTCCGCGATATGGGCGTTGACATCGAAGGTCCGGTACAGGGTAAACTGACCATTCACGGAGTCGGCAAGCAGGGCTTGAAAGCACCGGAAAAACCCTTGTATCTGGGCAATTCCGGCACTTCCATGCGCTTGCTGTCCGGCTTGCTGGCGGGGCAGGCTTTCGACTCGGTGCTGACCGGCGACAAATCGCTGTCAGGACGGCCGATGAAAAGAGTGACCGAGCCATTGGCCAAAATGGGC
The DNA here is from genome assembly GCA_002843155.1 of Gammaproteobacteria bacterium HGW-Gammaproteobacteria-3. Lineage (GTDB taxonomy): Bacteria > Pseudomonadota > Gammaproteobacteria > Methylococcales > Methylomonadaceae > PGZD01. Next base: position 14,583 of record PGZD01000019.1, read on the forward strand.
GCATTGATCGAAACCACGGAACAAGGCACGGCGCCATTGCATATCAAAGGCCGGGCGGGCAGGTTGCAAGGCATCGATTATGTCATGCCGATGGCCAGCGCCCAGGTCAAATCCTGTCTGTTGCTGGCCGGGATGTATGCCGAAGGCGTCACCCGCGTGACCGAGCCCGCGCCAACCCGAGATCATACCGAGCGTATGCTGGCGGGTTTTTCCTATCCTGTCGGGAAACAAGGATCTGAAGTTTCGATTAGCGCCGAGGGAACCTTGGCGGCGACGACTATCGATGTGCCCAGTGATATTTCATCGGCGGCTTTTTTTCTGGTGGGCGCCTCGATTGCTCAAGGTTCCAATATCGTCCTGAAGCATGTCGGCATCAATCCGACACGTACCGGAGTCATCGATATTTTACGTTTGATGGGGGCTAATATCACGGTTTTGAATGAACGGGTCGTCGGTGGTGAGCCGGTCGCGGATTTACAGGTTACTGCCGGTAAGCTCAAAGGCATCGATATTCCCGAAGCTTTGGTGCCGCTGGCGATCGATGAATTTCCGGTGTTGTTTGTTGCGGCTGCGTGTGCTGAAGGTCAAACGCGGTTGACCGGAGCCGAAGAGCTGAGAGTCAAGGAATCCGATCGTATCCAGGTCATGGCCGATGGGTTGCAGACTCTGGGCGTTAATGCACAGCCAACCCCCGACGGCATGATCATTCAGGGCGGTGGTATCGGCGCGGGGACTGTCGAATCCCACGGTGACCATCGCATTGCCATGGCTTTTTCCATCGCGGGTCTCAGAGCGTCCGGCCCTATTGTCATTAAGGATTGTGAAAATGTGAACACTTCATTTCCTGAATTTATCGACATCGCACAGGCTCTGGGCCTTGTCCTGACTTGCGGGCAAGACTGATGAGTGTTCCGGTTTTGACCATCGATGGCCCGAGCGGTGCGGGGAAAGGTACGGTCAGTCGGGCGGTCGCCAAAATAAAGGGCTGGCACTATCTGGACAGCGGCTCGATTTATCGCGCGTTGGCTATTGCGGCAGCGGCGGCGAAAACCGATTTGCAGGATGTGGCGGCTGTTACGGAAGTCGCTGAAAACCTGCAATTAACGTTTGTCTGCGGCGATGAATTGACCGTTATCCTCGATGGCCGGGATATAACGCCGCAATTAGGTCTGGAAAGTACCGGTCATGCCGCCTCAATTATTGCGGCCTTGCCTGCGGTAAGACGGGTTTTGTTGCAAAAACAGCAAGACTTCAGAAAGCCGCCGGGGCTGGTCGCGGATGGCCGTGATATGGGCACCGTGGTGTTTCCGGATGCCGTCTGCAAGGTTTTTTTGACGGCCAGTGCTGCAAAAAGAGCGGAGCGAAGATATAAACAGTTGATAGAGAAAGGAATTGATGCTAACCTTTGTCAGATTACTCATGAGATTGAAGAACGCGACCGCAGGGATCAGGAGCGCAAGGCGGCGCCGCTGGCCATGGCGGAGGATGCGTATTATATCGATTCATCCACTCTGCCGGTAGGCGATGTCATCGCTGAAGTCATAAAACTGATTTCGTGAGTGAAACGTATGTCACAATCACTGTGGCTTTTTTTAACCTTAGATAAAATTGAAAGCTTGGTAGTTTTTGACAAGCTTGGGAAAGAATAGAATGAGCGAAAGCTTTGCAGAATTATTTGAAGAGAGTTTAGCCAAGACCGAAATGCGTCCTGGTGCAATGTTGGTGGGTACTGTCGTCGATATTGAAAATGAATTTGTTATCGTCAGTACGCAAGCCAAGTCTGAAGGCGTTATTCCAAAATGGCAGTTTCTGAATGCCGATGGTGATTTGGAAGTTGAAATCGGCGACGAAATTGAAGTCGCGCTCGATTTGTTTGAAGACGGTCTCGGCTCAACGCTGCTTTCCCGTGATAAAGCTAAGAAAAATAAAGCCTGGGGTGAACTGGAATCGGCTTTTGAAAATGACAAGACCATTACCGGCCGGATCAACGGCAAGGTGCGCGGCGGTTTTACGGTCGCCGTAGGTTCGTTGCGCGCCTTTTTGCCGGGTTCCCTGGTGGATGTACGGCCTATCCGCGATACCACGTTTCTTGAGAACCGTGATCTTGAATTCAAAGTCATCAAAATCGATCAAAAACGCAATAATGTCGTATTGTCCCGTCGTGCCGTGGTCGAAAAAGAATACAGCGCGGAACGGGAAGAATTACTCAAAAATCTGCATGACGGTGCTATCGTGACCGGTATCGTTAAAAATCTGACCGATTACGGCGCTTTTATCGATTTGGGTGGTATCGATGGTCTGCTGCATATCACCGATATGGCCTGGCGTCGTGTGCGTCACCCTTCCGAATGCGTGGAAATCGGCCAGGAAATCCAGGTTAAGGTGCTGAAATTCGACAAAGAGAAAAACCGTGTTTCCCTGGGCATGAAACAAATGGGCGAAGACCCGTGGCAGAATATTGCTCGCCGTTACCCGGCCGGCACGCGTGTTTTCGGCAAAGTCAACAATCTGACCGATTACGGCTGCTTTATTGAAATAGAAGAAGGCGTTGAAGGTTTGGTGCATGTCTCGGAAATGGATTGGACCAACAAAAATGTCAATCCGGGTAAAGTGGTACAACTCGGTGACGAGCTTGAAGTGATGGTGCTTGAAATCGACGAAGAACGTCGTCGTATTTCACTGGGCATGAAGCAGTGTCAAACCAATCCATGGGATGAATTCGCCGCAACGCACAATAAAGGCGACAAAATTTCCGGTAAAATCAAATCAATTACTGATTTCGGTATTTTTATCGGACTCGATGGCAATATTGACGGTCTGGTTCACATGTCCGACATTTCCTGGAATGACGACACCGAAGCTGCGGCCCGCGATTACAAAAAAGGCGATGAAGTCGAAACCGTCATTTTGGCGGTAGACGCCGAGCGCGAACGTATTTCTTTGGGTATCAAGCAACTGGAACAAGATCCTTTCCAGAACTTTCTGGCTTTGCATGAAAAAGGCAGTCTGGTGAAAGGAACGGTTAAAGAAGTTGATGCCAAAGGCGCGGTGATTAGCCTGGCTGACAATGTTGAAGGCTATTTGCGCGCTTCGGAAATTCAACGTGATCGTGTTGAGGATGCACGTACCTTGTTGAAAGAAGGCGAGGAAATCGAAGCTAAATTCATCGGTATCGACAAAAAAAGCAAATCAATTTCGTTATCCGTCAAGGCCAAAGATCTGGACGAGGAATCTGACACGCTTAAAGATTTTACCCAGCAGGCGGCGGGTACGCCGACTTTGGGTGATCTCTTTAAACAAATGGAAAAATAATCATCCTGGAAGGGTGTGTTTGCGCACACTCTTCTGATTTTATTCATTTTCGCGGGATAGAATGTGACAAAATCGGAATTAATCGAAGCACTTGCCAGGCAACAGCCCCATCTCGCCTTGAAAGATGTCGAGCTGGCGGTAAAATGTATCATCGAACAAATGAGCCAGTCGCTGTCGTCGAATCAAAGAATCGAAATCAGAGGTTTTGGCAGCTTTTCCCTGCATGCGCGTAATGCGAGGATGGGCAGAAATCCCAAGACAGGGGAATCGGTGGCGCTACCCAAAAAATATGTGCCTCATTTTAAACCCGGTAAAGAGTTACGCGACAGAGTTGATGAGTCGCGGCAGCGCTACGATATTATCGACTGACTTCGATGCTGTTCATCAACGCAATACGAAAACATACAAATTATAAATGAAACTATTGGCGACGCTCGTTTTCTTTGTTATTTTTACCGTTGCGTTGATTTTTTCCGTGTTGAATTTCCAGGCCATACAAATCAACTTTTTTTTCACTTCCTTCTCTCTCCCCCTGGCGTTGGCACTTACGCTGGAATTATTGGCAGGCATCATCATCGGGTTATTGATTGCGGCTATTCGTATTTTGAAATTACAAGCCCAATATTCAAAACTGATCAAACAGGCCGATAAAAACGCCTGATTCGCTCTGTCCGATTTTGCCTTTCACAAGCAGCCTCTTCCTATAAAGTTGACAAGCGCCATGCTTGTGCTATATTCGCTATAAATGAGAATTATTATTAATAGCGATCATTTTTTTGGGGTACTCGCTTTTTACTCAGCAGGGCAAAGTTTATGGCGTTGAGTCTGAAAAACCTTAATGCGGGCGATAGCGGCCGCATCGTCGGCTTTGAAAAGTCGGCAAAAGCTTATAGAAAACGTCTGTTGGCGATGGGTTTGACACCGGGCACTGACTTTTCAGTGACCCGTTATGCGCCCATGGGCGACCCGATTGAAATTAAACTGCGGGGTTTTTCCCTGACCTTGCGTAAAGACGAGGCTTTGGTTCTGCTTATCGAGAAACTGTCATGACTATTGATTTCACTGTAGGTGTAGTGGGTAATCCGAATTGTGGAAAAACCACGTTGTTTAATAGTTTGACCGGTGCCCGCCAGCATGTCGGCAATTGGCCGGGTGTCACGGTCGAGAAAAAAACCGGCGAATATTATTCCGACAACAAAACTATTCAACTGGTTGATTTGCCCGGCACTTACTCACTGGAAGCCGCCGATGATCAGGTTTCACTGGATGAAAAGCTGGCAAGGGATTACGTCGCCTCGAAACAGGCGGACATCATTATCAATATCATCGATGCCTCCAACATCGAGCGCAATCTGTATTTGACCTCGCAATTACTGGAAATGCGGGTGCCCATGATTATCGTGCTCAATATGATGGATGTCGTCAAACAACGTAACATCGCCATCGACAGCGCCTATCTTGCCAATATCATCGGCTGTCCGGTCATTCCGATCAGTGCGTCGTCAGGTGTCGGCATAGCCGACTTGAAAAAACACATCAATGCCGCAGCCGCAGCTCACCCCGTGCCGTCATTGACTATTCGCTATGATGATGCCCTGGAGAGAGCTATTGCCGAAATGTCACCCTTGCTCGAATCAGCCGCCGGTCGGCATGACTGCGACTTGCGCTGGTTGGCCGTGCGTTTGCTTGAGGATGACACGCTGGCCAAAATTATTGCCGGGCCGTCATTGTATGCGAGGGCCCAGCAGCTACAGCGCCGGGTTGAAACCGAAACCGATGATGAAATCGATATTCTGGCGGCCGATGCCCGCTATGGTTTCGTCAATGAATTGACCGGGCAATGTGTTAACAAGCTCACCGAAATAAGTCGTGGCAGTACCGAGCGTATCGATGCTTTTGTGCTCAACCGGTTTTTAGGCATCCCGATATTTTTGCTGGTGATGTATGTGATGTTCATGTTCACCATCAATATAGGCAGTGCTTTCATTGATTTTTTCGATCAACTGGTCGGCGCTTTTCTGGTAGATGGCCTGACACATTGGTTGACCACGCTGAATTGGCCGCAGTGGCTGATTGTGTTGATCGCCAACGGTATCGGTGGCGGCATCCAAGTGGTTGCGACGTTTATTCCCATTATCGGCTTTTTGTTCATGTTTCTGTCGGTGCTGGAAGATTCCGGCTATATGGCCCGCGCCGCTTTTGTCATGGACCGCTTTATGCGCATGATTGGCTTGCCAGGGAAATCGTTTGTGCCGATGATCGTGGGTTTCGGCTGCAATGTCCCCGCCATTATGGCGACGCGGACACTGGACAATCAACGTGACCGTATTTTGACCAACTTGATGAACCCTTTTATGTCTTGCGGGGCAAGGCTTCCTGTGTATGCCTTGTTCGCGGCGGCTTTTTTTCCGGTCGGTGGACAGAATCTGGTTTTTGGCTTGTATTTGATCGGCATCGCGGTGGCCGTGATAACCGGCCTGATCATGCGTCATACGCTGTTCAAAGGGGAATCCTCGCCGTTTATCATGGAATTGCCGGCCTATCACCTGCCGCGTGTGTACAGTGTTTTATTGCGCACCTGGGATAGGCTGAAAACCTTTATTTTCAATGCCGGTAAAGTCATTGTGCCGATGGTGCTGATACTGAACTTTCTCAACGCAATGGGTACCGATGGCAGTTTCGGCCGGGAAAACAGCGACCGTTCCGTGCTTAGTGAAATTGGCCGCAGTTTGACGCCGGTGTTTAAACCGATGGGTATCGATAACGACAACTGGCCCGCCACCGTCGGTATTTTTACCGGGGTGCTGGCAAAAGAAGCGGTGGTCGGAACGCTGGACGCCCTGTATAGCCAAATGGCGGCCGAAGACGAAGCCCTTCAAACACCGAAAGCATTCGATTTGGTCGGGGCTTTAGCCGCAGCCGTACAAACGGTTCCCGATAATTTAAGCGCTGTCGTCGATAATGTTCTGGACCCTCTGGGGCTTGATATTGGCGATGTCGGCGATATTGACGCGGCGTCGGCCGCGCAAGCAGTCAATGCCGGAACTTTTGGCGCCATGCGCTTGAGTTTTGATGGGCAGGTAGGCGCCTTCGCCTATCTGCTGTTCATTTTATTGTACGCTCCGTGCGTTACGGCTACGGCCGCCGTTTACAGGGAAACCAATCTGGCCTGGGCGGGTTTTGTCGTGTGCTGGACGACGGGTATTGCTTACATGACTGCCGTTATTTTCTATCAATTATTCACGTTCAATCAGCATCCGGGTTATTCTTTGATCTGGATTTTGAGTTTGATTGGTGCTTTCTTACTGATATTTCTGGGCCTGTGGTTATCAGGTAAAACCGAAACTATTCAAATTCAACAGGAAGCTGTCAATGATACTGTCCGATCTTAGAGACTATATAAAACACCGCCATAAAGTCGCCCTGATTGATTTAATCAATCACTTTCATATGGATGGAGAGGCGTTGCGCGGCATGTTGAGCAAATGGGTCAGCAAGGGCAAAGTTAAAAAAACAACACTTGAAAAGGGTTGTAGCACCGGTTGTTGTAAATGCGATCCGGCTTTGACCGAATTTTATGAATGGGTCGAGTAGGAGCCCGGTAAACTTTAGCGATTCAGGGTTGATGACCGTGATCTGAACCATGATATTTTTCGGGTTATTTGAGAATTGTTGTACTGGCATTGATTTTACCGTTTTATTAATCGCGGCCTTTGGGTAAAATCATTGACCTGAAGCCCAACATTTTTACAATAAAGCCATCGTATGCAGCAAAAAACCCCTTATGAATTGATCGGCGGCGAAAAAGCCGTGGCAAGTCTGGTCGACAGGTTTTATTTTTTCATGGATACAATGCCCGAGGCGGCCGGTATCCGGGCCTTGCATCGGGAAAGTTTGGCTGAAGCCCGCGACAAATTATTCAAGTATCTGTCGGGCTGGTTGGGCGGTCCCGATTTGTTTGTCAGAGAATACGGTCATCCACGTTTGCGTGCGCGTCATTTTCCGGTTGCGATTGGCGTGGCAGAACGTGATCAATGGCTGTTATGCATGGCCAGGGCTTTGGATGAAATAGCCATGCCGACAGCGCTCAGACGCGATTTAAGCCAGGCTTTGCAGCAATTGGCAACGCACATGATCAATCAAGAGTCTTGAAATCAAGCGAGCCGCCGCTATTTTCAAATTACCTTTCAATTATCAGATAACAACCAGTTCACGTGCGCGTAACGCGCGTATCAGAGTGTCGCCGGGTAAAGTCGAGGTTGTTATTCCGGCAGGTGCCTGTGAATCGGGTGTGCATCGGTTTTTAGCGGCCAAGCAAGACTGGGTGCTGGCCGCTTTAAAGCGGCTGGAGGCAAAAGCACAAGGCACCCAAAGTCTGGCGCCGGATTTTTACGGTGAAGGCGCCCGAATTCCTTTTCAGGGTAAAACCTATCCCTTATCGATAAGCTCGACAACGCTGAAAAACATCAAAATAGAGTTTACAGGCCAATTCATCGCCGCCGTGCCTGAGGTGCTGTTAAGCCGCGATTACAGCGACGAAATCCGGGCTGCATTGATTCGCTGGTTCAAACGTCAAGCCGGTGTGCAAGCCGGGCAGATGGTGCAAAAACATACCGACAGGCATCAGTTGCGGCCCAGATCCATTAAAATAAAAACCCAGAAAAGCCGCTGGGGGAGCTGCGGCATTCATAATGACATCAGCATTAACTGGCTATTGATACTGGCGCCCCGGGAGGTGTTCGAGTATGTTGTGGTGCACGAACTTTGCCATATTAAAGTCAGAAATCATTCAAGCGCTTTCTGGGCGCTGGTCGCCGCTCATTTACCGGCCTATCAGCAGCAGCGGCGCTGGTTGAAAGAGCAGGGCGGCAGCCTGATGTTGGGTTTGTAAATGCCGAAAAAGCAGTTCCTGCCACTGAGCCTATTGTTTTTCCTGTCCGGCATGACGGCCTTGATGTATGAAGTGTTGTGGCTCAAAGAGCTGGGTTTGTTGTTCGGCAGCACCAGTCAAGCCACGGCGGCGACTTTGGCGGCGTTTTTTTTGGGGCTTGCGCTTGGCGGCTTTTACTGGGGCCGGAAAGCGGCTTACGGCGTTCATCCGCTCAAAGGCTATGCCGGACTGGAACTGGCGGTGGCAGGGTGCGCCGTGGGTTATTTTGTGCTGCTGAAAATTTATGGCCTGGTTTATCCGTTTTTATTTGCCTGTTGCGCGGATAACGCAGCCCTTTTCGTGGCGGCTAAATTTACGCTGTCATTACTTATTCTGGTCCCACCGGCTTTTTTTATCGGCGGCACCCTGCCGCTGATGAGTCAGTTTGTCGCGCCAGACCTTGACGGTTTAGGCGCTAAAGTAGCCTGGCTTTATTTTATCAACACCCTGGGCGCAGTCACCGGCACGGTGTTGGCCGGTTTTTTTTTACCGCTATGGCTGGGCTATGGCTACAGCTATGTTTTGGCGATGACGTTTTCACTGGCGCTTGCCGTGGTCGCGTTTTTGCTGTCCGGCACGGATGTTTTCAGGGCAAGGCAGCCAACAGTGGCTATAGCCAAAACGGATGAACCTTATCCGAAACTAAAAATCATGGCCTTCATTTCCGGTTTTTCATTACTGGCTTTGCAGGTTTTGTGGGGACGGATGTTCGCGCAGGTGCTACAGAATTCGGTTTATACCTTTACGCTGGTATTGGCGGTATTTCTGATTTGCCTGGCTTTGGGCGGATGGCTGGCGCGGGTGCTGATGGGGACACGTCTGGCGCTTGAAGAGCTGGTGTATTTTATGGTGATAGCAGGAAGTCTGCTGGTTGCCGGCGGGCCTTTTTTGTTTATCGGCCTGACCCATGGCCTGCATTTTATCGGAACCGCTTCGACCTGGGCCGGGTACTTGGCGCAAATAGTTCAAACGGCATCGATTATCATGGCGCCGCCGTTGGTGTTATTGGGCGCGGTGTTGCCGTTATCGATCGGTTTGGCGGAAAAAAGCGGCGCCAGCAGCGGCAGCATTGTCGGCCATCTGGTGAGCCTCAACACCCTGGGTGCGATTGCAGGTTCCTTACTGGCGGGTTTTTTTATTCTCGAATACATCGGCTTGTGGGGCGGTATCCGATTGCTGGCGGTCGTGTATTTATTGACGGCCGGGTATTGGGTGAAAGGACAGCGCCTGGCGGCTTCGCGTTGGACCCTGTTGCCGATGATCGGAATTGTTCTGGCGGTGTCGGTATTTGATACCGGCAAATTGCCCGTGGTCAGAGTCGATCCGGTCAATGAAGATGAAAGCATTCTTGAAGCCTGGGAAAGCAGCGCAGGCACGGTGGCAGTCATTCGCCAGGGCGAACAAGTCAAGCTCAAGGTCAATAATTACTACACGCTGGGCGGTACCGGTTCAGAAGCTTTGGAACGCTTGCAAGGTTCGTTGCCGGTTTTATTGCATCCGAACCCCCGTTCTGTTTATGTGCTGGGCTTAGGTACCGGTATCACGGCCGGGGGAGTATTGTCCCATGCCATCGAAAATCTGGTGGTGACCGAATTGATGGCGGATGTGGTGACTGCGTCGGAAAAGTATTTCGGGAGCTTTACCCAGGGTTTGTTTTATGACCCGCGCGTACAGGTCGTTAACGAAGATGGCAGAAACTATCTGCGCGGCACGAAAGCCCGCTTCGATGTTATTGTCAGCGATTTGTTCGTGCCCTGGAAAGCCGGTGTCGGCGGATTGTATGCGCTGGAACATTATCAGGCCGTGCGGCGACGCTTGCATCAGGATGGCCTATTCATGCAATGGCTGCCTGCCTACCAGTTGACGCGCGCCGATTTTGCCGTTATCGCCAGAACCCTGCTGGCGGTGTTTCCGCAAGTTTCGGTCTGGCGCGCTGATTTTTCGGCCTTAAAGCCGGTCATTGGCCTGATGGGACATCAACGGCGGGAACGGCTATCACCTGATGCCCTTTTGTTTATCGATAACCGGCAAACCTTGCTGAGCCATTATGCCGGCGATTTAACCGCCATCAGCCGGCAGTTTGATGACGCGCCGCTCAATACCGACGATTATCCGATGATCGAATTTTCGGCGCCCATCAGTCAGCATTTGACGCAGTCCGGCGCACGTCGTTGGCTGGCGGGTGAGGATTTGCTGGTATTGATGCAAGCCTTGCAGGAGGCGCATTCGGACTATTTGGCCGCATTGCCCGAAGCGTTGCTGAAGTTACCGGAAGCGGGTTTACATTTGCAACGGACGCACTGGTTGCAATATCAGGGTAAATTGCAGGGCGCGAAGCAGGAAATGACCTATTACAAAGCGTTGCTGGCGGAGCGGCCTTAGCGGCATTTTTTGTTGACGAACATGTTATCAGCCAATAAGCATCAATAAAAATGAATAAAAAAACCAAAACAGCTTATGTTTGCGACGACTGCGGCGCTGATTACCCGCGCTGGAACGGTCAATGCGTCAGTTGCGGCGCCTGGAATACCATCAAGGAAGTCAGGTTGGGCGCCGCCAAACAAGACCGTACCCTGCGTTCCGGCGGCTATACCGGAAGCCGGGCGCCGGTGCAATGGCTGTCGGCTGTCGATCTGGCGCAGAGTGTGCGCTTATCGACCGGTATTGGCGAATTCGACCGGGTGCTCGGCGGCGGTGTCGTCACCGGCAGCGTTATTTTGATCGGCGGTGCGCCCGGCGCCGGTAAAAGCACGATTTTGCTGCAAGCTATCGCGCATATGGCGCAGCGCGCTATCGGCGTACTTTATGTTTCGGGCGAAGAGTCGTTGCAGCAGATTGCCGAGCGCGCCCACCGGCTGGGCTTGTCCGGCAATCAGATCAGAATGCTGGCGGAAACTTCGGTACAAAATATTTGCGATGTAGTGGATGAAATAAAGCCGCAGATACTGGTCATCGATTCAATCCAGGTCATGTATGACCAAAATACCGATTCGGCGCCGGGTTCGGTGTCGCAAGTGCGGGAATCGGCCAGTTACCTGACGCAATATGCTAAAAAAAATAATGTATCGGTTTTTATGGTCGGCCATGTGACCAAGGATCAGTCATTGGCGGGGCCGATGACCTTGAGCCATATTGTCGATACCCAGGTGATTTTGTCTTCGACCGACGATGCCCGTTTTCGGGTGTTGCGCGCCGATAAAAACCGTTTCGGCAGTATCGGGGAATTGGGTTTTTTTGCGATGGACAGCGGCGGCTTGAAAGAAGTCAAAAATCCGTCGGCGATGTTTTTAAACCGGGCGGAAAAACCTTCTTCGGGTAGTGTCGTGACCGTGCTGTGGGAAGGGACGCGGCCTTTGCTGGTGGAAATTCAGGCGCTGGTCACCGATTGTCAGTATGGCAACCCCCGGCGTCTGGCAGTCGGTTTCGATCAGAATCGGCTGGCCATGCTGCTGGCTGTGTTGGCCCGGCATGGCGGCATCTTTACCGCCAGCGATGAAATTTACGCCAACGTGGTGGGCGGCATTAAAGTGACGGAAACCAGTTCGGATTTGGCGATTGTGATCGGTATCGTCTCCAGTTTAAAAGACCGGATTATTCCGCATGATATGTTCTTTTTTGGCGAGTTGGGTCTGAATGGCGAAATCAGGCCGGTGGCGAACGGTTTTGCGCGCCTGAACGATGCCGCCAAGCACGGTTTTAAACAGGCCGTGATCCCGAAAGCCAATGCGCCTAAAAAACCGATACCCGGATTGCAAATTCACGCGGTCGCCCATTTGGCCGATGCCTTGGCGCTGTTGGCCGATGTTTAACGTTCTTCGGTCAGTGCCAGCAAATCTCTTTCCAGCAAGTCACTGTCGCCCAGATTGAGCTCTACCAGCCGCCTGAGCGTGGTGATACTGTCGATGTCGATATGCTCGCATTTGAAGCCGGCGTTGTTGCCGATGACATGAGAGAGACTCAGCGCCATCGTGATGCTGATTTCATCCGACAGATTCAATGTCAGTGTATAAATTTTTTCCGGATTTTCCTGCCAGGCGTGGTCAAAACGCAGCAGGCAGCCTTGTAAAGACAGGTCGACAAGCCGACACGGCCACATTGAGCCGTCGCAGCTTAAAACGGCGTCGGCAGGGTAGAATATTCGGTGAAAAGCGCGTTTGTCTGAAGTCATGGCTGATGAAGCTGAAAAAACTGGAGTGAGGTGTTGTCGATGGCAATAATATCATCGTGGTTCAATTTCAGCGTTTTTTCGCCGAGCGGATTATTGTTGACGGTGATCGATGGATTGTTTTCAAGGGTGGAAATGAAATAGCCGTCTTTTCTTCGGGCGATGACAACGATGCCGCCGCCATTGCGCCCTAAGCGGGTCAAGGCTTTTTTCATCGGCAAAATCCGGCCGATATGATTGCCGTCAATAATCTGTAAATTGGCTTCCGGCATATTGAGCTTGCTTTCGATCGCCTGATTTAACAAATGAACGTCAGGGTCGATAGCTTTTGTTGGGTCGGCGATAACGACAGTTTCGGTCGTGTTATAGGTAATAGTGTGCTTACCCAGAGTTATTTTGTCATTATTGCCCAGGCTGTATTCTTTTACTTTCTCACCGTTGATGATCAGCGGGAATTGATCATTGAGCTGCTTGATAACGGCTCCCGTTTCTTTGATAACCACGGCGGCGTGAGCCGGCGCCACGCCTAGGCTATTTAATATCAGGTCATTGCTGTTATCACGGCCGATATGGATCACTCCCGATTCAAACAAGGCCGAATGAATGACTTTATCTTTAAAAAAAATGGTAAATTTTGCCATGGTGTTTAAAAATCTGTTGCAACCCAAACTTAAGTATAGACACTATTATTCAGTTGCCCAGAAAAACTTGAATACTCGATATAAAATTGGCCGGTATTCATACTTTGCAAAAAAACTTGGTTGTTCGCTATTTTTGGGTATTTTTTGGTGGATAGAATTTTACCTGAAGCACTGTGTTTTTGTTACGTTTTATGATTTCCAGGGGATAACCGTGCAATTTTACCCCGGTGCCGGGTTCCGGAATCATTTCCATGAATTCGACAATCAGGCCATTAAGGGTTTTAGGGCCCTCGGTTGGCAAACTCCAGCCGGTCATCCGGTTAAGTTCGCGTACCGTGACGCTGGCATCCACCAGATAACTGCCATCGGGCTGTTTTTGCACGCCGGGCTCATCAACAATCAGTTCCCCGACGATTTCCTGTAACAAGTCTTCCAGTGTCACCAGCCCCAATACATCACCGTATTCGTCCACCACTAAACCGATACGCAGTTTTTCCGCTTTAAAATGCTGCATTTGATTGTGAAGGGGCGTATTTTCAGGAATGAAATAAGGCTTGGTAAGATTATCGGTGATTTTCTGTTTGTCAAAATCGGCCTGATGAACCAGCATGAGCATTTTTCTGACATGCAGAAAACCCACTACCCGGTCGATACTTTTCCGGTACACCGGCAGCCTGCTATGCGGGCTGTTTTGAATAATAGCGACAATAGCTTCAATGGAGTCTTCAAGATCGATGCCGACGATTTCCTTGCAAGGTGTCATAATGTCTTCAACCGTCGCCGATTCCAGATCCAGAATCCCCAGCAGCATGTTGTGGTAGCGCGACGGCATAAGACTGTCGGCTTCGGTAACGATACTTTTGAGTTCTTCCTTGTTGATGGATTCCTGCTGGCCTCTGGAAACGCGGATGCCGAAAATCAGGAGCAACAAATTGGTGAAGAGATTGACGACCCAAACTATCGGGTAGAATAATTTCAATAACGGAATATAAATCCAGGCTGATGGAAAAGCGATCAGTTCGGGCTTGACGGCGGCCAGAGTTTTAGGCGTAACTTCGGAAAAAATAAGAATAACCAGTGTCAAAACCCCGGCGCCGATGGCAATGGCCGACTCGCCGCCCAAACGAATAGCAATCACCGTGGCAATGGATGATGCCAGAACATTAACGAAATTATTGCCCAATAGAATCAGGCCGATCAGTCGATCCGGCCGTTGCAGCAATTTATGCGCCTTGATAGCGCCTCGATGATGTTGTTTGACCAGATGCTGCAAACGATAACGGTTGAGTGTCATCAGCGCTGTTTCAGAACCTGAAAAAAATGCGGATAAAAAAAGAAGGAATGCCAGAGCAGTGAAAAGCAAACTAAGGGGAATATCATTCAAAGTAAAATTACTCTCTTTTAAAAAAACGCCTTAGTGTCTCTAATGGGTGGATTTTGTCAAGCACAGTCATGTTTTTTTTCTGCTTTTAAGTTTAAATTACATTAAAAAAGAACAGGAATAACATGATACAGATGTTATTTTTTGAGATTAGTCAAACTTTAAGTTTTTTTATAAAAATAGGCTAATCTCTAGGAGATAAAGATATTTTTTACATGATCGAAAGATTGTATAAGCGACTTTAGGTGAAGAGTAGGATTATGGCAAGACCTCTTATTTTGCTGATCGATGAGCATCAGGCGAGAGTTCAACAGTTTAAAACTGTGTTTGAGTTTATGGAGTACCAAATAGATGTTGCCGATTCTACGGATTATCCGGGATGCCTGGAACAAACGGATAGCGTTTACCAGGCCGTCTTTATTGGTAGCGGCATCGACAAACTGGCTCTGGTAATTAAAACGGTTGCCGATGCGGACGGTAAAGTACCCATTATTCTCTTGCAGGAGCAAGGCGCTTTAGTGCAGCTTGCATCGGTACTGGAGCCGTTATTGTTTCGGCAGCTCGAATGGCCATCGACTTACACCGAATGCAAAAGCCTGTTGGAGCGATTGTCGGCCTCATCCGAACCGGATAAAGTGCAAAGACGCAGTATAGATCGCCGAGTGTTTGACCGCAGGCTCTCGTCACAACAGCGGCTCAAAGGCAACAGTGCTGCCATTAACCGGGTTTGCAAGTTGATCCATCAGGTCGCTGAAGCCGATGCGACCGTGCTGGTTTTAGGTGAATCGGGCACCGGTAAGGAGGTAGTGGCGCGAGCCTTGCATGATTGGTCGCTGCGTAGAAGTAAACCCTTTGTTCCTGTCAATTGCGGGGCCATTCCAGGCGAATTACTGGAGAGCGAACTGTTCGGGCATGAAAAAGGCGCGTTTACCGGCGCCTTGAATTCCCGGCAGGGCCGTTTTGAGTTGGCCGAAGGCGGCACTTTGTTTCTCGATGAAATCGGCGATATGCCGATGGCGATGCAGGTCAAGTTGCTGCGGGTATTGCAAGAGCGTACTTTTGAGCGCGTGGGCAGTAATAAGACCATCCATTGTGATGTTCGAATCATCGCGGCGACGCATCGTCAGCTTGACGGCGAAATCAAGGAAAATCGTTTTCGGGAAGATTTATTTTATCGCCTCAATGTGTTTCCTATAGAAGTGCCTGCGCTAAGGGAGCGCGCTGAAGACATTCCTTTGTTGGTTAAAGACCTGATTGCCCGCATGGAAGCGGAAAAAAAGGGCTCAGTCCGTTTGACCGATGCGGCGCTGGCTGTGTTGATGCAGCATAATTGGCCCGGAAATGTCAGGGAGCTGGCCAATTTAATTGAGCGCTTGGCCATTATCAATCCGAACCAATGCGTTGATGTCAAGGACTTGCCGGAAAAATTCCAGCATTATGTTGTACCCGAAGGTTTGAAAATTATCTCCGAAGAAGCTGCCGAGCCAAAGCAGGCCGCCAATCTGTCCGCTTTACCACCGGAAGCTGCGCTGACGCCTTTGCAACTGCCGGAACATGGCATTGATTTAAAAGAATATCTGAACGATATGGAAAGTGATTTAATTCGGCAGGCTTTGCAAGAATGCAATGGTGTCGTCGCCCATGCGGCGAAACGGCTTAAAATGCAGCGCACCACGCTGGTGGAAAAACTGCGCAAATACGATTTGCAGCGATAACGTAGAAGTGAAGTGACGTTATTTTGACTTTAATTTTAAATCTTTGATATTAAATTAAAAAATAGTCTGGCCTGGATTTTGCTGATGCTCTGTTTAAGTCACCATGAGCCAGTACCATGCAACTACCTAAGCATCAACCTCCCCATAAAACCGAGCAGCTTACCGATGCGTTTCGCATTTTTAATACGCTGTCTCAAAATTTATCCGATTCCTATCAGAAACTTGAAAAACAAGTCGCCAAGCTTCATGCCGAATTGGCCGCCGTGCGTTCCGAACGTCTTAAAACGCTGGTCGAAAAAGAAAAAATAGCACATCGGTTGCAGCAGATATTGTCAGTGCTGCCGGCGGCAGTGATTTTGATCGATGCCGACGGCAATGTGAGCGATCACAATGCCACGGCCCTGGAATTTTTGGGCGAGCCTTTGATGGGCATGTCCTGGACTTTAGTGATGCGGCGTGCACTGATGCCGGTTTTTGACAATCCTCATGAGCGGCAACTGACTTGTGGGCTGCGGGTGGGCGTGAGTTATCGCAAACTGGAGCCGGATTCAGGACAAATCATCCTATTATCCGATGTCAGTGAAATGCATGATCTTCAGGAGCGTGTCAATCAACAGAAGCATCTGTCGGCAATGGGCGAAATGGTCGCCAGCCTGGCGCATCAAATCAGAACGCCGTTGTCTACGGCAATCCTTTACACGTCGCATCTTTCCCGGCCGGGTCTGGATGAAAACAGGCGTCTTGGCTTCTCCAGAAAAGTACTGGAGCGCCTGCATTATCTGGAAAATCAGGTCGATGACATGCTGATGTTTGCCAAAGAAGGCCGATTGACTATGTCCACTTTCGTTTTGTCGGAATTACTGAAAAATATAGCGGAGACCCTGCAAGAGCGCATTCATACCGATGCCATACGTTTTGAAGTGGCTAACCGGGTCGGCGCCTTGCGGGTTGCCGGTAATGAAAACGCCTTGCGCGGCGCACTTTTGAATTTGCTCAATAATGCCCTGGAGGCTTGCCCGGATCAGGGTTTGATAATCCTGACCGTAGCCCGCGCAAATGCCGGGCAGCTTCTGATTAGTGTCGAAGATAATGGCGTGGGCATGGAAAAAACGGTTTGCGCGCGCATTTTCGAGCCTTTTTACACGACCAAAAGCAGCGGCACAGGCTTGGGGCTGGCTGTAGTCGATAGTGTGGCGCGGGCTCATGGCGGCGCCGCCGATTGTACATCGGTACTCGGAACCGGCAGCGTTTTTACTTTGACGCTACCGATTATGATCGAGCCGGACGGTATTTTGCCGGGAGGATTTTCAGGTAAAAGTTTACATTTGAAGGAGGTGTCATGAAACAATACGATGTTTTAGTCGTTGAAGACGATCAGGCTTTATGTGAAGCCTTGTGTGATACCCTGGAGTTGGAAGGCTACCGCGTTTTATCCGCCAATAATGGTGCGCAAGCGCTCGGCAAACTGGCCAGCCATCGTTTTAAACTGGTGGTCAGTGATGTGGCCATGCCGGTCATGGACGGCTTTCAATTGTTGCACAATATTCAGCTTCATCACCGGGCCGTTCCTGTGTTATTGATGACGGCCTACGGCACGGTGCCCAAAGCGGTCACGGCGATGCGAGAAGGTGCCGTCGATTATCTGGTCAAGCCTTTTGAGGCTTCGGTACTGGTCGATAAAGTGGCAGAATTTGTTGCCGTGCACCCGGTGGCGGCCCATGACAGGGTGGCGCAAGACCCTGCCATGAAAAAACTTTACGAACTCATCAGCCGTGTCGCTAAAACCGATGTGACGGTTTTGTTGCAAGGGGAAAGCGGGACCGGCAAGGAAGTGATTGCTCAAACGCTTCATCAATATTCTTTATACAATAAGGGGCCTTTTGTCGCGGTTAATTGCGCGGCCATT
Organism: Gammaproteobacteria bacterium HGW-Gammaproteobacteria-3; assembly: GCA_002843155.1. Taxonomy (GTDB): domain Bacteria; phylum Pseudomonadota; class Gammaproteobacteria; order Methylococcales; family Methylomonadaceae; genus PGZD01. The sequence goes on from PGZD01000019.1 coordinate 32,633, forward strand.
CCTGAAAATATGCTGGAAGCCATGCTGTTCGGTTATGAAAAAGGGGCGTTTACCGGTGCTGTGCAAGCCACAGCGGGTAAATTTGAGTCGGCTCAGGGCGGGACTTTGCTGCTCGATGAAATTGCCGAAATGGATTTAAAGCTACAGGCAAAATTACTGCGCGTGTTGCAGGAGAAAGAAGTCGAGCGTCTGGGCAGTCATAAAAAGATTGCCTTAAATGTCAGAATTTTGGCGGCTACTAACCGGAAAATAAAACAATGTGTCGAAGCGGGAGCGTTTAGAGAAGATCTCTATTATCGCCTGAGTGTTTTTCCGGTCAGGATACCGGCGTTGCGCGAGCGCCCGGCTGATATTGTGCCATTGGCCTTTGAATTGCTGCAACGCCATAAAGGCCAGGATCAGACTTTACCGGTATTCGATCAGGCGGCGTTGGCGAAAATGCAGGCTTATCACTGGCCGGGCAATGTCCGTGAATTGGAAAATGTCATGCAACGGGCATTGATTTTAAAAGCGGGCAATATTATCGGAACAGAAGCCTTGGTGCTGGAAGAAGAGGGCAGTGGCCTGGATTTGCCGGTTAGTGGCGACAAATTGCCTGATGCGGCAGTTTTTGCACAGGAAAATCCGGCAGGCGGTTGCCTGGGCGAAGAAATTCGTTCAGCGGAAGACAACATGATTTTACAGGTACTGGCGAGTGAAAAGGGTAGCCGCAAGCATACCGCGCAAAAATTGGGTATCAGTCCCCGAACGCTTCGCTATAAACTGGCCAGAATGAAACAGTCCGGCATTATGCTGCCGTGCCCTGCATAATGGCCTGGAAAATGCCTGTGATTAAGGTGTGTCAGAATTAAGCGAGAATTTCAATGAGCGATATCAATGTCAATCAACTGCTGGCTCAAATACGGACAATGTCCATCGAAGCGGCCAGTAAACCGCAACAAACATCTCAAGCCGAGCAAACCGACTTTGCCTCACTATTAAAAGAGTCTATCGACGCGGTCAATAGTACCCAGAAAACGGCAGGTAAAATGGTCAACGCTTTTGAAACCGGATCATCCGATGTCAGTCTGGCTGAGGTGATGGTGGCGACGCAAAAAGCCGGCATATCCTTTCAGGCGATGCTGCAAGTCCGCAATAAGCTGGTCGATGCCTATCAAGAAGTTATGAACATGCCAATGTGAAGGCTGATTAAGCGATGAGCGAACAAGACGTTAACGAACAAACAGCAACTCTTCCCGCGCAAACGCGGACGGATACTGCCATTCATCCTTTGATGAAAGGTCTGTCGGACTTGACCATGGCGCGTCAGATAGGTCTGATGCTCGGCTTTGCTTTTAGTGTCGCGGTTGCTGTTGCAATGGTGTTATGGTCGCAGGAAGCATCTTATAGCCTGCTGTTTTCCGGTATCGCGGAACAGGATGCTGCCGAAATCATCGAAGTGTTGGATAAACAAGGTGTTGAATACAAAGTCGAAACCAGTTCCGGTGCCATCATGGTGCCTGGCGCTGCGGTTAGGGAATTAAAACTGAAGCTGGCGGCTCAAGGTTTGCCCAGAAGCAATAGCCTGGGTTATGAGTTGTTGGATAAAGAGCAAAGCTTCGGCACCAGCAAAGACGATGAACAAATGCGTTTTCGGCGTGCGCTGGAAGGGGAGATAGCGCGCACCATCATGACGCTTCAAAGCGTCAAGGCGGCGCGCGTCATTCTGGCCTTGCCCAGGCAATCGGTGTTTATCAGAAAGCAGAAAAAGCCCAGTGCTTCCGTGGCGGTCAATTTATATCAGGGGCGGACGCTGGAAAAAGAGCAGATTCAATCCATCATCCATCTGGTCGCGTCCAGTGTGCCTTTAATGGAAGCAGGGCAGGTCACGGTCGTCGATCAGCAGGGACGGCTGTTGAATTCGACGGCATCTGATCCGGGCGCCATGATGACCTCTACGCAATTCGAATATAAAAAGAATATCGAAGAACATCTGATGAACCGGATCGAAAATATTCTGTCGCCCCTGGTGGGCGGCGATGGTTTGCGTACCCAGGTATCGGCCGATGTAGATTTTACAGTCACTGAAAGGACTCAGGAAAAGTTCGACCCGGAACAATCGGTTTTGCGTAGCGAGCAAACCCGGGAGGAACAAAATTCCATGGCGGCGGTTCAGGGTGTGCCGGGCGCGCTTTCCAATCAACCACCGCCCGCCGGTGTCGCGCCGGAAATAGCGGTTGGCGAAAAGACGGGAAATACCACGACTTCGGGCAGCAAAAGCGCAACCCGGAATTTCGAATTGGACAAGACCATCACGCATACCCGCATGGCCACCGGCGTTTTGAAACGGCTGTCGGTCGCGGTGGTCGTCGATAACCGCGCGCGCATTGGCGAAGACGGCGCTATGAGTTCGGAGCCTTACTCGCAGGAAGACATCAACCGTTTCAGCGATCTGGTCAAACAAGCGGTAGGTTTTGATGACAGTCGCGGCGATCAGGTGACCGTGACCAATGTCGCTTTCATGGCGCCCGAAGCTATAGAAGCGTTGCCGGAGCCGTCATTGTTCGAGCAAGCCTGGTTTATCGATATGATGAAACAGGTGGCGGCGGTCATGGTTATTCTGTTTCTGGTTTTCGGTGTGTTGCGGCCGACCATGCGCGGTTTGGTCGGTCGTAGCGAGGCGGAGCTTAAAGCCGAAGCTCTGGAAAAAGCCCGTGCCGAAGCAGAGGCAATGGGCGGCACCGTGGCCTTTGATGAAAAAGGCATACCTTATGCCGTAGCGGCGAATGAAAATACGCAAACAGCGCCCGGCTTGTCGTCCGATACGGAAGACCTGTTATTGCTGGAAGCGCCGCAAAATTATGAGAAACGTCTGGAATATGTACAGAAACTGGTTGATGAAGATCCCCAATTAGTAGCACAAGTTATCAAAATGTGGGTTAAGCAAGATGGCTGAAAATAATCTGGGTTATGCGGAAAAAGCTTCTTTGATGTTGCTGGCTGTCGGCGAGCAAAGGGCAGCGGCGGTACTCAAGCATATGGGGCCGAAGGAAGTGCAAACCATCGGTTCGACCATGACGTCGCTGGGCAATATTTCTTCCGACATGGTGGATACTGTGCTGGAGGAATTCATTACCACGGTAAAAAGCCAGACCGGATTGGGTATGGATTCCGATACCTATATCCGCAACATGCTGACCAGCGCCCTGGGAGCCGATAAAGCCGGTAATATCATCGATAGAATTCTGCTGGGGTCGAACAGTAAAGGCATTGAACAATTGAAGTGGATGGATACCCGCTCTATCGCCGATTTGATTCGTTTAGAGCATCCACAGATCGTCGCGATTATTCTGTCTCTGCTGGATAGCGATCAGGCTGCTGAAGTATTGGCGCTGCTGCCGACCAACATGCGCACCGATATTCTGTTGCGCATTGCCACGATGGAAGGCGTACAGCCGGCGGCGCTCAAGGAATTGGATGAAATCATGGGAAAACAACTGACCGGCAGTGACGGCATGAAGTCCTCTTCAGTCGGCGGTGTCGATACCGTCGCCAATATCCTGAATTTCCTTGAGGGTGCGATGAGTGAAACGGTATTGGAGGAAATCAACGACAACAATGCCGAATTGGGACAACAAATACAAGATAAGATGTTTGTCTTCAGTGATCTGGCCACGGTCGATGACAGAGGGATACAAACGCTGCTGCGCGAAATCTCGACCGATCAATTGCTGTTGGCGTTGCGCGGAGTCGATGACACGCTTAAAAGCAAAATATTCGGCAATATGTCAAAACGCGCGGCGGAAATGCTGCGTGACGATCTGGAGGCGGCAGCCCCGGCCAAGCTCAGTGAAGTGGAATTGGCGCAAAAAGAAATTCTCGGTATTGCCAAAAAACTGTCGGATGCCGGCGAAATTATGTTAGGCGGCGGTGGCGATGAGCTTGTCTAAATCCGGCGGCTTTTCCGATGATGAACTGGAAGCTCTGAGCCTTTGGGATATGCCGGATGTATCAGACGATGAGGATGTCGAAAAACGCAAAGCCGGACAAGCTAAAAGTCCGGTGCTGACGGTCAGCGAAATCGAGGCTATGCAGCAACAAGCCTATGATGAAGCTTACGCCAAAGGGCAGGCGGAAGGTTATGAAAAAGGCGTCGGACAAGGACACGAGGAAGGTCTGGAGAAAGGCTACCAGGAAGGCCTGAAGAAAGGTTATGACGAAAATGCACAGTTATTACAAGCGCAAGCGGCACAGTTGGCCAGCGTTTTGGAAACCTTGAGCGAGCCGCTCAAAACACTTGACGACGCCGTGGAAAAAGAACTGGTCGATTTAGCTATCGCCATTGCGAGGCAATTGCTTCGGCGTGAAATAAAACTGGATCCGGGGCAAATCGTGGCTGCCGTCAGGGAAGCGGTCAGCATCATGCCTTTGGCGACGCAAAAAATACGGCTGAGCCTGCATCCCGATGACGCCGAGTTGGTGCGTTCGGTTTTTACTTTGGATGAAACGGCAGCGGCCTGGAGTATCAAAGAAGATCCATTGATCAGTCGCGGCGGGTGTAAAGTCGATGCCGATAATTCTCATGTCGATGCCACCCTCGAAACCCGTTTGGCCGCCGTCATTGCCCAGGTATTAGGCGATGAGCGAAATTATAAAGAAAATAACTGATGCCGGAAGCGATACGGTCAGACATTTGGCTGAAGCGTTTGCAGACTTATCGTGAACGCTTGCAAAACGCGCCGACGTTGATTGTCGAGGGAAAGTTATCGCGCATGGTGGGCTTGACCCTGGAAGCGGTCGGTTGCAGAGCATCTGTCGGATCCCGCTGCCAGGTGGTCACTAAAAGCGGCAAATCGATCGAGGCGGAGGTGGTGGGTTTTGCCGACGAACGCTTGTTTCTGATGCCTACCGGTGAGCTGTATGGCCTGGAGCCTGATTGCCGCGTCATTCCAATCCATCATGTCTGCCTTGCAAAAGTGGGCTTCGGTTTGCTGGGGCGGGTTCTGGATGGCGCGGGTAACGCTCTTGATAATAAAGGGCCGCTTAAAACCGATGCCAGGATTTCGCTCACCGGGAGTTACATCAATCCCTTGACGCGAAAGCCGATCAGAGAGTCGCTGGATGTCGGAGTCAGGACCATAAATGCTTTGCTGAGTGTCGGGCGAGGTCAGCGCATGGGTTTGTTTGCCGGTACCGGGGTGGGAAAAAGCGTACTGCTGGGCATGATGACCAAATTTACCAACGCCGATGTGGTCGTGGTGGGTCTGATTGGTGAAAGAGGGCGCGAAGTCAATGAATTCGTGCTGAAAATTTTGGGCGAGGAAGGATTGAAGCGGGCCGTCGTGGTGGCGACACCTGCCGATGATCCGGCCTTGATGCGGGTCAATGGCGCTTTGCTGGCGACCAGTATTGCCGAGTATTTCCGCAATCAGGGGCTTAATGTATTGCTGCTGATGGATTCGCTGACGCGCTATGCCCAGGCGCATCGGGAAATTGCCCTGGCCATCGACGAACCGCCGGCGACTAAAGGTTATCCGCCTTCGGTATTTGCCAAACTGCCGCGACTGGTGGAGCGGGCGGGCAATGCCGATGTTGGCGGCGGCTCGATCACGGCTTTTTATACCGTATTGACCGAAGGTGATGATCCGAATGATCCGGTGGCCGATTCGGCGCGCGGTGTATTGGATGGACATATTGTGCTGACACGGGCTTTGGCGGAAGCGGGTCACTTTCCTGCCATCGATATTGAAGCTTCGGTGAGCCGAGTGATGCCGGATATTGCCGATAGTAAACATCTGCAAATGGCACGGCAGTTGAGCGGTCTTTATACCTTGTACCAACAGAACAAGGATTTGATCAATGTCGGCGCCTATAAACCGGGATCAAATCCGAACATTGACAAGGCCATAGAGAAAAATACCGCCATTAGGGAATTTTTACAGCAGAATATGGATGAAGCGGTTGATTTTAATAGAAGTATCATGGAATTGTCGGCTTTATTGGTTTAACGAGGCATGAAAAAATCAGATCGATTAAAAACTCTTATCGAACTCAACGTCGAGCAGGAAAAAAAAGCCCTGGAAGCGTTCGGCGCCGCGCAACGCAAACAAGTGCAACTTCAGCAGCAACTCGATGACTTGAGCCGATACCGGCTTGATTATCAGATAAAATTTGACGCTTTCCGGGGCGGCGCGCGAATTGGGCAGGTGCTTGAGTTCCGGGTCTTTATCGACAAGCTCAATCAGGCGATAGCCGGACAGGAGCAGGTCTTGCAACAATTGAATGAGGAACTGGAAAAGGCTCGCAGCCACTGGCTCAGCGTACATCATCGGAACCAGGGTCTGCAAAAAATCCGAAATGAAGCGCTGGCCGACGAAATTAAGCAACAAGACAAGCGCGAACAAGCGGAGCTGGATGATCGCGCGTCCGGGAAACGGCGTAATAATTTAGATGGCATGGGAAATGCTTGATAACCCTTGTAAAAAGGATAAAAGAGGAGCTGAAAATGAATATCAACGGTGCCAATTTATTAACACTGTTATCGGGTCAAGCCGGGCTAGAAGCATCCAATCCGTTATCGAGCGTGCAAACTCTCGGTACAGGCGATTTTGCCCGGACTTTAACGACGGAACTTGCGCAGTTGAAAAATAGCGATATTCAGGAGCAGTTGACTTTATTGTTACCGGCCTTGGAAAATCTGTCGGCTTCAGAACAATTGCCGGATGCTTCGTTGCAGGATATTGCCGCTTTGTTGGGCAATAAATTGCCGGTTGCCGCCCAGTCAGACCAGACTATCAATCTCGATGAAACTTTAGCGGCTTTGACTCAGGTGTTGCAACATATTGAAGCCGCGACGGCGTCTGAGCTAACCCCGACGCCGCAGTCAATGCCAAAGACACGGTTAATGTTGGACGAAACCGGCGTATCGGATGCAAAATACCCGGAAGGCTTGTTGCCGTTGCCGCTTGAAAATGCGCTTGATCCGGCTGTCGCAGTGCTGATAACACCTGCAACGGCCATTCTTGCCAATCGAAATACGCATAATATTATCCAGGGTTTGGATAAAAGCCTGGCAAGCGCCGGTGTAAAAAATGCGCCCGAACAGCTTTTGAGTTTACTTAAAACAGCTAAAGATGCGTCGGTAATGACGGTGACAAAAGATAAGACGCCGGATACCCTGTTCGACGTAAAAGCATTGACAGCGCAGGCTTTTAATGTCGATTCGATGCCGACAGCATCCGATGCTTTGGAAACAAACGACTTGTTGGAGCAAAAACTGGCTGATTTGGGCGCGGATAAAAAAACCATGGATATGGCGACTCTGGTTTCAATGAGCAAAACAGGCGGTATTGAACAAAAACCTGAAATTCCCGTCATGACGCGGCCGTTGGCGCATCCGCAATGGCAACAGGAACTGGGTGATCGTGTGTTGTGGATGAACGATAAAGCCGTCCCTTTTGCCGAATTGAAACTCAATCCCCAGCATCTGGGGCCGGTGTCTATCCGCATCGATATGGATAAAGATCAGGCCAGTGTCACGTTTACCGCCCAACAAGGGGCGGTCAGGGATGCCATCGAAGCGGCGGTGCCGAAATTACGCGAAATGCTGGGCGCCCAGCAGCTTAATCTGGTGGATGTCACAGTCTCACAGCCGCAAGCGGCCGACTCGGGAAAAAACCCGGGCTTCGGCCAAATGGGACAGCAGCAAGGCAACGGCGGACGAAATTCGGGTGAAGGTGCTTTTGATCATAATACTGCTTTATCTGATATAGGTGAAGAAATCGACAGTTCAAAGGTCAGGGTGAATAACGGCTTGTTGAGTCTTTTTGCTTAGGGGCTGTTGCCGTTTTGTAACTTACCCTTGAATTTCAATACCTCTGCCTCAAAGATTATTAATTTTGAGTCAAAAACGAGCAAACCATGCTGCGACAACTGTTTACGGATGAACTCTGAAGTAAATTGAAAATGATTATGTTGAAGATGGGAATTTATGACAAACCCTGTCTTCGACAAACAATTGAAAGGATTTTTTATCGCTTGCGCGTAGGTTGTCCCTGGCGAGATCTACCCGGCGCCTTGGGTAACCGGAATGCTGTTTACAAGAGTGCGAAAGGGGTCAGGTCTTTGATTTATGCTTCTCCACAAGCTCAACAGAACAAAAGTGCGAAAGGGGTCAGGTCTTTGATTTATGCTTCTCCACAA
>PGZD01000020.1 GCA_002843155.1 Gammaproteobacteria bacterium HGW-Gammaproteobacteria-3
GAACACATAATGCAGCGCCACGGTCAATTCCACGGTGCCCAGCCCCGCCGAAAAATGACCGCCGGAAATGCTCACCGTGTGCGTTAAAAATTCGCGTAGTTCAGAGGCCAGGGGCTTGAGCAAGGTCTTGGGCAGTTGTCTTAAATCGGCAGGTGAGTCGATAGTCGAGAGCAGCGGAAATTTGTCTGAAGTGGTCATATTAATAGAGAGGTTCACGATAGAACATCAGGATGAGCCCTATCTGAAAAAGTGCAAACACTGCAATAAATCCCGCTATGTTTTTGCCGGGACTGTCGAGTTTGAGTTCCAGCCAACGCCCGCAAGCCAGAATCAGCGAAAATACGCCCATTAAGGTATGTCCGACCTGAATTAAAAAAGTGGTTTTGGGTTGGAAACCGACATGGGAATGGGCCAGTAACATGAGTCCGCCAAATGCCGCGAGTATCGGAAATACAAAAGGAAGCGTGCCGGTTGTTGAGTTTTCCATGCGCGTTTTGACTTCCATTATGCCCAACATGAACACCAGCAGCGTGGCCAGTCGGTGTTGCAAAATTTCGCCGTTATTGAAAGTGCTTTCCCAGAAACCGATAGGGCCTAAAGGCCAGGATTCGGCATCACTACGGAAAAACAAAAATATACCCAGCAAGACAAAGCCGACCGGCCAGAATTTTGCCCAGTTATGTACGCGCGCCGAATACGACAGCATGGCAAAAAAGCTCATCACAGTCAGAAAAATGCCGGAAATATTGTGGTTGTAATCCGACCATTCGGTCGCTGCGGGCGAGGGTATTTGCCCGACGATGGCCACGCGTCCGGCTTCCCCCGCCAACAAGGCTTCATGGCTGGGTGAGGTATAGCGCGGCATGCGGGGGGCAAAAGTATTCAGCACCTCTTGCAGGCTGGCTGTTAAATGCGGAATATCGACGGCTGGCGGTTGTGACGCGAGGCTTGCGGCGGTGAACAACACGGCTATCAGGATCAGGGTTTCGACTTCGATGTAATAGGGCACCCGGTACATGAGCGCATGACCGTTGCGCGTGACAAAATAGTCTCGCGCGGTTTTGCGGTTCAGCCAGGCGAAGCCCAGGGCAAGCGTTAAAGTCAGTATTTTGACCAGCAGTAAATTACCGTAACCGGAACCGATGAAACCGTGCCAGGTGTCGATATAATAAAAGGCGACGGGGAGTCCGGTTGCCACTAAAAGCGCGACTGCGGCCATGCCGAGTTTGGAAAATTTGCGCAATAATTCAGGCCACAAATCAGCGGCTATTTGCTTGCGTTTGGTTAAGCCCCATAGCGCCAGTAATTGAAAAATGCCGCCTACCCAGACTGCGGCGCCCAGTTGATGGAATACGCTGAGCGTCATCAACAGCCTGCGGTCTTCGAGACGGCTGGCGCCATGCACCAGCCAGGCGCTGGAAATGACCAGTGGTGCGGCGATTGCGGCGGCAATCAACCAATGTTTTTGCGAATATTTATGCGTTTTTAACGAGTAGCGAATAAATACGGTCAAGCCTAAAGCGAACACGGCGCGCACCAGGCCTGCCTGAAATTGCATGGTTTCGGCAAAAGCCGGGAAAGGCCAGCGCTCTAACGTCGCCGTCATCAGCCATATTTTCAGTACGATTTTCAGTACCTGTGAAATGATCAGGGCGTAGGCGCCAAAGTAAGTCAAATTGATGCTTTTGTCGATTAACGCGTCAGTGTAGACCCTAAGCTTTTGCCAGGGCCGCAGCAGCAGCAAAGTCCAGAGCAAGCCGCCGATGGCCATCGAATAAAAAGCCAGATCGACGCCGCCAATCAGTGAGTCAAGATAGTCAGCAATACCTTCCATAAAAAATTACTCGGGTTGGGTAACAAAAAAACGCAGCAAGTCTTCGCTTAAATGGCCGTCGGCCGCGAAGATTTTTAATTTAATGGCGTATTCGCCCGGCTTTAAAGCCGGCAGTTCAAGCAAGACCTGGCCGGGCTGGGCGCCTTTTTTTGCCTGAATAGTCTGCATGGCATCGCCTGCGCTGACCAGAAAAACCTGGGATAAATCCAGTTCGACCTGGCTGTTGAAGCTAAGCTGTACCTGGCTGGCCCGGTTGACCGGAACCGGACTCAACTGCAATGAAGAATGGGTGACAACAGCATGGGCCCAAGCTGGATGGGAGCCGATCAAGGCTAAAGTCAGGACGGCAAGTAAAGTAAAGAAGTTAAATTTTTTCATGGGCTTGTTCCTTATTTGCGGTTTTTTAAGGCATGGCCGGCGAGATTCTTGCCCAAGTCCCAGATCGAGCCGGGGATTTGGTGCGTGTCGGCAATGGTTTTGTCGAAAGCGTTGACGATGTGGTCGCGATCTTCTTGCGTCAGCGTCAACGGCGGCAACAGTTTGACCACGTTCATGCCGTGTCCTGCCACCTGCGTTAAAATCCTGTGTTCTTTGAATAAGGGAATTGTGATCATCTGGCAGAACAGGCCTTTATTGGCCGCTTCCAGCATGGCCCAGGCCGCTTTCAGCGACAGGCTTTTAGGGGATTTGAATTCGATGGCGATCATCGAACCTTTGCCGCGCGCTTCTTTCAGAAATTCGTATTTCGAGGCCATGGCATTCAGGCTGCCGATAATGTCCTCACCCACTTTGGCGCTGTTTTCGACCAGATTTTCCGTTTTGATGACTTCCAGCGTGGCCAGTCCCGCCGCCATGGCCAGGTTGTTTTTGGAGAACGTGGAGCCATGTACGATAGCCCTATCCATCCGGTTGAATACACTGTCCATGATGTGATGCGTCATCGCGACCGCGCCGACCGGAACAAAGCCGCCCGATAGCGCCTTGGCCATGCAAATCATGTCGGGTTTGACGTTCCAGTGTTCGATGGCCCAGAACTTACCGGTACGGCCGATGCCGGTCTGAACTTCATCGGCTACCAACAGGGTGCCGTATTTTTTGCATAAACGCTCTACTTCCGGCAGATAGTGGTCATCCGGCAGATTGACGCCTTTGCCTTGAATGGGTTCGACGATAAAGGCGGCCACGTCCTTGTTGCTCAGGGCTTGTTCCAGCGCGGCGAGGTCATTGAACGGCACGGCGCTGCAATCGGGCAGCAGAGGACCGAAACCTTCGCGGAAAATTTCCTCGCCGTTCAAAGACAGCGCGCCCATCGTCAAACCGTGATAGCCGTGTTCGCAATAAACAATTTTCGAGCGCTTAGTGGTGTAGCGGGCAAATTTAATCGCGGCTTCCACGGCTTCGGTGCCGGAATTGCAGAAAAATATTTTGTCCAGATTATCCGGCAGGGTCGTCAACAGTTCTTTGCCGAGCAGGCCGCTGAGTATCGACACGTCAAGCTGCACCAGATTCGGCAGCTCCAGTGTCAAAGCTTCCTGTAAGGCGTTGATGACGGTCGGATGGTTACGGCCGATGGCAAATACGCCGAAGCCGCTGAGCAGGTCCAGATATTGCTGGCCGTTTTCGTCATAAAGATATTGTCCGGTGGCGCGTTGATAGTTGCGGTCGTAGCCGATTGTTTTCAAGACTCTGACCATTTGATTATTGAGATGCTGTGCATGCAGCTCAAATTTATCACGGCTGTGTTGGGATAAAAGTTCTTTTATGCTAAAAGACATTGTTGACCTCTGGTTTATGTTTTTTTCCGCTGAACGCAGGCAGCACGACCAATGTGCAAATTAAAGTGAATGAAATGCCGATTGCCAATAACAGACCCATGCTGGCCGTGCCCCGATGTGAGGTAAAGGCAAGGCTGGAAAAGCTGCACAAGGTGGTCAATGAACTGAAAAAAACGCCTCTGGCGGTGCTGCTTTTCAATAAGTCGGCGGCTTCAGACCAGTGTCCGTGCAGGCGATGAGTGATATGGATGCTGCTGTCTATACCCAGGCCCATCAATAGCGGCAGGGCGATGATATTGGCAAAGTTGAAGGGATTATTCAACAATACATTGGCCGCTCCAGTCAGCATGGACGCCAGTAACAAAGGGCCGATAATCAGCAGGGTTTGTTTCAGACTTCTCAAAAGCACGAGCAATAACAAGATGATAGCGACCAGAGCGCCGCCGAAGGCTTCGATAAACGCTTTGACCACTGCATCACCCGAAGCTTGGTCGGCAACCGGAAGTCCGGACAGGGTATTGTCCACGGCTGTGGTTTCAGCAACAAACCGTTTCAGGTTTTTTGGGTTGTTTTGGTTTTTTGCGGGCGTGATCAGAACTTTATAAAGTCCTGATGCGCTGATCCAGTGCTGTGTGATGTCAGGCGGTAAATCATCGAGACCATAGGCTTTGGCGGTCAGGCTGGTGTTTAACCGGTGCATGGTATAGGGCAGCAGGCCGAGGATGTTCCTTTCCAGTTGGCTATATTCAAACGCGGGGTCGGCTTTGGCGTCGGCAAACGCCAGATAAGCTTGAATATGCGCGAGTAAAGTTTCCGGAATTGTCGGCGCTAAGGCAGCATGAGGCGCTGCAATGGCTTTTTGCAAGGTGTCGGCAAAGCGAATCAACGCTTCTTTCTGATTGTTTGGGGTCAAGGGTTGGTTAAAGCGCTCAAGTTGGGCACCGAGAATCAAGCCCAGTTCTTCGATGACATCCAGTTTCATGTCCTGGTTATCCGCGACGAAACTGGCCAGGGTAAACGTTTCATGAACGGAAGGTAATTTTTTAAATTCTGCCGCCAGGGTTTCGGCCTGCCCAAGATTACTGGTGAGGGCTGTCAGGGCGAAAGGCGATTCGGTATTGGATTTTAGCAGTTCCTTGATGGTGATAACCGATTCGCTGGCAGGATCTCTTAAATTGATCGGATTCGAATCAAAGTCGAGTTGGGTCAGGGCAAAACCCGAGGCAAGCGCCAATACAATCGACACGATGCGTATGCCTTTGGCGTAGCGGAAAGGTACGCTGGTGAAGTATTCGGCTATTTTTGATGAGGCAATGGGTTTACTGTGTTCAACCGGCATCAAGGCCAGCAAGGCAGGGACGAGGCTTATTGACAGCCCGAGGCCGATAAACATGCCGCCGCTGGAAATGATGCCGAGCTCCGAGACACCGGCATAATCGGTCGGGATGAAAGCCAGAAAACCGATGGCAGTGGTAAAGGCGCATAAAAACAGCGAGAACCCGATGTTGTTGACGCTGTCTTTGATAGCGTCATTGTTGTTCATTCCTTCGGTTTTGCACTCCCGGTAGCGCAAGTTGATATGGGTTGCGTAATCAACACCCAAACCGATATATAAAACGGCAAAGGCCACTGAAATGATATTTAAATGGCCGACCGTCAAGGTAGCGAAACCCGCCGTTAAAATCAGTCCCATGATCAGCGCGATAAAGGTGACAAGCAATAGCTTGAATGATCTGAAACCCAGCCATAAAGAGACGCAGACCAGTGTCAGGGAAAGCAGGCCGGACCAAAGCGCGCCTTTGCTGACGCTTTCGAGTTCTTCGTGTTCCAGCGCTGTTTCGCCGGTGATGCGGATGCGCACGGCGGGGTTTTCGGCCATGATGGCGTTGCTGGTCTCGTGCGTTGCCCGGTAAGCGTCATCGGCGGACAAAATGTCGCTGAAATCGAATTTGGGTCTGGCAATAACCAGGGTTCTTTTCGAATCGGTGTTCAGTTTGTTTTCAGCCAGTAGACTTTGCCAGGATAAATGCCGGGACTGTCCGTCGAGTCTGTACGAAATGCTAGCGTCAATGGCTGTCAATAAAGGGTTCAGGGTTGCCGGCGAAACCTGTTCTTTTTGTTCGAATGCCAGGCGAATGATTTCGAACAGACCGTTGAGGTTATAATTCTGCGCCAGATGCCCGATAAAAGGTTGGGCATCTGTGAGTTTTTTCGCCAACGCATCAAGTTCATCGAGATCCAGAAACAGCAAGGCCTGTTGCCTGAAAAAAGCATTGTCGGTCGGAATATAGACCGATTCAAAAATAGTGCTTTGTTGTTTAAGCTGCGTGGCCAGTTTTTCGGCGGCTTGAGAAGTTTGTTCCGGCGTTTTTCCATCCACGACCATGATAAAGGTGGAGGCATCTTGAGGAAAGGCTTGTTCGATGCGATGGCGGTTTTTTTGGAACGGCAAATCGGGCGACAGCATGGCCGCAGTGTTGGTGTTAAAGCCCAGATTATTGACCGTGTAATGCAGGCTGAGTCCGCATAAGAGAGTAATTATCAGCAACAGCGACCAGGGAAAACGCACGACCTGGCGCTCCCACCATAATAAAAAACCATGAATTGCAGTGTCAGTTCGTTGAGTCATGTTAGCGAGTGAATGCGTCAAGATACCGTGCTGCCAATTTTAAGGTTTTTTGGGCGGCGTTAAAATGCCGTCCCAGTTTAACGAGCCGTGTCAGTTCGCTGGGGTGTCGGGCCAGATAGCTCAATAACCGCGATAAAACCACGTCGCCTTCGCTGTTTAAAGCCTGAATAACAGTTTGCGGAAGGCTCATGTCCACAGGGTCGGCAATGGCCCTGATGGCAAGAAAAGGTACATTATGCTGGCGTGCGATTTGAGCGATGGCGATGCTTTCCATGTCCAGAACGCAGGCTTGTGTTTGTCTTCGTAGTTTTTTTTTGTCCTCGGTCAAAGACACGATGGTTTTGCTTTCTGCCAGACAACCCGAAATATGGGGCTTTAGTCCGCTTAAAATACGTCGAGTTTCGCTCAGCCAAGGCGATTGAATATCGATGGTTTCCATCTGCCCTGAAACTAAAGTAGCCACAAGAGTCAGGTCGCCGGGTTTTAGCGTCTCGTTCAAGGCTCCGGCACAGCCCCAGCTAATGAGACGCTTAGCGCCTCTATCCACTAAGCGTTCGGCGGCCACTTTGGCGTTGTTTGGGCCTGCGCCGGAGCGGGCTAACACAATACCGGGAGCAATAAACGTACAGCACCCTCTGCCGATCTTTTGGCGGGTGAGGGTGCTGATTTCTTCAGGTAAAGCCGCGACGATGCCGGTTATCACTGAGAATTGATCGCGTTACGGTATTTGGCCAGTGCCCAGAGCGGGAAAAATTTATCGTAGCCATGATATTTCAAATAGAAAACCCTCGGAAAGCCGGGTGCGGTAAAACATTTGTCATTCCAGCTACCGTCAGTCAATTGGTTTTTCAGAATAAAATCGATACCGGCCTTGACTTCAGGGCAATGGGCTTCACCGGCCGCGATCAGGCCGATAACGGCCCAGGCCGTCTGGAATGCGGTGCTGAAACGGTATTGTCCGCGAACGCTGTCGTCATGATAAGTAAAATTATCTTCACCCCAGCCGCCGTCGGCGCGCTGCACACTTTTAAGCCAGCGTACCGCCCGGGTGTACAGAGGGTCGTTTTTAGGGACGGAGGTTTGCTCCAGACCCCATAATACCGACCAGGTGCCGTAGATATAATTGGTGCCCCAGCGGCCGAACCAGGACCCGTCCGTTTCCTGTTCGCTGCGGATATAGTTCAGGGTACGTTCAAGCGCCGGTAAATATTCATCATGATCTTGAGCGACTTTGGCCATCAGCATGGCGCAGCGCGCAGTGACATCGACGGTAGGAGGGTCGAGCAGCGCGCCATGGTCGGCAAATGGAATTTCATTGAGATAATAATAAGTATTATCGACATCGAAAGCACCATAACCGCCGTTTTCAGATTGCATTCCGACTATCCAGCGCGTGGCCCGATGAATGGATTCATCGAGATCCGGCAGGCCCGAGTCGGCCATGGCAAAAGCGACCAGGCCGGTGTCGTCGACATCAGGGTAGTGCGGGTTGGCGAATTGGAAGGCCCAGCCGCCACCTTCAAGCTGGGGTTTGGTTATGCGCCAGTCACCGGGCTCGTCTTGCAGTTGTTTGCTTTTCAGCCAGGCATAAGCGCGGGTCAGGGCGGCGCTGTTACCGACTTTATCGGTTTCCTGCAAAGCCAGGGCGGCCAAACCGGTGTCCCAGACCGGCGACAGGCAGGGTTGGCAATAAGCATCGTGCTCATTGATGACCAGCAGTTTGTCGATGGCTTTGCGGGCGGTGACGACCTGTTCATGATCGGCGGGCATACCGAGCAGCAGCATGGCTTCATAAGCGTTGACCATGGCGGGGAAAATGCCGCCCAGGCCGTCTTCGCCATTCAGGCGTTCGATAAACCAGTCCCTGGCTTTGGCAAAGGCTTTTTCGGTCAGACTTTTTGGGATCAGCGGACGAGTGGCTCGACCTAACCGATCCAGTCCCAGAAAAATCTTGTTGAGTGGAGTTCTTTCCGGAAAGTAATGTTTTTCCTGGTCGGGGTGCACGAGAAAAAGCTCGAGAATAGACACCTTTTTGGGGTTTTTTGCAGTGGCCTTCAATGTGCATAACACAAACAGCGGCACCATGACGGCTCTGGACCAGTAAGACACTTTATCCAGATGAAACGGGAACCATTTGGGTAGCAGCATGATTTCCACGGGAATGTAAGGCACGCCGCGCCAGGGCAGTTGTTCGAATATGGCCAGGGCGATACGGGTAAACACGTTGGCTTTGGCGGCGCCGCCCTGGCTGAGGATATAGCGTCTCAGTTTGACCATGTGCGGGGCATCGATGGCGTCCCCCGTCATTTTTAGCGCATAGTACACCTTGATGCTGCAGCTGATGTCGCCAGGGCCGCCGCTAAATAGAGGGTAGCTGCCGTCTTCAGATTGCCGGGGCCTTAAGTAGTTGGCTATTTTGGCCTGTAACGGCGCGTCGATTTCACCGAGATAATGCATCATCATGATGTATTCAGCCGGTATCGTACAATCCGCTTCCAATTCAAACAGCCAATAGCCTTGGGCGTTTTGCAGTTTGAGCAGGTAATCCCGGGCTTTTTCGATGGCTTTGTTCAAGTCGGTCGGGTGGCCGGTGATAGCGGTCGATGAACCCTGTAAATCGCGCGTATGGCTATGGGGAATGGCGTCGGTAAACATGATGCTTCCTTTAAAGTGCTGATTTAAGCTTTCAAAGATGGGGGTGAATAAGTCCAGCCGGGCGTCTTGAGGTTGCGGCTGGCCTGATTGAACAACCAGGACAGTAACAGATTGCTGCGTCCGGCCAAACGTGTCGCGGCAATGGTCGCCTTGACACTGTCACGGCTGATCTTGACCTGATTGGAGTTTTTAAAATCAAGATTCATTTTGATTTTCCGCAAAGTCAATACCGACATGCCAAGAGCCCACAGGCAGAAATTGCGGATGCCGGTTTCATGCGCGGGAATGAGTTGCGTATAAGTCAGAGCATTTTGTAAATGACCTTGGGCAATACTGATCAAGTGCACCAGGCCGGTGCGAAAATTCTCATCGTCGGTTGCAGGCGTCAGTGTGGCCAAATCAAAGCCGGTTTCGGTGAAGATGTCTTGCGGCAACCAGCAGACGCCCCGTTGCGCATCATCCCAGATGTCTTTCAGGATATTGGTCATCTGCAGTCCTTGGCCGAAAGAAACCGACAAGTCCAGTAGTTTTTCCTTATGAGCGGCAATTTCGGGGGAATAATGGCAAAAAAGCTTGGCAAGCATTTCGCCGACGCAGCCGGCCACATAATAGCAATAGCTGTCCATGTCGGCCAGTGTCGGCAGGCCTTCGCTCAAATCCGAAGCCTGGAACACCGGCATGCCCTCGGCCATGGTCTTGACGCAAGTCGCCAGCGCGTCAATTTGCACCGGATCGAATCGATGGGTGATATGGATTACGCGCGGGGTGACTTGTATCAGTTCGTGTTCGGCCGGAAGCGTTTGTTTTGACAGCAGCGGCGCCAAATCGTCGCTGAATGCTTCAGCACCCTGCCCCGTCTGTGTGATTTCGATAAAGCGGCTGCAAAAGGTTTTTTTCTGATAGACGTCGAGCGAGACTTCGTCTTCGATGGTATCGACGATGCGGCACAATAAATAGGCATTGGCGACCGGCTCGTATAAATTGGCCGGCAACTGCGGTATGGTCAGCGCAAAAGTCCGTGAGACGCCTTCGAGCAGTGATGCTTGAAAAGCATTGTCGGAAGTGCTGACGGGTGAGTTGAATTCTGCCATTACTGTTTGTGATCCGTTCATAATTTGGCGGCCTTGATCCTGACATGGTGATAAAAAACAGGCTCATTAGGCGGCAATGATAGACTGTTTGTTGGTATTTTGCAAAGTATTGTTGTTTTCTGGCCAAGACCTGTGGGCGACCTCGGCTGATATATCCTATAAGCAGATAAAACAAGTATTTAGAAGGGTTTGTTGTATTTTTGCAAATAGCCTACGCTGCCTTTTGTCGGGCGTGATTGAACGACAATTTTTGTTAAAACTGGAGTCGTTTTAAAAAAAATAGTATTCTACTGGGGAATTGATAAATACTTGTATTGTATAAAATGGTTTAGATTTTTATGAGCTTTTTTGCAGTTTTTCATTATTTGTAGTGAATAAAAACCAATTTTTTGCTGTGTGGTTTTTAGCCAACATGCAGGTTATTTGTTTTTTGATTTCATTAAAATGAAGCCTGGGTGACGCCGGGTTTTATATTTTTTACGATTTATGTAAGGAGATGCTTGTGGGTGTTCCATTACGTCAGCAGTTGGCTGTGGGTAGTTATCTGATTAAGCAAAAATTGAAAAGGGTAGAGCGCTATCCTTTGGTGTTAATGCTGGAGCCGTTGTTCCGGTGTAATCTTGCCTGCGCCGGGTGCGGAAAAATAGATTATCCCGATGAGATCCTCAATAAACGTTTATCCGTCGATGAATGCTTGCAAGCGGTTGACGAATGCGGCGCCCCGATGGTTTCGATACCCGGAGGCGAGCCTTTGATTCATAAGGACATGCCGAAAATTGTCGAAGGTATAATTGCACGCAAAAAATATGTTTACTTATGCACCAATGCCTTATTGTTAAAAAAACGCATAGATGATTACCAGCCGTCACCTTATCTGACATTCTCGATTCACCTGGACGGTAATCGCGAACGCCATGACGCTTCGGTTTGTGAAGAGGGCGTTTTCGATCGGGCGGTGGAAGCCATCAAGCTGGCTTTGGATAAGGGTTTTAGGGTCACTATCAACTGTACTTTATTTCAGGGCGAAAAAGCGCAAGAGGTCGCGGACTTTTTGGATTATGCGATGGAATTGGGTGTTGAAGGTATAACCATCGCGCCGGGTTTCAGTTATGAACACGCCCCGCAACAAGACGTATTCATCAAAGGTCGGGATGTCAAGGATTTGTTTCGCGGTATTTTTAGCCTCGGTAAAAACCGGCGCTGGAAATTGAATCATTCTTCGCTGTATCTGGATTTTCTGGCCGGCAATCAAAGCTATGATTGTACGCCCTGGGGCAATCCAACCCGCAATGTGTTCGGCTGGCAGAAACCCTGCTATCTTTTGTCCGATGAAGGTTACGTTGATACTTTTCAGGAATTGCTGGACACCACGCCCTGGGATAAATACGGTAACGCCAGTAATGCCAAATGTTCCAATTGTATGGCGCATTGCGGATTTGAGGCCACAGCGGTTGAGGATATGTTGAAAAATCCTGTCAAGGCGCTATTGACTTCAATCAGAGGGCCGCGTACCGAAGGTGATATGGTGCCGGAACCGGTACCGGTCTATGCAACGGAAAAGTTCAATGACAGTCTTGCGAAAATACCGGTCAAGATTGAAATCCTGGAATCGTAATGGCGGATTGGATCTTGTTTTTGTGCGGATTGTCCGCGCTGTTCTGGTTGTTTATCTTACTGATGCCCTGGCAGGCATGGCGCATAAACGAAGTGCTGGAGGCCGATGCGGATGCTGTCGATCATTTGGATTTAAGCGCTTTGACCGTGGTCATTCCAGCGCGCAATGAAGCGGAGGTGATTGGCGAAACACTTTTGGCATTGACCCGCCAGGGGAAAAATCTGCGTGTCATTCTGGTGGATGACCATTCCACCGATGGCACGGCGGAGATCGCGCGCCAGCTTGGACTGGAGCATTTGACTATCATTCAGGGTCGGCCTTTACCCAGAGCCTGGAGCGGTAAGCTTTGGGCTCAGGAGCAAGGCCTGGCGGCGGTGCAGACACCTTTAACCTTGTTGCTCGATGCCGATATCAAGCTGGCGCCCGGCTTGATAAAAAGCCTTGTGGTCAAGCAGGAATCCAAAGGTTTGCATTTTGTGTCATTAATGGCCGCATTACGTTTCGAAGCTTTCTGGGAAAAATTGCTGATGCCGGCATTTATTTATTTCTTTAAACTGCTTTATCCTTTTGCCTTGTCCAATAGGCCCGATAGCCGTATAGCTGCGGCGGCGGGCGGCTGTATTTTGGTCAACACCGAGGCATTGAAACAGATAGGCGGCATGGCGACGATTAAAGATGCGGTTATCGATGATTGTACTTTGGCGGCTGAAGTCAAAGCGGCTGGCTACAAAACCTGGATAGGCCTGACTCATGGCGCGCAGAGCAT
Organism: Gammaproteobacteria bacterium HGW-Gammaproteobacteria-3; assembly: GCA_002843155.1. GTDB lineage: Bacteria > Pseudomonadota > Gammaproteobacteria > Methylococcales > Methylomonadaceae > PGZD01. The sequence goes on from PGZD01000020.1 coordinate 12,366, forward strand.
TCGTCCGTATACCACGCTGGGCGAAATTTGCCAAATGGTGGCGCGCACGGCCTATAGCCAGTTGAATTATTCAGTGCTATGGCTGTTGACATGTACAGCTATCATGTTGGTCATGTACTCGCTGCCGGTCTTGGGTTTGTTGGTTTTTTCCAAAGATTCGGCGTTATTGGATTTTGCTGTGGTCGTCATCATGGCGGTGACTTATTTACCGGTCTTGCAATTTTATCAGCTTAACCCGTTTTGGGTTGTCGGTCTGCCGCTTATTGCAGGGCTTTATTTGCTGATGACCTGGCTGTCCGCGTTGAGATACTGGCGCGGTGAGCGCTCCCGCTGGAAAGGGCGCAGTTACCAGGTTGTCGATCATTGACTTTTGGCTGAAATGGATTTTAATTTTGGAGTTTTTATGTACCGAATCTTTAAAAGTACCCGTCTGCCTGCTTTGATTGTGCTGTTTCTGGTTTGCGTGGGGCAAGCCTATGCGGAACAAGACAATGTCGGCGCCAGGGAAGTTGTGGAAAGCTTCCAGTCCGAGTTGATAGCGGTCATGAAAAAAGGCAAGGAGCTGGGTTATGAAGGCCGGTTCGACCGGCTTTTCGGCCCTGTCACCCAGAGTCATGATTTGATCAAGATTGTCAGAATAGTGGTGGGGCGGGAGTGGGACCGCTTGAGCGCTGAACAGCAAAATCAATTGGTTGATGTTTTCACCCGTTTGAGTGTGGCTTCCTATGCGCACAATTTCAAGGAATTCACCGGCGAAGCTTTCAAGTTTGACGCAGAAGAGGAAATGGCGCGGGGTGGCGCTATCGTTCATAGTCATATGATTATTCCGGGCGATAAGGACGTTAAGTTTGATTATATGTTGAAGAAAAAAGCAAATAGCTGGAAAATAATCAATATTATCGCTAACGGTGTCAGCGACTTGGCCCTGAAAAGGTCGGAATATACCGCAATCTTGAAGCGCGAAGGCTTTTCCACGCTCATCGCGAAAATCAACGAAAAAATAAACAATTATTCACAAAAATAGGTTAAATTCATGGGCAAAAATTATTACCGCTATCAAAATGCTGGGAGCCAACCTGCACGGGGGGTTTTCCTGATACTGGTTATTTTTGTTCTAGGCGGCTGTGCCGCAACCACTAAAATCGATGAGGATGGCAATGAAGTCGTGCTGGTCGATCCGTACGAAAATGTAAACAGAAAAATTTATCATTTCAATGGCAAGGTCGATGAATATGTCGCGGCGCCGGTGTCGAGCGCCTATCGTTATATCACACCGCAATTTGTGCAAACCGGCGTAGCCAATTTTTTCGGAAACCTGAAAACGATCAATACCGTATTGAACGACATGATGCAGGCCAAGTTTCAGCAAGGCGCCGAAGATACCGGCCGGTTTCTGGTCAATTCAACGGTGGGTTTGCTGGGATTGTTCGATGTCGCTTCCGAAATTGGACTTGAGCAGCATGAAGAAGACTTTGACCAGACCTTGTCGGTTTGGGGGGTGCCCTCCGGTTCTTATTTAGTGCTGCCGTTTATTGGGCCATCAACGACGCGCGGCGTTCCGGGCGCGATCTTCGATACGGCTGCAAATCCCGCCAGTTATGTCGGTGTCCCCGTGCAATTGGTGCAGATGCTCAATACCCGGGCCAATGCCGAAGGCGCGTTGAAATTTGTCGATGAAGCGGCGCTCGACCCTTATGTTTTCACCCGGGAGGCATTTTTGCAGTGGCGTCATTTCATGGCTAAAGACGGCGCAGTCGAGCTTGAGGGCGATGACTTGATGGATTTTGAAGACGAGTTAATGGATGACGCCGACGATACCCAAGCGGAAACTGCGGCTCCGGGCGGCGATACCAAAGCGGTAGAGGATGAAAAAGCCAAAGGCTATAAATTGAAGCTGAGTCCCGAATTGCCGACGCCAGCCAATACGGACACGAAAGCCAAAATCGCTCCCCAAGTTCAGTAAAAACCACGCGACAAGGACGTTAAGCCTTAAAAATTAAGCAGCGAATGCACTTCATAAGCATTTAGTTTTGCCCTTCCTTCAAGAAAGTCCAGCTCCACAACAAAGGCGCAGGCGACAACTTTTGCGCCCAGTTTTTCCACGAGTTCGCAACTGGCTTTCGCGGTGCCCCCGGTAGCCAGCAAATCATCGATCAATAAAACCCTGTCGTTAGCGTCAAAGGCGTCGATATGGGCTTCCAATGAAGCACTGCCGTATTCCAGATCGTAAGCAACGCTTTGTACGTCGTAGGGCAGTTTGCCCGGTTTGCGCAGCGGTACAAAACCCACGCCCAGTTCCCAGGCCGCTAACGAGCCGAAAATAAAGCCGCGTGCTTCCATGCCGGCCACGGCGGTAATGTCCCGTCCCGAAAAAGGAGCTATCAATTGATGGACGGCTATACGCAAAGACGCAGGGTCTTTAACCAGGGGGGTAATGTCTTTGAAGGTTATACCGGGTTTGGGGAAGTCGGGGATGTCCCGTATTTTGGTTTTAAGTTGATCCATGGGTTTGTCTTGAAACTTATCAGATGATTATGGGCCGGAAAAAGCCGTTATTATACGTATGCGCCAGCGCAGCCGGTATTCAAAATAAATTTTAACGTGCGGACAGGCAATCGGGAACTGTTATAATTCTCGACTCCCTGCGCGCCAGATACGCTGTTCCTGGTGCGTTAAATTATACCAATAACCCGATAATAATGAACAAGCACCCAGTTTCCAGGCCCGACCGCAGTGTGTCGCTGATATTTTTATTCGCGGCAACCTTGTTTATCAGCGCAACCTTAATGTTTTCGCTACAGCCTTTGTTCGGCAAGCTGCTGTTGCCATTGCTAGGCGGTTCGCCCGCAGTCTGGAATACCTGCATGGTGTTTTACCAGAGTATTTTATTTTTCGGCTATCTGTACGCGCATTTGCTGAGTACGCGCCGGAACACGCACCGGCAAATTCAGATTCATGTCGTCGTTATTCTGATCAGTCTGGTGGCGTTGCCTCTAGCCTTGCCGGAAAACCTCGTGCCGCCGACCGGGAGCAATCCGACTTTCTGGCTGCTATGGACTTTGTTTCTCGCGATTGGCCTGCCTTTTTTTGTGGTGTCCACAACCGCGCCGTTGTTACAGAAGTGGTTTTCCGGTGTCGGCCATCATACCAGCCATGACCCTTATTATCTGTATGCGGCCAGTAATGCCGGAAGCTTGATCGCTTTATTGAGCTATCCTTTTGTGCTGGAGCCCAATATCGGCCTGGCCAGTCAGAAGATTTACTGGAGCGTAGGTTATGGTCTGCTCGGTCTGTTGTTATGCGCTTGTGCCGTGACGCTCTGGCAAAACAAAAAAACTGACAGGCTTGATTCCAAAGCGGCCGAGCCGGAGACCGCACTCAGTTTAAACACCAAGCTCCATTGGCTGGCCCTGGCCTTTGTGCCGTCCAGTTTATTGTTGGGATTGACTAACTTCATCAGTACCGATATTGCCTCGGTTCCGTTGTTGTGGATTATTCCTCTGACTTTATATTTATTGTCTTTTATTATCGTATTTTCAAAATGGGGCGGGGCGGTTCATCCGTATATGGTGATGCTGCAACCGATTCTGCTGCTGCCGTTTCTTGCGTATTCCTTTATCAATCCGGCGGTTCTGCCTTACTGGCTGGATTTGATCCTGCATCTGACGGCGTTTTTTCTGGCCGTCATGGTGTGCCACGGTGAACTGGCCAAACAAAGGCCTCACACGCGCCATTTGACTGATTTTTATCTCATCATGTCTTTTGCCGGAATGCTCGGCGGCCTGTTCAACACCTTTGTCGCCCCTTTTGTTTTTAACGCGGTTTATGAATACCCCATTATGATTATCGCGGCGCTGTTGCTGCGGCCCAATCTTGAATCGTCAACCGCCAGCCATAAAAACCAGTGGGCGAAACAGGCTTTGCCGCCGTTGTTTGTTCTTGCTGCAGGACTTGCCGTGTATGGGCTTACCGATAATCTGCCGCAGTATCTCGATGCGCTGGGCGTCGGCCTGATTTTACTGGCTGGCTTGACTTATGCGTTCAGGGCCAAGGCCCTGGCATTGGCGCTATTGACCGGCACGGTCATTTTTTTTACGCAGGGTTTGCACAGTGTGTTATCGAATACTTTGCTTCAGGAACGTACTTTTTTTGGCGTGCTGTCCGTGCGCGAAAGCGTCTTGCTGGACGAAAACGGCCATTCCGAAAAATATCACGAGATTTTTCATGGCACCACCAAACACGGCGCGCAGCGGCTTGCCGCTGATTTGGAACAAATTCCTCTGACGTATTACAGTCGTCAAGGCCCGATGGGGCAGTTGTTCAAAACTTTTGATGCGCAGGATAGCGCCTGGCATATCGGTGTCGTCGGGCTCGGCGCCGGCGCTTTGGTGTGCTATGCCAAGCCGGGACAAAACTGGACGCTGTATGAAATCGACCCGTTAATGGTGGAAATAGCTAAAAACCCTGAATATTTTACTTACCTTCAACGCTGCGGCCAACATGCGGTCGTCCGTATCGGCGACGCCCGCCTGTCATTGCAACAGGAATCCGGGCAAACCTTCGATCTGCTGATGATGGATGCTTTCAGTTCGGATTCGGTACCGACACATCTGCTCACTCAGGAAGCGATACAGCTTTATTTCAATAAACTCAAGCCGGACGGGATTCTGGCATTCCATATCACCAACCGGCATCTGGCTTTGAAAAAAGTATTGGCTGATCACGCCAAACAATTAAAACTCGTGGCGCTGATTCAGGAGTTTAAACCCCAAAAGGAACTGCCGCTGGTGGTTGCCACAGACTGGGTGGTCATGGCAAAAAATCCGGAAACTTTGGCGCCGTTATTGAAAAGCCGACTGGGCAACTGGCAAAAAATGCCGTTGTATTTCGATATGAAACCCTGGACCGATGATTTCACTAATATCATCGGCATCTGGAAATAGCCGGATTGGGGCAAAGAATTTTTGCTGTTGACATTTCGGTCGTCTGTGCTAATTATAGCTTTAGCATCATTTGTATCGACTTAAGTGAGGTGTGTGCCATGACCCGGAACAAAAGTTATTTGAATAGGCGGTTTGAGCAGACCGCTGCCGATATTGTTGAAAGCATCGATCGTGACGTAGAGCGGGGGGAGGATATTCTCATGCTGGGATTCGGTTCGGTTATGATGTCCACTTTTTTTGCAGTGGTGGTGCCGCCCTCTATTCTGTTGCCCATCGTCGCACTCATTTTTGCTGTTTCCGCCAGTCTGGCACGAATCAACTACTTCAACATGGAGCGAAAGCTCAAAACCGTCATGGCGCCGCTCGGCGGCACCGAGCTGGCCATTTTGCGGCCCATCGCCGTGGTTTTTGCCGAGCAGCCCATGCCGTCCCTGACGCACTCGTTCAATCCTTTGAAGAACTTGCCGCGAGCAGGCAAAAGCCTGTTGGGCGGGCTTTTGATCAATCCGCTGTGGATGCCCATTTTTTACACGATGGGCTTGCAGATCCATGAAGAAAAAAATCTGGTCAGCTTGAATAAGGCCGTCATGGGTGTCGAACAGAACTTGCTGTTGCGTGCGCTGTGAGCTAAGGAACATGCATTTTATAACTTGTGCAACTGGCTTGTCTTTTTGTCCGTCTTCTGCGTTGTGCAAACAGTTACATAGCTCACTATAGCTAAGTTTGCACGCCTTGAATACGAACAAAAATCCTGGCGCCAGTTGCCCAAGCTATTTCATGCCCGTCCCTAAGCAAACTTTGTTCGAAGCGGAAAATTGCGCGAAGTATAATGTCATCTTTTGCAGGTTGAGTTAACGATAAAGCGGTTAACCCAGCCATTATTTTTGTCTAAATACTTATTTGAGACCCATCATTAGGTATAATCCCCGACAGAGGCGGGATTTCTCGACCTCGGTCAATAATAATCGGGAGGACAGTATGTTTAAAATTCGTTTGCTAATTTCCATGTTAACGCTGGCAGGTGCTGTATCCACAGTTTCCGCCGCCGAAGCTTTGCCGACAACAGCGCCCGCTCCAGCCGACAATCCTACCACGGCCGAGAAAGTGGCGTTGGGACAAATGCTTTATCACGATCCGCGCTTGTCTTCGACCGGGACGGTTTCCTGCGCGTCTTGCCATAACACCATGCTGGGCGGGGAAGATAACCGGCCCAATTCGGTGGGTGTCAATGGCCAGACCGGTGGACGCAGTGCCCCGACGGTCTGGAACGCCGCGTTCAATCAAGTCCAGTTTTGGGATGGTCGTGCCGCCAGTTTGGAAGATCAGGCGCTAGGCCCTGTAACCAATCCTATCGAAATGGGCATGAAAAGCTGGGATGACGTGGTCGCGCGCCTGGAAACGATTGCCGGGTATCGGGCGGCTTTTACCAAAGCTTTCGGCAAGGATTCCATCTCCAAAGAAAATACCGCCAAAGCGATCGCAGCTTATGAAAGAACCTTGATTACGCCCAACAGTGCTTACGACCGCTATGTCAAAGGCGACGAATCGGCTTTGAACGAACAACAAGTTCGGGGCATGACCAAAGCAGTTGAGCTGGGTTGCACCGGTTGCCACAGTGGCCCCGCTTTTAACGGCCCGGGCGTGTTCCAGAAATTTCCGGTAAACAGCAATGGCTATTTTGAAGCCAAATACCACTTCAAGAAAGACAAAGGCTTGGCGGAAGTCACTAAAAAAGCCGAAGATGAAAACCTGTGGAAAGTACCAACACTGCGTAATGTCGCGTTAACCGCGCCTTATTTCCACAATGGTTCGGTAAAAACCCTGGATGAAGCGGTTAAGCTGATGGGGAAACTGCAATTGAACCAGGATCTGACGGATGCGGAAGTGGCCGATATCGTAGCTTTCCTGAACGCTTTGACCGGCGAATTTCCACAACAATCCATGCCGACCTTGCCGCCGACACCCGGACGCACCTTCAATTAGTGGCGCGGTTTTTAATCCTGATACCGCTAGATGTTTGTTCCGCAGGGTGGATACGCACGGCTTATCCACCCTGCGGAGCGCTCCCTGTCCAGTCAGGCTGAATATACTTGTCGCACTTCAGATTTCGGCACAAGCTCATGGTGTTCCGAGGCCGAAACTGAGATAAAAAGTTACCTGATTACCCATAATCCTCAGTCATCTTCAGCAGCCACACGAGTATAGGTGGAGTTATGACCACAACGTAACAGAGGCGGGGCAACCCATCCTGTCGGTTCGTTGTAGGAGCCCGATTTATCGGGCGATGAGCAAAGACCAAACATCCGGTCATAGCCTGCGAACCAAACAACCGCTCCGCGTCAAGGCTTGGGCGCAACGAAAATTTCCGTCACGCCCGTCGCCCGGAAATCCGGGCTCTACGAGGGAAAACCGCTCCTTTATCGCCAGGTTTACTATAATGATGTGCATGATCCTGACTTACGACACAACGGCAACGCATTATGCACACATCGATCGATAGGCTGCTGGATTCGGCCAATCAAATTATTCTCGGCAAGCCACGACAAATCCGGTTGGCGCTTTGTTGTTTGCTGGCGCGCGGGCATTTGCTTATCGAAGACATTCCGGGCGTCGGTAAAACCACGCTGTCTCATACTCTGGCCAAACTGCTGGGGCTTGATTATCAGCGTATTCAGTTTACCAGCGATCTATTGCCCGCCGATATTATCGGCGCTTCCATTTTTGATCCGGACAAGCGTCAATTCAGCTTTCATCCTGGCCCGATTTTCAATCAAATGATTTTGGCCGATGAAATCAACCGTTCCACGCCCAAAGCGCAAAGCGCTTTACTGGAGGCAATGGAAGAGAGGCAAGTGACGGTTGAAGGGACGACTTACCCTTTGCCGGCGCCTTTTTTTGTCATTGCCACGCAAAATCCTGCGCATCAAATCGGCACTTTTCCGTTACCCGAATCGCAACTGGACCGGTTTTTGATGCGTATCGAGCTGGGTTATCCGGACTTTACCGCCGAACGTGAATTGCTGAGCGGAAAGGCGCGGCATACGCTGATTGAAACCCTGCCGACGCTATTGCCGCAGGTACAAATGGAGGCTATTCAGCACGCCGTCACCCAGGTGCATGTTGCCGGTAGTCTGCTCGATTATTTACAAGCGATTATTGTCTTTACCCGAACCTCAACCGATTATCCCAGCGGGCTGTCTCCGCGCGCAGGCTTGGCCTTGCTCAATGCGGCAAAAGCCTGGGCCTTTATGGACCGGCGCGATGCGGTGCTGCCTGAAGATGTGCAAGCGGTACTGGCGGCCGTGGCGGGGCACAGGCTGCGTTCCGGCAGTCATGATTCGGAGGCTATCGTCGCGCCTGTTCTGGAAAAAGTGGCGATACCTTGAAAACCTTGACGCTTGTGCAGCGTTTTCAGTGGAGCCGTTTTTTCAGTGGCGAAGACCTTGGCGACGAACCGGCCTTACTCAATCATCGGCGCATTTTTATTTTACCGTCCCGGCGCGGCCTGGGGTTTATGGTCTTGCTGCTGCTGCTGTTGCTGATAGCCTTTGTCTACAATAACAACCTGACCTATATGCTGACTTTTTTACTGGCCAGTGTTTTTTTTATCACCATTCTGCACAGTTTTAAAGCTTTGGCGGGGCTGATAGTGCGCCCTGGGCAAAGCCCTTCGGTGTTTGCGGGGGAAGCTGCCGCGTTTGAAATTTATCTGGAAAATCCGGGCGACAGACCGCGCTTCAATCTGCATTTGACTTTAAGTGACACGGCAGTTATGAATCTGGCCGCAAACAGCAAAGCCGGTATCCGGCTCACTTCGAAGACTACGCACAGAGGCTGGCATCACTGCGGCACGGTGACTCTTTCCAGCACTTTTCCGCTGGGTTTGTTTCGCGTCTGGTCGCCCCTGCGCTTTAATTTGAAAACCCTGGTTTATCCCAAGCCGTCGGTGCAGGAGCTGCCTTTTCCGATGAGTCCCGACGATGCTTCGACGCAAGGCGCGACACGGCAAGGGGTGGATGATTTTTACGGCTTGCAGGAATATCAGAAAGGTGATTCCATCAAGCATATTCATTGGCAGGCTTACGCCAAGGGTCAGGGCTTGATCAGCCGGCGCTACAGTGGCGAACAAGGCGCCGCGCTCTGGCTGACGTATGATGCCACCCACGCCCAAAGTCTTGAGGAACGTCTCAGTCAATTATGCCGCTGGGTGCTCGACGCTGAAAAAGCCGGTGTGCATTACGGCTTGGTTTTGCCCGGATTTAAGGCTTCGCCGGGTCTGGGTCTGGCGCATCGCAACAAGTGCCTTAAAGCACTGGCCTTGTTTTGAGGATTGCCCGCCATGGTTACCGAAATCAGTAAAAACAATTTAATTTTTCTGCTGAGCGCTATCGGTCTGATCGCGCTTCCGCATGTCAAACATATTGCGCCGACTGTTTTCGCTTTTTTCTGTCTGATGTTGACCTGGCGTTTTGCGGGTGTCTGGCGACCACGCTGGCTGCCCAATAAAGCCTTGCTTTTTGTATTGACGCTGGCCGGTATTTTTTTACTGTATAGCCAGCATCAAGGCATCCTCGGGCGCGATGCCGGTACCCGTCTGTTCATGACCGCGCTGGCGCTTAAATTACTGGAAATAAAGCAGCAGCGCGACCTTTATTTGATTGTTTATCTGACTTTTATTGTCGCCGCCTCGCAGTTTTTATACGAACAAAACATCTTCATGGCCGTTTATATTCTGTTGACCTGCGGCGTATTGCTGGCGACCCTGATAAGCCTCAACAATACAAAGCAGGACAATGTTCTGGCTCTGAAAACAGCCGGTGTCATTATTGTACAGGCGCTGCCGATAGCTATCGCTCTGTTTATGTTGTTTCCCCGTGTCGAAGCGCCGCGCTGGATGGTTTTTAAAGATCCGCACCAAGCCCGAAGCGGTCTGGGCGACAGTATGGAACCCGGGTCTATCAGTCGTCTCGGTTTGTCGGACGAGCGCGTGTTCCGGGTCAAATTTGCCGGCGCCCTGCCGCCGAAGAATCAGCGCTACTGGCGCGGTCCTGTGTTGGCCTATACCGACGGCAAACACTGGAAACAAACGCAAAGCAGGTTTGCCGACGCCAGACGAGATAAAATCAAGGCTCAAGGCCGAGCTTATCAGTATACGATCATGCTGGAGCCGCAGGATAAAAACTGGGTGTTTGCTTTGGATATGCCCACGCATTTTGCCGATGACTTGTCGATGAACGCCAACTATCAGCTCACGACCCATAAAGACCCGAACCGGCGAACCGAATACCGGATGACTTCCCGCCTGGACTATAACACCGGCGAGATCACGCCGGATGAATACCGGGAAAATTTGCAACTGCCCAAGGCGCCGATCGATAAAATCATCGCACTGGTGCAGCGTCTTAAAGGTTTTGATACCGCTCCTGAAACTTTCATCCAGGCGCTCATGCAGCATTTCAGACAGGAAGACTTTCACTACACACTGATGCCGCCGCTGATGGAAGATAAGCCGATCGAAACTTTTCTGTTTGAGAAACGGTTAGGATTCTGCGGCCATTATGCCTCGGCATTTGTCTATCTGATGCGTGTCGCCCATATTCCGGCGCGCGTGGTCACGGGCTACCAGGGCGGGGAATTCAATCAAGTCGGAAAATTTCTCGAAATCCGCCAGGCCCATGCCCATGCCTGGGCCGAAGTCTGGCTTCAAAACCGGGGTTGGGTGCGTATCGACCCGACCACCGCGATTGCGCCGGAACGGGTCGAGCAAAATGTCGATATAGAACAGCAAATCGCCAGCGGCGCGGTGAGCTTTATCGAGAGCGACGCCGCACAGGCGCTAAGTTGGTTGGGCGATGTTCGGCAATTATGGGGCAGTCTGGATTACAGTTGGCAGCGCTGGGTCATTAATTATAATTCAGCCAATCAAGCCCGATTCCTGTCGTCGTTCGGCATCGAAACGCTCAGACAAATGCTGTATTGGCTGATGGCCATTGTCGCTTTTATCACGGCGCTGCTCAGTTGGCTGTTATTGCGTGGCAAAAATAACAACACCGACAAGGTGTTGATCGTTTATCAGCGTTTTTGCCGCAAACTGGGCAAGATCGGGCTGCGCAGAAAGCCCGGCGAAGGCGCTGTCGATTTTGCCTGCCGGATCAAACGGGCCTGTCCCGAACACGCGCCAGCCGTGGACGTTATTACCGGCTTGTTCGTTAAACTGCGCTACGGCAGACATCCGACACAGAATGATTGGCTCAAGTTGAAGAAACAGGTGGCCCTGTTCAAGCCATGAGCTTCGGGTGTTTTTGTTATACCTTTCGCGCTTCAAATTTTGGCCCCTCACCTAACGCTAGGTGAGGAGTCGAATTTTGATCTACGAAGAGTATAATATCGGTCTATACTTGTTGAATTTCCGCTACTCTACCTTCAAATAAGGACCACTTCATGCTCGAATGGCTGAACGCTCATATTGCTTACTGGCACTGGATTGTACTGGGCTTGATTCTGGCCACCGGCGAAATGCTGCTGCCGAGTTTCGTGATGTTGTGGTTTGGCATAAGTGCGATTGTCGTGGGCCTGTTGGTAGCCTTGTTGCCGCTTTCTTTTACCCTGCAACTGCTTATCTGGGTGATTTTGTCGTTGTTTGTGGTTTTTGGCTGGTTTAAATGGATTTCACCACGTATGAAAAACCGAACATTATCGGGCATGGCCAAAGAAGCCATACTGGGTCAGATCGGTACCGTGATCGAATATAATTCGGTGCAGGCGGGCCGTGGCACTTTACGCTTTCCCGCGCCTGTCCTGGGCGATGATGAATGGCAATTTATTTGTGATCAAACCGTTGAAATAGGCAGCCGGGTGGTGGTTCGGGACATTTCCGGCAATACTCTCATCGTTTATCAAGCTCATTCCAAATCCACTTAGGAATGTGCAGAAAAAACTTGAGCAGGTTTTATTTTTAAACCATGAAGGACATGAAAGGCATGAAGGATTTAAGTCTTCATGTCCTTCATGCTCTTCATGGTAATTGCGTGAATTAATTTATGCCTGATCCTTAAATCATCATAACGCGGAGTCTTAACATGCAAGGTTTATATATTGTCGGCGCTTTTGTCATTCTGGTTATCTATACTATCATCAAAGGCGTCAGGGTCGTTCCCCAGGGCTATAAACACATCGTGCAACGGCTGGGAAAATACCACGCCACGCTGACGCCCGGTTTGAACTTCATCATTCCTTATGTCGATTCGGTCACGCACCAGCTCACCACCAAAGACATCGTCATGGATATTCCTGAACAGGAAGTGATTACCCAGGACAACGCCGTCATCGTTGCCAATGCCATTGCCTATATCAATATCGTCTCGCCGGAAAAAGCGGTTTACGGTGTCGAAGACTACAATCTCGCCATCCAGAAACTGATTCAAACCGGATTGCGGGCCATTATCGGTGAAATGGCCCTGGATGCGGCGTTGTCTTCCCGGGACCTGATCAAGGAAAAATTGAAAGCCGGCATATCTGATGATATTGCCGATTGGGGTATCACGCTTAAAACCGTCGAAATACAGGACATCAACCCATCACCAACCATGCAGGCGTCGATGGAAGAGCAAAGTGCAGCCGAAAGGCAACGGCGCGCGGCGGTGACCCGGGCCGAAGGCGCCAAGCAAGCAGCTATCCTTGAAGCGGAAGGGCGCTTTGAAGCTTCGCGGCGCGATGCCCAGGCCAAAATCGTGCTGGCCGACGCCAGCGGCAAGGCGATCGAAAGCGTCACCGCCGCCATCAAGGACAATGAATTGCCCGCCACCTTTTTACTGGGTGAAAAATATATCGAGGCAATGCGCCATCTCGCCGAATCCGACAACGCAAAAACCGTGGTGTTGCCTGCGGATTTATTGCAAGCGGTAAAAGGCCTGATCGATAAAGGCCGTTAAGCTTTCTGCGACATCTTGCAAAACGGGTCGATAATTACAATAATGTGATTTTTCAATTCACTAGTAACGGTTCGTATCATGGTCACAGCAGCTATAAATCTGGGCGTTTTTACGCTTGTTTTCTTTATTTTTGGCATGATCAAGCCGAAATGGCCGCTATTCTTTTTGAATAAGCCGGATCGGTTCATTATTATTGTAATAACCACGATCATGATCATGGTCGTGGCCACCCTTTTCGGTGAAGGGCACAGGCAACACCTGCTGGAGCAGCAAAGCCGATCTCCGGTCAGTGATAGGGTGCCGGTGCCGACACCCGCTCCGGTACCCGTGCCAACGCCCGCGCCGGTGCCAACGCCCGGTCAATGAAATAAGTCATAGCGCTTTATTGTCGGATTTGGAGAGCGAAGGGTGGACCAAGAGCTTTTTGCTAATCCACCTTTCGCCTGAGCAATGACGTTTTAAGGCTTATCGTTGTTATCGATTTTGCGTTTGATCAGCAACCATAAAGGTTGCACGATTTTTTTGTTGACCAGACAGATCAAGCGCTTGCTGACAAAAACGATGATTTGACTGAACGGAGTCTCCTCATCAAGACCCAACGCGCGCGCCGAAGTGCGTCTCAAGCGGTGATACTGAATAGCCAGACCTTCGACAAAAACATATTTATAGGCCCACATTTCGGCAATGGCGGTAAACCACATGAACATGAAAGACACACCCATCCCCATACCGGCAAGAATCACCAGCCAGGCGAACATCGGATCAATTTTGGTCAACCACCACGACAGAATATCGGTCACCAGAAACGCATAAGGCATCCCGATGGCGATGCATTTGATATTATTCGACGTAGTCTGGGCAAAACTGAAAATAATGCCGACAAACATGAATATAAAACTGATGCCGAACAGATGGATATGCGACACCCGGGTCAGCGATGAAAACGTCGCGCCTTCATCTTGCGTGGTGACGGCTTTTAGCTGTGCAAAATCGAGATAATTCGGGATTCCCGAAGCCTCGGCGTTATGGCACATCACGCAGTTCGTCTCGATGATTTTTTTGGTTCCGCTGGCTTCATAACCGTCAAGCTCAGCGCCGTCCCGAGCCCATTGCATGATGGTGAAACGCTCCTGTTCGGAGGCATACGGTTTCATCGAGCCGTTGAGCTTGGTTTCAATCACGGTTCCCGAGCGGTTGCCATAGTAACTGTAGACAATGTCGTCAATCGAAAGGCCGAATTTTCCGTCGGCCATGCCGTGGGTAAATAAAATTTGTACCAACGCAAAAAAATAGCCGATACCGACGGTTATCAAATAACCGGTAAACAAGACTTTAATCGGCGTATCCAGATCTTTAAGATTTAATTTAAAAGGATTCATGCAAAGCTCACAGTAAATAAGGCGTTAAAAGGGTAGATGAAGTAGCGCCGGTTTATAGTATATTGAATCGACTCCTTGTGTTATTGGGAAGAGCGTGTTGCCTTTAAGGCTTCGTTTGGCAGGTTGGTGCATTGACGGCAATATTATAGAGGTTTCTACTGGCTGTTCCAGTTTGAAGAGTAACAATAAGGTACTACATGAAAAAATTAATACTGGCTGTGGCTTTGCTTTTTAGCGGTTGTACCGGGATTCCTGAAGGCGTTACGGCAATTGAGGGTTTTGAAGTCAATCGCTATTTGGGTAAATGGTACGAAATCGCGCGCCTCGATCATCGTTTTGAACGCGGCTTAAACCGGATAACCGCCGACTACCGATTAAGGGACGACGGTGGACTTGATATCATAAACAGTGGCTACAATATAAAAACCGGCGAACGTGAGCAAGCCGAAGGCCGTGCGTATTTCACCGGAGCAGCCAATGTTGGCCGACTTAAAGTGTCTTTTTGGGGCCCGTTTTACGGTGGTTACAATATTATCGAACTGGATAAACAGAATTATTCATACGCCCTGGTTACAGGGCCTGATCGAGATTATTTATGGATACTCTCCAGAATACCGGTTCTTGATTCGACAATACTCAAAAAATTAATCGACAAAGCGCGCGCTTTGGGTTTTGCCACCGAGCAGCTGATTTTTACCGATCAAGAAGGTTGACTTGGGCTTACAGTTTTCGGGTTACTTACGCGCAAGCCGCATAATCGGTAAAAACAGTGTTGTTTAGCCCGTCCAAACTAAAAAAGAGGTTAAATTGTTTAAATTATTATTGCTAAGTGTCGCTATCGCTGTGTTTTTTATAATTTCCGCACTGGCCTTGGCCAAAGCATCGCAGGCGGCAGAAGCGTTGACTCAAGCCGACGCGTTGCCGGAGTGCCCGAGCTCGCCCAATTGCATCAGCAGCGAAAACAACGCCATTGCCCCCATTGCCATCGGCAATAACCAGTCCGAACATCTCTGGCGCTTGCTGCAACAGGCCATAAGCCAGCAAGGCGGGCAGTTAGTGGAAGTTCGTCCGGATTATTTAGCGGCTACTTTTAAAACGTCGGTGTTCGGTTTTGTTGATGATGTAACCGCTCGAATGGATTTAACCCGAAATGTCATTCATCTGCGCTCGGCTTCCCGCGTCGGATATTATGACTTTGGCGTCAACCGTAAACGCCTACTCAAGCTCAAGCTAAGATTGCAGAATTTGGGTAATGATCATGAATAAAAGTCTTCATAAAATCCCGGTCGGTATCAGCGCTTGCTTGTTGGGACACGAAGTGCGCTACGATGGCGGCCATAAAAGCAATGACTATATCCGCAAAACCCTGGGCGAGTATTTTGACTTCATTCCGTTCTGCCCGGAAGCCGAAAGCGGCATGGGCGTACCGCGTCCGTCGGTGCAGCTTCGACGCACTGACAAGGGCGTGCGCTGTGTCGGCGTCAAGGATCATGATATCGATGTCACCGAACAGTTAAATGACTGGTCGGGACAACAAGCCCACAGGCTGCATGGCCTGTCCGGCTATATTCTAAAAAAAGACTCTCCCAGTTGCGGTATGGAACGAGTCAGGATTTACCATAACGACAGGGCTGAGCGGGTCGGCGTGGGCCTGTTCGCACACTATCTCAAAGACAATTTTCCGCTGCTGCCGCTGGAAGAAGAAGGGCGGCTGGGCGATCCGCGCTTGCGCGAAAACTTTATTCAGCGCGTTTACGTTTTGCAGCGTTGGCAGCGATTAATGGGCGATACGCTGACACCGAGCCGCCTGACACAATTTCACAGCCGGCATAAATTGATTCTGATGAGCCGTGACCAAAATCAGGCGCGAGAACTGGGTCGTCTGGCGGCCAGTGCCGATAAAGCCACGATGATACCAGTAACGGAACGCTATGGCCTGGCCCTGATGCAAACGTTAAAAAAAATCGCGACGCGCGGTAATCATGTCAATGTGCTGCAACATATCCAGGGTTATCTCAAAAAAAATCTCGATGCCGATGACAAGGCCGAACTGACCGAAACCCTGGAACGCTATCGTTTGGGTTTGATACCGCTGATTGTGCCGATTACCTTGTTGAAACATCATTTTCGCAAACAGCCGGACCCGTTTATCGAGCAATCATTCTATCTCTCCCCTTATCCTGAAGAATTGACGGTCTTGAATGAAATTTGAGCTAGGGCACCGGTGAGACCCTTAAATAGGCGGGTAATAGCGGCATTTTTAGGCGTCATTGTTATCTGGTCCACCACGCCCCTGGCCATCAAATGGAGCGGCCAGGGTCTGGGCTATCTGTTTGGCGCGGCCAGCCGCATGGTGATCGGCTTATTTTGTATGTTGGCAGTGGGTTTGGTTCTGAGACAAAAAATCCCTCTGTCACGGCCGGCCTGCCTGACCTATGGCGTCATCGCCGTGCAGATTTACGGCGCCATGCTCGCCGTGTATTGGGGCGCGCAATTCATTCCGTCCGGCTGGGTTTCGGTGATTTTTGGTTTGACGCCGATGCTGACCGCCGTCATGGCCGCTCTCTGGCTGCATGAAGCGAGCCTCAGCCCGCTCAAACTGCTGTCTTACGTTTGCGGTTTCACCGGCTTGCTGGTTATGTTCGGATCGGCCTTAGAATTTGGCCGCGACGCCGCTTTGGGCATGGCCGCAGTGGTGCTGGCCGCTTTTATTCAAGCGGCCAGCGCGGTATTGATCAAACGCATCGATGCGGGTCTTGCGGCCGGCAGTCAGGTGACCGGCGGTTTGATGCTGGCGGTGCCGATGTATCTGGCGACCTGGTTCGGGCAGGGCGGGCAATGGCCGGTGAGTTTTCCCGTTACAAGCGTGCTGTCGATTGCCTATCTCGGCGTTATCGCGACCACGGTGGGCTTTATGCTGTACTTTTATGTACTGACTCACCTGCCCGCCACCCGCGTGGCGCTCATCACTTTAATCACGCCGGTATTGTCGTTATTGCTGGGAAATAGCGTCAACCACGAAGCCTTGACGGGAAACATAGTCCTGGGCGCGGCCTTGATTATCGGCGCTTTATTATTGCAGCAATTGGGCGGCAACGCCCCTAAATTTAGGCGCGGCAACCGCCATCGCCCGCCCGTCGCCCGGTAAACCGGACTTCTACGGGGGGCTTATGGTTTAATTCTGATGTGTTACCGTCACACACAGATGCGCCGGTTTTTTGTTGGCATCCAGAACCGGTTTTAAGGTAAAAGAGACAACGGACTCGACACCGGCATCGCCGAGATCGGCGACCGGCACATTTTTGACACTGATTTCATTACCTTTTGCTTGCCATTTGTAATCGGCATCGAATGCTTTGTTTTTCCCTGAATTTTCCAGATCGACTTCAAAATTGGCGCCCGCGCAGGCGGCGCCGGGTTCTGTCAAATCGAGCACATGGGCATGAAAACCATTAACCGGGTTTTCATAAGAGCTGTCGTCGATTGGTAAATGCGTCACCAACACCAGCAGATTATTGCCGCCGTCGGATAACGCTGCGTAACCGAAAGCACCGGATTTGCCATCGAGCGGAATCGGCGCTGCGGTCTTGATTTCCAGATCCAGCGTTTTAGAACCGGCTGTGCTTTTCACTTCGATTTCTGTAGATTTGATCGTTAAAAACCCTTGTGTTTGTGCCGCATAAGTGTTTGTGGCGACAATACAAATACCAAAAGCCACGGCCAGGGGTGTTATTTTTATTGTTTTCAGAATCATCATTTTCCTCCTCATAAAAACAAACAAGTATCGAATCGATAAAGTATCGATTCGATATAATAATACTCAGGATTCTGCTGTGCTGCAAATTTTTATGTTTCTGCTTGAATATTCTTTTTTCCTTCAAGTTCTTCATGGTAATAAAAGGCTCGCAGAATGAACAGCGTTTGTCTGGCGTGGTAAATTTGTCGAAAAGTCGGCATTTTCATTTATTGTTTTGCTCTACACTTGCATAACAGAGCGCTTGGACTATTCTTTGCAGATAGGCCGGGTAGCCATAATGAGTCAGGCCACAGGCATTCATGAAGCAATTTTGGAGAGATTACTATGAACCAGTCGATTTTAACCGGCACACTGTTGGCTCTGGTGCTGGCTGCCAGCAGCGCGCAAGCCGAGTTGGTGGTTTTTCCACCCACGCAATCGGGTACGAATACAGGTACCGGCACCGGCACAGGTGTCACTTCCGAAGGGGCGATCGATGTCAGTGCGCTGGTTATAAAAAACCAGAAGCCTACTGTCTCAGGCACTGTTGCAACGGGGGATTCAGGAAATTTTAAATTACTGTCTTCACCGCTGGGCACTTTCGGCTTCATCGATTTTATCGCCGATGGCAGCTTCACTTACCAGTTGAATAATAATCAGGCTGTCCAGAACTTGACCGAGACGGACGTGGTCAGCGATGTGTTCACCTTTCAGAAAACCGCCAGTGTTGATGGCGGGATAAGCCAGGCCACGATCACCATTACCGTGCTGACACCCAGCGAGCAAGCGCAACGGGTGCGCGAGCTGGTGGCGACCGTAATCAAAAACGAAAAAACCGAAATTACCGGTAACCTCGCCGGGGGTCTCGGCTTGTCGGCGGCTTTTGTCAGCCTTGATGCGGCGCCTATCGGCTCGTACGGTTTCTTGGATTTCAGCAGCGACGGCAGTTACATCTACACGCTGCGCAATGACTGGCCTCAGGTGCAGGCACTAGGTCCCACCGATGCCGCGCAAGATGTGTTCGCCTATCAGGTGACCGGCACCGACGGCGCGGTCACGGCGGCTAAATTGATTATCAATGTGCTCGGCAATCCGTCGGTTTCCTTCGATAATGTCGAAATTGAAACCAATAACCGCACCAATGAAGCCACCCCGCTCAACTCGGCGCAATTCATGCGCGGGCAATTAACCATATCCAGCGATAAAGACTTTTTTGTCATCGAGAGCTCAGGTAATGAGATCATTCATCTGGAATTGTGCCCCGAAGGTTCCCAGTGCTTTGATAAAGGCGCCTGGGTGCTGTATGTGTTCGATAAGGATTTGGCGGCGGCGCAGAATATCGATGGCGCCTCGTTCCCGCTGACGCAATTTCGGGATGATACGTTAGCTGTACTCAACACAAACATATCACAGCACCTGTATTTATTACACAGAACAGGACGCATTCAAGACAGTTTGATCGGCATTATCGACCCTTGTTTTGGCGACACGCGCACAGTCGATATTGGTGTCGGTGCGGGCGCTAAAGAATATCTGGTCGCCATATCGACGCCTTTGCTCGGCGATGGTGCGACCGATACCTGCGGTGTCGGCGACGTGGTGTTGGAAAGGCCGGGTCGGAGTTTTGACGAAACAACACCCGATCCGAATGATCCGGCTAAACAGATAACAAAAACCATAACCACTACCGAGGAATTTATTACCGCGTTTCCTTTCATCGATGACCAGTACACGCTCAAAGTGACCCGCACCGGCCAGAATCCGTTAGCGCTGATGACGCCTGACAGCACTACCTTCGATGCCGTGGGAAGACGAGTTAACATTCCCACCGTCCGCGTGCTCGATCAGTTGTTCAGCGCACAATTGGAGCAGTCGGTCGCGCCCAAAAGCGTGGGCGCCCCGATCAGCTTTGACATTGTAGCGCTCGACGCCCTGCCCGAACCCTTGTCGGCCAGCGCGGCGCAGGCGGCTTTTAACCCGGCCAACAATAAAGTCATCATCCCGCAAGTCATCGACCTGCAAACGGGGCAAGCTTATAGTGTTGAATTATTGTTCAAGCCTGAAGACTCAACGCTGGAGCTGCTTAAAGTGACGCCGATTCAATAAAACATCCGTAGGAACCCGGTAAACCTTAAGCGATGGGGTGTGAACGGATTGTGTCGCCTATGGTACTTTCGTATTGGAAGCTGTCGCCTCGGTCGGCTCTCCGGTTTCCCGGCGCTGAAACAGGCCGCGCAGGTCATTGACTACGAGATACAGGGCCGGAATCAGGATTAGGGTAATCAAGGTGGCGAACAGAATGCCGAAGCCGATGGAAATGGCCATCGGAATCAGCATTCGGGCTTGCCGCGAGGTTTCCAGAATCATCGGCATCAAGCCGAAAAAAGTGGTCAGTGTGGTCAGCAAAATGGGCCTGAAGCGCTGGATGCTGGCGCTCTTTATCACCTGAAACGGCGATTTGCCGCTGTTTGACTGTAATTCGTTGGCATGGCTAATCAACACCAGCGAGTCGTTGACGACAATCCCCGATAACGCGACGATGCCGAGCATACTGAGAATGCTCAAGTCAAAGCCCATCAATAAATGGCCAAAAATGGCGCCGATGATACCAAAAGGAATGCTGACAATGACGATAAAAGGCAGCGCATAGCTTTTGAATGGAATGGCCAGCATCGCGTAAATCCCCAGAATGGCGAACACAAAACTTATTTTAAGACTGCCCAGACTCTCCGCCATATCCGCCTGACGCCCCTGAAAACTGTAACGCAAGCCAGGAAATTCGGCCATCAGCCGGGGCAGTTCGGTGGCCTTTAAATCATTTAAAATTTCGCCCGCTTTACTGCGCGGCGTTACCCCGGCTTTAACCTGGACATTGCGGCGGCCGTTGCGGCGGTCAATTTCGGTATAGGCGCGGCCCCTTTCGATATGAACGGCTTCGCGTAACGGAATTTCCGTGCCGGTAGGCGTCCACAGCATCAGGTCTTCGACGTTTTGCTCAGAAAGACGCTCGTTTTCCGGTAGCCTGACCATGACCTTGAGTTCATTGCGGCCGCGTTGCTGACGTAATACTTCGGCGCCGTAAAAAGCATCGCGCACCTGGCGCGCGACATTCTGCGCCGTCAGCCCGAGGCTCCGGCCTTCCGGCGTTAAACTGAAATCCAGTTGTTGCTTACCGGCGCTGAAACCGTCATCAATATCGTTGACCAGTGGATAGGCGTGTAAGGCGTTCGCCAGCTGTTTGCTGGCCAGTTCCAGTGTTTCGATGCTGCGATGATTCAATTCGATGGTGAGCGCCGAACCCGAGCCGGGCCCGCCTGCGTCCGATTCAAATACCATCGAATCAAGCCCGGCTATTTCCCCGGTCGCTTTGCGCCACAGGTTGGTGAATTGATCGGTGCTGATGATTTTTTCGCGCACTTCGGGCGGCGCCAGATAGGCGCGGACTGAGGCGAGATGGCTGCCGACGGTTTGCTGATGGTCGGTGGTGCCGAGTTCGGCAAAAACACCTTTCAGCAGTTTGTCGCCTTGCGGCAGGCTATTGGCCACCTGGCGCGCGCTTTTCATGAGCTGTTGCACCACGGCTTCGGTTTTTTCGACCGGCGTGCCGAAGGGCAGCACCAGCGAGACTTGTGCGTAATCGGACTCGGTTTTGGGAAACAGCGTCATGCCCATGCGCCCGCTCAGCGCATAAGACAGCGTGGCTATCAAAAGCGCGAAGGCCGCGACCACGGTCAGATAGCGGTGTTTCAGCACCCATTCCAGAAACGGCCCGTAACGTTGCCCCACCCAGCGTTTGAAGCCGTGGCTGAAATGTTGTTGATGGTGATGCAGCCAGGCTTGAAAGCCGTGGCGTTTGAGCGGCTTTAAGTGGCCAAGATGATTGGGCAGGACCAACAGGCTTTCTGCCAGCGACAATAAAAATACCGTGATGACCACCAGCGGAATCATGAAAAATATTTTGCCGATCAGGCCCGGAATGAACAGCAGCGGCATGAAAGTAGCGATATTGGTGAGAATGCTGAAAGTGACCGGTATCGCCATTTCGCGCGCGCCTCTAATCGAAGCTTCAATCGGCGACAAGCCTTCCTGGCGGTAATGATAAATATTTTCGCCGATGACAATGGCGTCATCGACGACAATGCCGAGTGCGATAATAAAAGCGAACAGGGAAATCATGTTGAGACTGACGCCGAGGCTCGGCAAAATCAGAAACGAGCCGAGAAACGCAATCGGAATACCCATCATGACCCAAAAAGCCAGGCGCAGTTCCAGAAACAGCGCCAACGCGATAAATACCAGAACCAGGCCAAAAGCGCTGTTGCGCAGCAGCAGGCCGATGCGCTGAGCGTATTCTTCGGACGTGTCCCGGCGGATTTCGATATTGATGCCTTCGGGTAATTCGGCCCGGGCTTGTGCGATATAGCGTTTGACGGTCTCGGAAATAGCTATCGGCGTTTGTTTACCGACACTGTAAACATCCACCATGATCGCGGGTTTGCCGTTGTAGACCGCATAATAGTCGCTTTCGTCATAGCCGTCATCAATGCGGGCGATGTCGCCCAGCAGCACCCGGCTGCCGTCTTCCGTGGTGATAATGGGCAAGTTGGCGAATTCGCGTCCGTAGTCCCGGCGCTCCTTCATGCGGATCATGATTTCGCCGCTGCCGGTTTTAACGCTGCCGCCGGGCAGGTCGATGCTGGCAGCATTAATGCGCTGGGCTATTTGGCCTAAGGAAAGCTGATAACGGCGTAAATTTTCCTGAGGAATTTGGATACTGATTTCCAGCGGCTTGACGCCGGATAATTCGACCTGGGTAATGCCGGGGTCTTGCAAAAGCCGGTCACGGAATTGTTCGGTCAACTCATGCAGCACCTGTTCCTGGGCATCGCCGTAAAGCACTATCGAAAGCACCTGACGTTTTTGCGACAGGATGGTCACTTGCGGTTTTTCGGCGTCTTCAGGAAACGTGGTAATGCGATCCACTTCGCTTTGCACGTCCTGGGCAAGACGCTGCATATCGGCTCCGACCAGGGCTTCGATGGTGACTGTGCCGACGCCTTCCTTGGCCGAGGCGTTGACTTCATCGACCCCTTCAAGACCCGAAACCGCATCTTCAATGGCCAGAATAATGCCGCTTTCGACTTCCGAAGGACTGGCGCCGGGGTAGGCGACGCTGACGTTGACCGCATCGATTTCAAATTCCGGAAAAACTTCCTGGCGGATATGGTTCAAAAATAACAAACCGCCGACTAACGCCAGCAGCATGATCAGATTGGCGGCGACCGAGTGCTCCGCCATCCAGGCGATGGGGCCTTTTGCGGAAAGGTTTTGAGGATGTTCCATAAGGGCTACCTGTCAGTCACGATGGCGAGTTTTTGTTCTTGAAGACGCAGGGACATGCCTTCTACCGGCGTCGCCAGATCGCTGTTGATGATGCGAGCGTTGTCGGGAAGCTGGTCGGCGCCGATAAAGACTTGTCGGTGTTCCGACCAGAGCGGTGTGACTGTGACAATGTCGAGGGTATTGTTTTCGGTCAACAGCCGGAGCGTGTTACCGTCATGCAGGACGCCCGCAGGCAGGGCGATGACATCATTTAGTATCTTGCCGCCGATTTCAGCCCGTACCAGGGTTCCGAGCATCAATGGCGGCGCGTGTTTGTTGGCGGTTTCCTGGCTGAGCGGGTCTTTGACCTCGACAATCAGTTTGGCCATGCGCCCTTGTGTCTCGACTTCCGCTTTCAGCCGTTTAACCACGCCTGTTCTGTAAACGCCAGGGCCCCAGGCTTGCTCGTAGAATATTTTGACCGGCGCGCCTTGCTTCGCGTTGATGCCGGGAATGGCGAGCCAGCGGATTTTGTCCACCGGCAGCGACACATCGATCCAGTAGGTATCGGTGGCCACCAGCTTGACCACCGGCGTGCCGGTGGAGAAAGTTGAAATCCAGGAGCCGATATTGGCGTTGCGCGCGGTTACAATGCCATTGAAGGGCGCATACAGGGTGGTGCGGCTTAAATCCAGTTTGGCCTGTTCAAGTGCGGCTTTGGCGGCGTCCAGTGCGGCCCGGGTAGAGCTTAAATGAGGCTTGCGTAAAACCAGTTCCCGGGCCTGCTCGCCCAGGCCTTTGCCGAGCATTTCAAATTCGCGTTGGGCAATGGTTTGCTGACCCATTTCCAGTTTTAAATTGAATTCGGCGCGGGCGAGATCGCTTTTTTTTTGCCGAACCGCCAGTTGAAAATCGGTCGGGTCGATCTGGACGATTTTTTCGTCTTTTTTGAGCAGGCCGCCTTCGATAAAGTTGTCGCTGACAGCGATGACCATGCCGCTGACGCGGGAATTAAGGTTGACGCTTTGTGACGCGATGACATTGCCCAGGGCCGGTATCGTGGTCGGGTGGTTGATTATTTTCGGTTTGATAATTTCAACCAGGGGCGCGACTGCCTGCTCGGGTTTGCGGTTGGCGCGAGGTTTGTTGCTCAGCCAGTAATACGACAGGCCACCGGCGATAACGATAATTATCAGGGGCGCAAGAAAAGGGCGCAGTTTTCTGATGATGTCAGCCATGGTTTTGGGTCTCGTGATGACCGGGCGGCAAAAGCGGAAAGCCGCCCGCTAATGACCGGTATAGATTGATTCTGAAATCGAACAGTTCCCGTTCGGCCTGAATGACCGACCGCTGCATGCTTTGCTGGCTGATTTGCGAAGTCAGCACGCGCAAAAAATCGATTGCGCCGAAGATATAGCGCATTCTGATCTGATTATTGGCGCCGTCCAGATAACGCAACTGTTGCTCCAGGCTGCGCAGGCGCCGGTGTTGCTGTTTTTCCTGAATCAGGGCGTTTTCCACTTCTTGCAGTGAGATCAATATTTGTTGGCCGTAATTGTTCAGCGCTTCTGAGGTGAGCGCTTTATTGCGATCGACTTCGGCGATGCGGCGGCCGCCGTCAATCAAGGGTATCACCAGATTGCCCGCCAAAGTCGCCAGCCAGTTGTTGAAAAAATCCTGCAAATCCGGAGCCGTGGTACTGATGCTGGTGGACAGGCTGATTTTGGGGAAACGGTCGGCGATTGCCGAGGCAATACGCAAATCGGCGGCCTGCAGCCGATTGTAAGCGCTGAGGATGTCGGGGCGGCGTTGAATCAATTCCGTGCTCAGGCCGGTCGCGGGTAATGGCGGCAGCGCCGGAAAACGGGCCGAGTCGCTCAAGGTCAAAGTTCCCGGCGACTGCCCGGTCAGCACCGCCAACTGATTTTCCAATATCCTGATGGTGGCGATGACGGTAAATTTATCGCCTTTGGTTGCTTCCAAAACCTGGCTTTGCTGGAATACGTCGGCGACCGTGGCCTGGCCGCCCTGAAACCTTGCCAGCACTATCTCGACGTTCTGGGTGTTGGTGGCTATTTGTTCATCCAACACCGCCAATTGCTGGCGTTGCTCGATCAGTCGATACCAGGCGCTGGCGATATTCGCACTCAAAGTAATGGCCGCCGTGTGCACATCCAGAGCCGAGGCTTGCGCATTCCGTTCGGCGGCCTGGGTACCGGCGCGGATACGGCCCCATAAGTCCAGTTCATAGCTGGCGGCCAAACCCAGGGTAAACGTATCGATGGTGGTGGAGTCGCCGTCCGCCGGATTATTGATGACGCGGGTGATGCCGGTGTTGCCGTTGAGCGCTGGAATCAATTCGGAACCGGTTATTCTGGCGACGGCTTTGGCTTGCTCCAGACGGTCTAAAGTCGCGGCAAGATCGAGATTTTGTTGCAAGGCGATTTCAATCAGCCGGTTGAGTGCGGGATCGTTGAAACTCTGCCACCAGCGCTCGGTTAATGAGGCCTCGCCGCTGGCGGAAAATGCC
Source organism: Gammaproteobacteria bacterium HGW-Gammaproteobacteria-3 (assembly GCA_002843155.1). Lineage (GTDB taxonomy): Bacteria > Pseudomonadota > Gammaproteobacteria > Methylococcales > Methylomonadaceae > PGZD01. Next base: position 38,207 of record PGZD01000020.1, read on the forward strand.
GCCGGCAAAGCCACGGGCGGTGTGAAGGCTTTGGGGGCGATGCTGCACGCGCTGTTGAGACTCAGTATGAGGCATAGCCAGCGGTTAGTATTTAACATGGCGGGCCTTTATCGATTTGAACCCGAAGCGCCTGAATGCCGGCCAGGGAAAATGCGATGACATGCTCGGCGAAAGCGTCCGGGTCGGTGTGTTTTGATTGCTTGAAGGCGCAGGGGATGTGGTTTTGCAGATGTGTCATTTGCAGCAAATGAAAGCATTGGCCGATGATGCTGGCATGACAGAAGCGCAATTGTCGCTCGGATGCGCCAGATCCTAGGCATTCGCCGATCAAAGCCAGCATTTGCCTGCGTTGCGGCTCGATTTCCTGTGCCAGAATTTCGCTTAAAAGCCGTGTCGGTTGCGCCATTTCCTTGTGAATAATGGCAAAGGAATAGGATTTGTCGTCGGCGATGCGAGCCAGCAAGGAGCGGATGCGACCGGCCAGACGAAGCTCTGCCGAAGCCTCGGCGCTAACGCCGCCATCCGCCGGATGCGTTTTCAGTTCATTATGGAAAGCGTGGCGCCAGGCTTCCAGATACAGGCTTTCCTTGTCCCGGAAGTGATAGTTGACGGAAGCGATATTGGTTTTGGCCTGTTCGCAGATTTCAGCGATGGTCGTTTCCTGAAAGCCTTTTTCAGCAAAAATACGGCTGGCGGCAAGCAACAGGCGCATTCGGGTTTTGGGTGGTACCGGGTTTGGGGTGGGCACGAAACTGATTTCCAATATGTATTTCAAATAACAAATTCAAGTATACATTTGAATTTTGCCCGAAGCAAATTAGCTTGTTCGCCCTGTCGCTCAAGCCTGTGCAGGCCGATGATATGGACTTTTGCTTTCTTACGGTGTCGAAATTGGGCTGGGAACCGGCATAAATTAATTTACGCAATTACCATGAAGAACATGAAGAACATGAAGACTTCAATCCTTTATGCCTTTCATGCTCTTCATGGCTTAAAAATAAAACCTGCTCAAGTTTTTTTCTGCGCGTTCCTAAGTTAATATCGGACTTTTTTAAATAATGCGGCGCCGTAAAATATCGTCAAGCCGACCATCATGCCGGGCATACCTTCGTAGATGACAGCGTGCCAGCCTGAATAACGCCACAGTAGCGCAGTGAATAAACCGGCACAAACTCCCAGCAACGTGGTTTTTTGTCCGGGTTTTCCGCCCAGGCTGAGCACTATCAGCAAAGGCCCGAAGGCACTGGCCAGACCTGACCAGGCCATGATAACCAGGTTGAAAACGCTTTGATCGTTAACGAAAGCCCACAGTAAAGCGGCCAAAGCAATCAGCGTTGTCGTCGATTTCAGCAACAGCATGTTTTCACTCTTGTGCGGTAACAGGTCGTGAGTCAGCGCGGCCGAGCAGCTCAGGATTAATGAATCAGCGGTGCTCATCGTGGCGGCGAAAATGCCGGCCAGGGTCAGGCCGACCCATACCGGCGGCAGCAGATGCTGAGCCATAGTCGGCAGAGCCAATTCCGCATCGAACGACCCCATGTCACCGAGCTGGACGCGAGACAACATGCCGACACCGGTTGTCATGCAGTAGAAAATAATAAACCAAAGATAATACCAGGCTCTTGCCTGCCGTATATTGCCGATATCATCCAGAGTCATGAAGCGCACCATGATATGCGGTTGACCGATCACCGACAGACCGGCAAACATCCAGCCGATAATAAACACAATGCCGCCGGCCAGCCCCGGAATGGCGCTGTCTTTGGGAAACCAGTCCATAAAGCCCGGCACCTGATCCATTTGCCGGATTGCTGCGTCAACGCCGCCCATCGAGTCTGTCGCCATCACCAGCAACACGGCCATCACCAGTATCATGACGACGGATTGGGCGGCGTCGGTCCAGATCGAGGCGCGTATCCCCCCGGCAAAACAATAAAGTATGACCAACACCGTGCCCATGACTGCGCCGACCCATTCAGGCCAGCCGAACAACACATGTAAGGCTTTGCTGCCGGCCACCAGTTGGGCGCCGGCATAAGCCAGCAGGAAAATCAGGGAAACAACTGCGATCAGTCGTTGTAAATGGCCGAAATGCTCTTCATGCCAATGACTCAGAACCCCGGCATAACTGACCTCGCCGGAAGCGCGCGTCGCTTTCAGCAAACGGGAATGAACGAAAGTGGAACCGAGAAAATCACCTAATATCCAGCCGCTCATTAGCCAGACAGAGGCCAGTCCGGTCACATAGCCTAACTTCGTCACCAAAACCCCTCTAAGTCATTGATATTCAGTTTTTTGGTGATATTTCGCAAAAAAAGATGTTTAAAATCAATGGCTCTTTTTT
>PGZD01000021.1 GCA_002843155.1 Gammaproteobacteria bacterium HGW-Gammaproteobacteria-3
CAAGAGACCGAATATATGGCTGCAATCTCGATCTCTGTTGAAATCATTATTTTTGGCAATCTTGGCTTGCAATTGGGGAGGAGTCCATATATGCGGTGAGTAACGAACCGCACTTGTAGCGTTCGCGGTTGATCCCTATAGGGCGCAAGTGCGGCTCCTGTTGTCTCCGCACATTACAAGCCTTGGACATGCGGCACTGGGCGATTTTAAGACGCATTGACTGGGCCCCGGGTCGGATTATTGGCTACGGCAAGCTGAAGCATCTTGCTAATCAAGTAAAACTATAAGACTAACCAGCCCCATTATTACTCAATTTCTTCGTTTACCACCGCGAGTTAAATCACTCCCGGCGAAGCCGGGGGCTTATTATTGTTAGCCCCTCGAAGGGGCCAATTACCGGAATCGCCTAAAGGCGATCAACTTTTCCAAAGGCTCAACTGCTCGTAACGTTCCTCTTCACGTTCCTGCTCTCGGATGTAATTTCGAACCATCTCTTCGTCAAGACCCACCGTTGAAACAAAGAAACCTCTTGCCCAGAAATTTTCTCCTGTGAAGTTTTTAGTCTTACCCCGAAACGTCCTTGCAATCGAGATCGCACTTTTTCCTTTGATAAAGCCCACGACATTCGATACCGCATATTTGGGCGGAATGCTCAGACACATATGGACGTGATCCGCCATCAAATGCCCTTCTACAATCTCACATCCCTTTTGCTTCGTCAATTCATGGAATATCGATCCCAAATGCTTACGCAATTGACAAAACATCACTTTTCGTCTCCGTTTCGGGATAAACACCACGTGATATTTGCAATTCCATCTCGTGTGGCTCAGACTTTGGTGCTCTCTCATTTCGGATTCTCCAAACTATTGATCAAGTTTCAGAGAATCCAATTGACTGCCTTATAGGTCAAACCTTTGGGAGTCCCCCGGCATAGCCGGGGTTTTACCGTCATTAATTATTTGTGGTCTATCAAAACACTTCCTCTGAAAAGTTAAAAGTTAAACCTCAAGCAGTTCGATTGATGGGCCAGGTACGGGAGGTACTTCGTTATCATCATTATTCAATTAGATCGGCCTATCTAAAATATCCAGCACCAATGATGCGGTTCGTTGCCTCACCGCATCATTGGTGCTGATCCCTTTGTCTTCAAGGCAAATGCAGCGAGCGGTTGTCAATGGCCAGCGCCGCTTCGTGCAATATTTCCGAGATGGTCGGATGTGCATGAATGGTTCGGGCCAGGTCTTCGGCGCTGGCGGAAAACTCCATGGCCAGCACCGCTTCGGCGATCAATTCCGAAGCATTGACGCCAATGAAATGAACGCCGAGGATAATGTCGTTTTCGGCATGGGTGATAATCTTGACCATGCCTTCGGTTTTGTCGATGGCTTCGGCGCGGCCGTTGGCTTTTAACGGGAAGACGCCGACATTGTAATTGGCCCCGATCGCTTTTAGCGCTTGTTCCGTTTGCCCTACCCAGGCGATTTCGGGGTCGGTGTAAATGACGCTGGGCATGATGTCGTAATTGATGGGATTATGGCGTTTGGCGATTTGTTCGGCGACGAACACGCCTTCTTCCAGTCCTTTATGCGCCAGCATCGGCCCGAGCAAAGTCAGGTCGCCGATGGCGTATACGCCCGGCACCGTGGTGCTGCAATTTTCATCGACATGGATATAGCCATGTTCATCGAGCAATAGCTCGGCTTCGGGCGCGGCAATATTATCCGAATTGGGTTTGCGCCCGGAGGCGACGATCAGTTTGTCGAGTTTGAGCGTGTGATTGCCTTCCTGATCCTGGTATTCGACAATGATTTTATTGTTGCTTTTTTTGCTCGACATGACGCGCGCGCATAAGCGCAGATCCAGCCCCTGGCTACTGAAAATTTTAAAAGCTTCGAGGGCAATCTGCTGATCGACCGCAGGCAGAAAAAATTCTTGAGCTTCCAGTAAAATGACTTCCGAACCCAGACGGTTCCAGATTCCCGCCAGTTCGAGACCGATGATGCCGGAACCGATGATGCCGAGCCTTTTCGGTATGGTTTGCATATTCAGGGCGGTGGTTGAGTCAATGATGAGCTCGTTGTCAATGGGGGCGCAGGGCAGTTCGATAGGCGTCGATCCGGTTGCCAGAATAACGTTTTCGCCATTCAGTGTCAGCGTTTTGCCGCCGCTAAGGGGCGTCACCTGTACCTGGCTGGCATTGAGCAGTTTGCCCAGGCCGTGGTAATAGGTGATTTTGTTTTCGGCGAAAATGTTTTTGATTTGCGCGCTCAGTGTGGCGATTTTTTTGTCTTTCCGGGCAATCATTTGGCTGATATCAAGGCTCGGGTTATCAACTTTTATGCCGTGATTACTTAGTCCGTGTTGTATCAGGTGATAAATTTTGGCCGATTCCAGCAAGGCCATCGATGAGATGCAACCGGCATTGATATAAGTTCCGCCCGGGCTGGGCTGGCCGTTTGTGTTTTTCCAGTTATCAACACAGGCGGTTTTCAAACCCAATTGGGCCGCGCGTATCGCGGCGACGTAACCGGCGGGGCCGGCTCCAATAATGATGACATCGTAGGTTGATTCTGGTTTTGACATAATGATGGACCGTCTAAATGTTAAGTAGCAAATGAGCGGGGGATTCCAGACATTCCTTGATGGTGACTAAAAATTGTACCGCTTCGCGTCCGTCAACGAGGCGATGGTCGTAGGATAAAGCCAGGTACATGATGGGCTGGATAACGATGACGCCATTTTCCACCACGGCTCTTTCCTTGATTGCGTGCATGCCTAAAATAGCACATTGCGGCGGGTTGAGTATCGGCGTCGATAGCAAGGAGCCGAAAATGCCGCCATTAGTGATGGTGAAAGTGCCGCCGGTCAAATCTTCAAGGCTGATGCCGCCCTCCTTGGCTTTTTTGCCGTAATCGGCAATGCTTTTTTCGATGCCGGCAAAATCGAGCTGGTCGGCATCGCGCAAGACCGGTACGATCAAACCGCGTGGCGTGCTGACCGCTATGCCGATGTCGTAGTAACCGTGATAAACGATGTCGCCGCCGTCAATCGAGGCATTGATGGTGGGAAAGCGTTTCAGGGCTTCGATGGATGCTTTGACAAAAAACGACATGAAGCCCAGTTTTATGCCGTGTTTTTGTTCGAATCGGGTTTTGTACTGATTGCGCAGTTCGATGACGTTGTGCATATCGACTTCGTTAAAAGTGGTCAGCATGGCGGCGTTTTGTTGCGCTTGTAGCAATCGCTCCGCAATTTTCGCGCGCAGTCGGGTCATCGGCACCCGTTGTTCAGGACGCAGCACTTGTGGCTGGCTTTGCGGCGGTTTGGCTTTCGTTGGCGAAGTCTGGGTCGGGGCGACGGTTTTGCTTTTGACTTCGCGGGACTCTGGCGTAGGTTCCTCTTCGAGATAATCCAGGACATCGGTTTTAGTGATGCGGCCGTGTTTGCCGGAGCCGGTAATAGTGCTGGGGTCAATATTTTTTTCGGCGACCAGCCTTCGTACCGCAGGACTCAAAGGCAGCGCTGTTTCCGGCGCATCGCTCCGCGCCGGTTTTTTAGCTTCGGACGCAGGTGTTTGCCGTGCTTTAACTTTACTGGTATCAGGTGTTTTTTGCGTGGCTTGAGGGTCAAGTAGCGCCAGCACCTCATTGCTGGTTACCGTGGTGCCGTCTTCCTTGAGTATTCGGGTCAAAATGCCGGATTCCGGCGCCGGCACTTCAAGCACCACTTTGTCGGTTTCCAGGTCAACCAGATTTTCGCCTTGGTCAACCCAGTCGCCGGGTTTTTTATGCCAGTTTATCAGCGTGGCGTCGGCAACGGATTCAGGTAAATTCGGAACGAGAACTTCGAGGGTCATGGTATTTTTTTTCCTGTATGGATATTACTCGTATAAAGCGGATTTAACGACGGCTTGTTGCTGTTCGAGGTGTTTTTTAAAATTACCTACCGCAGGTGCTGCCGAGGGCGGGCGCCCTGCATATTGCAAGTTGATTTGAGTTGCGAGGGTATCAACGAAATGATGTCTGATTTGATACCAGGCGCCCTGATTTTTAGGTTCTTCCTGGCACCAGACCAAATGATCCAGATTGGGATAGCGCGTAATTTCGGTATTGAAGCGCTGGTTGGGAAAAGGATAAAGTTGTTCGATCCGAACAATGGCCACATGGTCGAGCTGGGCCTCACGCCTGGCTTCCAGTAAATCGTAATAAACCTTGCCGGCGCACAATACCATGCGGGTGATGTGCTTGGGAGATTGCACATCGCTATCACTGATAATGGTTTGGAATTTGCCTTTGGATAAGTCTTCGAGGGTCGAAATCGCCAGTTTATGCCGTAACAGGCTTTTGGGCGTCATGACGATCAAAGGCTTGCGGTAATCGCGGAGCAATTGCCGCCGGAGCAGATGGAATATTTGCGCGGGCGTGGTCGGCACGCATACTTGTATGTTTTGTTCCGCGCACAGTTGCAAATAGCGTTCCAGACGCGCCGATGAATGTTCCGGGCCTTGGCCTTCATAGCCATGGGGCAGCAGCATGACCAGACCGCTCAAGCGGCCCCATTTGGTTTCTCCGGAACTGATGAATTGATCGATGACCACCTGTGCGCCGTTGGCAAAATCGCCGAATTGCGCTTCCCAGATCACCAGGGTGTTCGGCGACGTGGTGCTGTAACCATACTCGAATCCCAGTACGCCTGCTTCGGAAAGCAGCGAGTCGTAAATATAGGCCCGCCCCTGGTCGCTATCCAGATGATTGTGCGGCAGGTAGGTCCGGCCGTCCAATTGGTTATGCAGCACGGCGTGCCGGTGAAAAAAAGTGCCGCGCCCGACATCCTGCCCGGTGAGCCGTATCGTGTATTTTTCCAATAACAGCGTGGCGTATGCCATGTTTTCGGCAAACCCCCAGTCCAAAGGCTGCGCTCCGGCCGCCATGCGCTGGCGGCTTTCCATGATTTTGGCGACGCGGGGATGCAATTCAAAACCGCTGGGCAGGCGCTGTAATTGTTTGTTACAAAACCTCAGTACGTCGAGGGATACTGAAGTCTTACAGGCCGCTGTCCATTTGACATGCTGATATTTATCCCATTGCGCCGAATAAGAGTAAACCTTACTGCTTAATACCGGGCGCGACACCACTTGTCCCGCTTCGAGCATGTCCACATATTCCTGCTCTATGGCTTGGGCTTCGTCCGGTGTGATAATGCCTTGTTCAATCAGTTTGTTGGCGTAAAGTTGCCGTGTCGTCGGTCGATTGCGGATGGTTTTGTACATGATGGGTTGGGTCGTGGCCGGCTCGTCCGCTTCGTTATGGCCCAGGCGCCGGTAGCAGATCAGATCGATCACGACATCTTTATTGAACTTCGTGCGAAAATCCAGCGCCAACCGGGTGACAAACAAGACTGCTTCAGGATCGTCGCCGTTGACGTGGAATACCGGTATTTGAACCATGCTGGCTACATCGGTGCAATAAAGCGTAGAGCGCGCATCGGCAGGATTGCTGGTGGTAAAGCCGATTTGATTGTTGATGACGATATGTACGGTGCCGCCGGTTGAAAAGCCTCGGGTTTCGGCCATATTCAAGGTTTCCATGACAATGCCCTGGCCTGAGAAGGCGGCGTCGCCATGGATCAGGACAGGCAGGATAGTATTAAAACTGTCGGGGCCGTGGCGATCCTGGCGGGCTTTGACCGAGCCTTCGACAACCGGATTGATGATCTCAAGGTGGGATGGGTTAAACGCCAGGGTGACATGCACAGGCCCCCCGGGCGTGGCAATGTCGGAAGAAAAACCCATGTGATATTTGACATCGCCCGAGCTTATGCCGGGCGCCGGAATGTGTATGCCTTTGAATTCTTCAAATAAAATCGATGGGTTTTTGCCGAGAATATTGATCAGTACATTGAGCCTGCCACGGTGCGCCATGCCGATCACGATTTCTTTAATGGCTTCGTCACCGGCGCTTTGAATGATATTATCCAGAATCGGAATCAAGGATTCGCCGCCTTCCAGGGAAAAGCGTTTTTGGCCGACGAAAGTCCGGTGCAGATATTTTTCGATACCTTCGGCGGCGGTCAGTTGTTTAAGGAGCGATTGCCGTGCTTCAGCCGATAAGTTGAGATTGAGCTTTGAGCCTTCCAGCCGGTTTTTAATCCAGCGTTTCATGTCGCTGTTGACGATGTGCATGTATTCGGAGCCGATACTGCCGCAATAAATCTCCTGCAAGGTTGCGATGATCTCTCGCAGCGGCAGCTTGTCAACGCCATAAAGCGTGCCGGTGTCGAACAAAGTATCCATGTCCAGTTCGGTCAGGCCGTAGTACGCAGGATCCATGTCCGGGATTGTGGGGGTCGTCGTGGTGAGCGGATTGTTCTGTGCGATTTGGTGCCCATGAACGCGATAATGGTTGATCAGTCTGGCGACAGATGATTGTTTGCGGACGCTTTCTTCAGTAAAGCCTTGCAGTTTGGCCAATCTGCCCTGGGATTGCAGGGCCAGTTTGGCAAAACGTTCAACGATGGGGCTGTGCGCCGTTTCCTGGGCGATGCCGTTGTGCAACGTGCTGAATTTATGGCGCCAACTGGTTTCGACGGATTCCGGATTTTGCAGATAGAGTTCGTAGAGGTCTTCGATGTAAGCAGCATTGCTGCCATAGAGTGCGGATGTTTCTTGAAAGTGTTTCAGGAGGTTGCTCATGGATGATTTCCGTCTTGGCAGAAGCTGTGGTCAATATCTTAAAACTAAAATGGTATAATGCCAAACGATAAGCTGTTGTTAGCTGGAATGGGTGTTTTTAGTATTGCCGAAAAAGTTCCTGTTATCAGGACCCTGTTTGAGAAATAAATTCAATATGGAAAACAAAAAAATCGTCATCCGAATAAACCGCTCACAGGATCGGGAAAAAGCAAGGTCAAGCCGGTCTGAATCAAGACAGATAACGCAATGGAATATAAAGCGTATCGTCTTGGCGCTGGTGATTTTGTTGTCATGCATAGTCATTCCTTTTTGTTATCTTGACAAGGGTCTCGAAAATGCCGCAGATGATAAAGCCGGTATCGTTGAACACAAACCTGAAAAAGAAAAACCCGTTACTGAAAAACAGCAGCCGGAGTCATTGATAGAAAAGAAGCTACCTGAAAAAGCGCTGATTGAATCCGTTGCCGAAAAACCGTCCGGGATAACAACCGATGATATTAATAAACCGGTTTTAGATAATACGGAAAAACCGGCTGATTCGCACCCACAGAAAATACCGGAAGCGAAAGTTGAAAGAGTTGTTACTCATCACAAAGTGCCCCGAGCCTTATTAGCCAGAGGTGTCAGTAATAATGAGCCGTTCGGCAAAATAACCCGGGCGGTGACGGTCAACAGCGATAAAGCGACCGGTATTTTTTATTTTACCGAGATAAAAAATTTTAAAGGCGCTACTTTTTATCATCAATGGCTCCATGACGACCGGCTTGTTTACAAGCGCCCGATTAAAGTTTTGGGTAATCGCTGGCGAGCTTCGACCAGTAAGCTATTCAATAACGCTAACACAGGCCAATGGACGGTAAGACTTGCCGATAAGGCGGGCAGGGTTTATAACAGGCTAGACTTTAAGGTTATAGCGGAATGATTGTGTCGGACTGTCAGGCTGAAAGTATGGCGTTACCGGCAACAACAAGTTATAAGCGATATTTACATTATTAATAGGACGTGTAATATGTTCGTTTTATGAATGAGAAATTAAAAATGACAGATTATCAGAAACTTTCTGAAGATGAATTGCAGATTATCAAGGAAAACGTTGAAAAAGCTTTAAAAGCCAAGCAAGCCAATAAGCGCAAAGAAGTAATGACGCAAATCAGGGAACTGGCGGCGTCTATCGATGCCACTGTGGACATCCACGAAGCCGAAAAAAAATCAATGCGTAAAGGTATCAAGGTTCCGGCCAAATACCGGCATCCCGAGGATGCGACAAAAAGCTGGGCAGGGCGTGGCATCAAACCTAAATGGTTGCGGGCGCTACTCGATGCCGGGCACGATCTTTCCGAGTTCAAGATTTAATTCAACATTGGCGAGCACCGCCGGTCGATGTCAATGACTGTAAAGCCAGTTTTGGCCCGTCAGTCTATAAAACGTCGAGTCAGATTGCCGTATTCATCGATCCTGCGGTCGCGCAAGTAAGGCCAAATCTGCCGCACATACTCACTTCTGGCGCTGTCGAGTTCAACGGTCAACAGTTTTGTATCCATCGCATTGGCCTGAGCCAGAATTTCTCCCTGGGGGCCTGCTATGAAACTGTTGCCCCAGAAGCTGATGCCGGTTTTGTCGTCAAGGGGACTGGCTTCAAAACCGATACGATTGCAAGCAATAACCGGAATGCCGTTGGCTACGGCATGGGCGCGTTGAATGGTGACCCAGGCGTCGAGCTGGCGTTGTTGTTGTTCTTTTGTATCGGCGGCATCCCAACCTATCGCGGTTGGATAAATCAATACTTCCGCGCCCGCCAACGCCATAAGCCGCGCCGCTTCAGGGTACCATTGATCCCAGCATACCAATACTCCCAGCTTGCCCAGTGATGTTGCTATGGGTTTAAAGCCGAGGTCACCGGGGGTGAAATAATATTTTTCATAATAACCCGGATCATCGGGAATGTGCATTTTCCGGTATTTGCCGGCAATACTGCCGTCCCGGTCAAAAATCACTGCGGTATTGTGATAAAGTCCGGGCGCGCGTTTTTCGAACAGTGTTGCGACGATGACAATGCCGAGCTGTTCGGCCAGTTCGGACAACACGGCCGTGGTCGGGCCGGGGATCGGCTCGGCAGTGGCGAAATGCTGATAATCTTCGGTTTGGCAAAAATAGGGACCCAAGTGCAATTCGGGTAACACAACCAGATCGGCGCCTGCGGCTTTGGCCTGGTGAATGTGCTCGATGGAAACCTGCAAATTGCTTTGTTTGTCCAGATTGCAGGCTTGTTGCACAGCGCTTATTTTGATGTTTGCTTTCATACTTTCTTTAACGGTCAAAGTCGGCAAGGCTTGCCGGGAATTGCATAGTCATGCAATGCAGGCTGCCGTATTGATGAACGATGGGTTTGCAGGCTACGGCCATAACTTCATGGTTCGAAAAACCCTGGCGCAGTTGTGTCAGAGCGTTTTCATCCATGGGATCATCATAGCAAGGCATCAGTACGGCGTCATTGATAATCAGAAAGTTGGCGTAGTTAGCCGGTAATCGTCGGCCGTCTTCGTCAAAAATTGGCTCGGGCAATGCCAGCGGTATCAGTTTATAAGGCTCGCCCGTTACCGTTCTGAAGGCTTGTAACTGGGCCTCCATGTATTTGAGGCTGGCATAATGTGCATCGGCAGGATTAGTGCTGGTGCTGTAGGCGATAGTGTCAGCATTGCAAAAGCGTGCGAGAGTGTCGATATGCGCGTCGGTATCGTCACCGGCCAGATGTTCCTGACTCAGCCACAAAACTCTTTTGGCGCCTAAATATTCCGACAATCTATGTTCGATGTCCTGTTGCGAGAGGCCGGGGTTTCTGTTCGGATTCAGCAGGCATTGCCGTGTTGTCAGCACAGTGCCCTGGCCGTCGCTTTCAATGCTGCCGCCTTCCAGAATCCAGTCAATATCAACCAAGTCCAGGCCCTGAAAAGACGGATGGTTCAGCAAAACATGATTCAGCGCGTCATCGGCTGCATGTGGATATTTATTGCCCCAGCCGTTGAATTGAAAATTCAGCAATTGTGTTTTTCCGGCCTTTTCGACACTCAGGAATACGGTGTCACGCACCCAGATGTCGTTATAATCGGCGTGAATATAATGAATGCCGGCGCTGTCATTTTGCAGTAGTCGGGCAATATGTTGTTGATGCGCCGAGTCTTTGCAGACAATGATCAGCGTTTGATAACGGTTGATAGTGTTGGCGATGACGCGATAGCTTTGTTCCACGGCGTCGAGGTGGCCGCCGAAATCGCCGGTTTTATGAGGCCAGGCGATCAGTACGGCGGCTTGTTTTTCCCATTCTGCGGGCAGACGAGTCATTGGTTTTGTTGTCCTGTGTTTGAGTCCCCAAGGTTTATCCCGGGAGTGGATTGAAACAGCATTTCTTTGGCGTGCGCCAAAGTGTTATTGGTAATCGTGACGCCGCCGAGCATCCGGGCGATTTCTTCGACACGTTCTTCGGTGCTTAAGTTTCTGACACTGGAGGCGGTGATGTCGGTTTGATTGCTTTTTGATACATATAAATGATGATGGGCCTGGGCGGCGACTTGCGGCAGGTGAGTGACGCACATGACCTGCCGGTCACGGCTCAAGGCCCGCAATTTTTGCCCGACTATTTCGGCAATGCCGCCGCCGATGCCGGAATCGACTTCGTCAAAAATCATCGTGGGCACGGTTTTGTCGCTGCTGGTGCTGACTTGAATGGCCAGGCTGATGCGCGACAATTCGCCGCCGGATGCGACTTTTGCCAAAGGTTTGGGCGGCAGGCCGGGATTGGCGCTGACCAGAAATTCCACCTTGTCCTGGCCGAAAGCGCGCGGCGTAGCAGCATCAAGAGGCGTGATGTGCACGATAAATTCGCCCTGCGGCATGCCCAGTTCCTTGATCATGTCGGAAATCTGTCGCTGCAGTTTGCTTCCGCCCGCGCTGCGCTGTCGGCTCAATTGCCCGGCCACTTGCCGGTATTGTGTCAACTGGCTTTGGACTTGCGCGCTTAAGGCTTCGAGCTGTTCACTGCCGTGACTCAGGTTGCCCAGTTCCAGCTCAAGCTGCGCGAACAATTCGGGCAATTGTTCGGGCGGCACATGATGCTTGCGGCTGAGCGCCTGAATAATGCCGATCTGGTTTTCCAGCCATTGCAGGCGTTCAGGGTCCGCTTCCAGGGCATTGAGATAACGGCGCAATTGCTGGGCGCCTTCTTCGATTTGAATCTGTGCTTCGGTCAGCAGCGAGGTAATGGCGTTTAAATCGGGCGCATACCGGGTCAAATCGGTCAAAGCGTTAATGCTGCGTTGAAGCTGTTGGTTAAGCGACTGCTCTTCGGCTTCGTGGAGCCGTTCCAGTTGCTGATGGCCGTTGCTTAAAATTTCACCCAAATGCGCCAGCGTGCGATGTTCTTCCGTCAGTTCGGCATAGTTGAAATGTTCAAGAGCGAGTTGTCCGAGTTCCTCGATTTGAAAACGCAGCAATTCTTCCCGTTCCTCGCGATTGGTGCAGGCCTCGCGCAAGGCAGCCAGTTTCCGGTTGCTGTCATGCCATTGCTGATAATGCTGGTTGAGTGTGTCCAGTAATGCCTGGTTTTTGCTGTAGTCGTCCAACAGACGACGTTGTTCGTCGCCGTTCAACAAGGTCAGGTGCGCGTGCTGGCCATGAATTTCGACCAGTTTTTCACTCAATGACTGCAAGGACTGCAACGTTACCGGGCGGTTGTTGATATAGGCTTTGGAGCGCCCGTCCTGATTGATGATGCGCCGGATCAGGCAGTGCCGGTCGTCATCCAGCTCCTGTTCGGCCAGCCAGGCTTTTGCCAGCGGGGCATCGGTTAAATCGAATTCAAGGTTGACTTCCGCACGCTTGCAGTTGGGCCGGACATAGCCGGAATCGGCGCGGTCACCCAGGGCCAGCCCCAAGGCCGTCAGTAAAATCGATTTACCGGCGCCGGTTTCGCCGGTCAGTACCGACATGCCGCAGTCAAGATCAAGATCGAGCGCCTTGACGACGGCCAGATCGTTAATAGAGAGATTTAATAACATGGTGTTTAGTTGGGGTAACCTGTGCTCCAATTGAGCTTTTTCCTCAGGATATCAAAGAAGTCATGGTCTTCCGGATGCAGAATTCTAATCGGTTTTGGATCTTTTTTAATCAAAATCTTGTCGCTGATCAGCACTTCGGGAATTTCAAGGTGGTCACAAGTGACCAGAGCATTGATTTGCTTGGTTTGGCAAAAACTGATTTCAATTTCGACCGCATCATCGAGCACGATGGATCGGTTGCTCAAGGTATGAGGATTGAGCGGCACCAGTACCAGCACCGGCAGGGAAGGGTGCAGTATGGGGCCACCGGCCGATAGCGAATAGGCGGTCGAACCGGTGGGTGTTGACACGATCAAGCCGTCCGAGCGCTGCGAGTTTAAATAAACGCCGTCGATGTGAGTCACGATTTCAATCATGCTGGGCGTTACCCAGCGATGGATGACGACTTCGTTGACTGCGGTTTGTTCGTGGATGACAGTGTTGTCGCGGATGATTTTGGCGCGCAGCAAATAACGCTTTTCTTCGCGGTAACGGCCTTCCAATATATCATTCAGATTGGTCAGCAAGTATTCGGGCGAAATATCGACCAGAAATCCGAGGCGCCCCAGGTTGATGCCGATCAAGGGAATATCCCAAGCGGCGACAGCCCGCGCGGCGGCAAGAAAAGTACCGTCGCCGCCCGCAGTGATCACCAGGTCGCAATAGTGCCCCAGGTCGTTGATGGCGCAAGGCTTGGCCAGTTGTTTCGGGATGAACGCCGCACTTTGTAAGTCGATTAATACGGTATATTGATTGCGAACCAAGTAGTCGCAAAGATGGCCGAGCGTTTCGGCAATATCGGGATCGCTGTATTTACCGATAATACCAATGGTTTTAAAAGGCTTTTGCATTGTTCAGTACGCCATGAAAGTAATAGCCGGATTATACAAAATTAAATGCCTGGCGGGTGGTTATCGCAAAAAAACGCTCAACCCGGCAGGGCCGAGCTTCTGTTGGGATGCCTTGACAAGCAAGGGCGTAACTGCTAACTTGCGCGCCTGGCACTCCCTTGATGAGAGTGCTAAATCAGTGGCTTAGAGGTGCGTGTGAAACAGGGTCAGGTGTTAAATGAAAGATCGCTGCAATTATTAAAAACCCTGGTTGAGCGTTATATTCATGATGGCCAGCCGGTAGGTTCGCGACTGTTGGCCAAGGATTCGGCATTGAATTTAAGTCCGGCCACGATCCGCAATGTCATGGCCGATCTCGAAGATCTGGGGCTGGTACATTCGCCCCATACTTCGGCCGGACGGGTGCCGACGGTGAGCGGTTATCGCTTGTTTGTCGATACGCTGCTGACCGTCAAGCCGCTGGAATTATCCGAATTGAGCTTACTGCGAAAAAGTTTGGGAGACACTGGAAATGTCAATGAAGTCATTGGCATCGCCTCTAAATTATTGTCGGAAGTCTCTCACATGGCGGGCGTGGTCACGCTGCCCAAAAGAGAATTGGTAAGCTTGCGCCATATCGAGTTTCTGCCGCTTGCCAATACCCGCGTTTTAGCTATTTTTGTCACCAACGAGCAGGAAGTCCATAACAAGATCATTCATACCGCCCGGCAGTTCAGCGCCTCGGAATTGCAACAAGCCGCCAATTATCTGAATTCGATTTATGCAGGACGCAGTTTGGCCGCTGTCAGGGCGCAAGTTATCAAGGAATTGCGGGATACCCAGGAAAAAATGAACAAGGAAATGCTCGAAGCGGTGCAAATAGCCAGTCTGGCCCTGGATGAAAATAACGCCAAAGAAGATTATGTGCTCAGCGGGGAAACCAATCTGATGGGATTTTCCGAGCTGGCGGATATGGAGCGCCTGAAGCAACTGTTCGACGCTTTCACCCAGAAGCGCGGCATCATTCATTTATTGGACCAATGCCTGAGTGCCGAAGGTGTGCAAATATTTATCGGTGAAGAATCCGGTTATCACGCATTCGAGCGCTGTAGTCTGGTGACTAAATCCTATACCATCGATGACGAAGTGGTCGGTGTGCTCGGTGTGATAGGGCCCACCCGCATGGCTTATGAAAAAGTCATTCCTTTTGTCGATGTGACCGCAAAATTATTGAGTGCGGCCTTGAATCCCAAATCATCGTCCCCATCTTAAAAAAACTTTTCCGGCCGTAATGGCACGGAATACTTTTAACCAAATCCGGAGTTTAAAGATGACTAAAGATCAGGAGCTACCTGAGCCGACGCAGGATGAGCAACTTGATGCGACACCGGCGGAAACGTGCGCGACCGCTGAAAATGCTGCCGAACAAGCAGACAACGAAGCGGAACCGGAAACCGAAGCCTTGATAGCGGAGTTGACCCAAAAATTGCAGCAGGCCGAACAAAAAGCTAATGAAAACTGGGATAAAGCCGTGCGCATGCAGGCGGAAATGGAGAACCTGAAAAAAAGGACGCAAAAAGACCTGGAAGGCGCGCATAAATTTGCGCTTGAAGGGTTTACCAAAGAACTGCTGCCGGTAATCGACAGTCTTGAGCTGGGTCTTAAAGCTGCAACCGGTGATAGCGAGGAAGTGAAAAAATTCCGCGAAGGCAGTGAATTGACACTGAAACAATTTGCCGCCGCGTTCACAAAATATAATATTGAAGTGCTCGACCCGCTCGGGCAGCCTTTCAATCCCGAATTGCACCAGGCCATGGCGATGCAGCCAAGTGCCGAAGTTCAGCCCAATACCGTGCTCAATGTCTTTCAGAAAGGTTATACCCTGAACGGACGTTTGTTGCGCCCGGCCATGGTCGTGGTGGCCAGACAGCAGGAAAAACCGGCACCGGAAACGCCAAAAATTGATGAGCAGGCTTGAATACAATCAATCAGCCCACATATCGGTAATAACTTTTTAATAAACCAATTCAAGCCTGGAGAATTCAATGGGTAAAATCATAGGTATAGACTTAGGAACAACTAACTCGTGTGTGGCGGTACTGGAAAACGGTGTTGCCAGAGTCATCGAAAACAGCGAAGGGGCACGCACCACGCCCTCCATCATTGCTTTTACCAAAGACGATGAGGTTTTGGTCGGTCAGTCGGCCAAGCGGCAGGCGGTCACCAATCCCGAAAACACCTTGTTTGCCATCAAGCGTTTGATCGGCCGTCGTTTCAAAGATGATGTCGTGCAAAAAGACATCAAAATGGTGCCCTATAAAATTGTCGCGGCGGACAATGGCGATGCCTGGGTTGAATGTCATGGCAAAAAAATGGCGGCGCCGGAAATTTCATCCCGGGTTTTGATGAAATTGAAAAAAGACGCCGAAGCCTATCTGGGCGAAGAAGTCACTGAGGCGGTGATTACCGTTCCCGCCTACTTCAACGATTCGCAGCGGCAAGCGACCAAAGACGCAGGCCGTATCGCGGGACTGGAAGTCAAACGCATTATCAATGAACCGACTGCGGCGGCTCTGGCTTTTGGCATGGACAAGCCCAAAGGCGATATGAAAATCGCCGTGTATGATTTGGGCGGCGGTACTTTCGATATTTCGATTATAGAAATCGCCGAAATCGAGGGCGAGCACCAGTTTGAAGTGCTGTCAACCAATGGCGACACTTTCCTCGGCGGCGAGGATTTCGATTTGAGAATCATCGATTTTCTGGCGGCCGAGTTCAAAAAAGACAACGGCATCGATCTGCATCATGACCCGTTGGCATTGCAGCGTCTGAAAGAAGCTGCGGAGAAAGCCAAAATCGAGCTGTCTTCATCGCAACAAACGGATGTCAATCTGCCTTATGTAACAGCCGATGCGACCGGCCCCAAACATTTGAATGTCAAGTTGACACGCGCCAAGCTGGAAGCCCTGGTGGATGATTTGATCGATAAAACCAAAGGCCCGTGTCTGATGGCCCTGAAAGACGCCGGTGTGTCTGCGTCCGACATCGATGATGTCATTCTGGTCGGCGGCCAAAGCCGTATGCCTAAAGTGCAGGAATTTGTCAAATCGATTTTCGGCAAGGAAGCGCGCAAGGATGTCAATCCGGATGAAGCCGTCGCTTTGGGCGCGGCCATTCAGGCGGGCGTTTTGGGCGGCGACGTTAAAGACGTGTTATTGCTGGATGTCACGCCGTTGTCTCTGGGGATTGAAACCATGGGCGGCGTCATGACCAAGCTGATCGAGAAAAACACCACGATTCCGACCAATGCCGCGCAGGTTTTTTCCACTGCGGAAGACAACCAGACGGCGGTCACTATTCATGTGTTGCAGGGTGAGCGGGAAGTGGCCAGCGGTAATAAATCGCTGGGGCGTTTTGATCTGGCCGATATTCCACCGGCAAGGCGCGGCGTTCCGCAAATTGAAGTGACTTTCGATATCGACGCCAACGGCATTTTGAATGTGTCGGCGAAAGACAAGGCGACCGGCAAAAAACAATCGATTGTCATCAAGGCGTCCAGCGGCCTTTCCGATGACGAAGTCGAGCGTATGATCAAAGATGCCGAAGCCCATGCCGATGAAGACCGTAAAGTCACTGAATTGGTGGGTGCGCGCAATCATGCGGAAAGCATCATCAATGCCACCGAAAAATCCTTGCAGGAGTTGGGCGACCAGGTTGGCGGAGATGAAAAATCCGGCATTGAAAAAGCCGTGACCGAGTTGAAAGAGGCTATCAAAAACGCAGATAAAGATGTCATCGAGGCCAAAACCAATGCTCTGACCGAATTATCCGGTAAACTGGCCGAACGCGTGTACGCGCAAAAAGCCGAAGCCGAGGCGGGCGCCGATGAAAAAGCATCGGCACACGCCTCGTCCGCAACCGATGATGGCGTTGTCGATGCCGAGTTTGAAGAAGTCAAGGACGACAAAAAATAAGTCTGTCGGATAGGGGCGTTTGTGTGCTTGCAGGATTTTTTGCAGCCACAAAAACGCCCCTGTCTGGCATTATTCATGGCAAATAATTGCTGGAAAACTATTCACCTATAACAAGAAATGGCCGCAAAAGAAGATTTTTACAAGCTGCTGGAAGTCGATCGAAACGCCAGCGACGCCGAGATCAAAAAAAACTATCGGCGTATGGCGATGAAATTTCATCCCGACAGAAACACCGGGAATCCCGATGCAGAGGCAAAATTCAAGCAAATAAAGGAAGCTTATGAAGTTTTGTCCGACCCCAAAAAACGCTCCGCCTATGATCAATTCGGTCACGCCGGTGTCGATGCGTCGATGGGCGGCGGCGCTGGTTTTGGCGCGGAAAGCTTCAGTGATGTGTTTGGTGATGTTTTCGGCGATATTTTTGGCGGCGGTCGTCAACGCAGCAGCGTCCAGCGGGGGGCTGATTTACGCTATAACCTGGAGTTGACACTGGAAGAAGCGGTCGCGGGAACCGAAGCCCGCATCCGTGTGCCGGTACTGGTCGCGTGTAACGAATGTAATGGTTCCGGTGCCCGAAAAGGTTCTTCTCCCGTGATCTGTTCCACCTGTCACGGCCATGGTCAGGTCAGGATGCAGCAAGGGTTTTTCTCGGTGCAGCAAACCTGTCCGACCTGTGGCGGAACCGGCAAGCAAATCAAAGATCCATGTCGTAAATGCAGCGGTCAGGGACGGGTTCAGGATACCAAGACTTTATCGGTCAAAGTGCCGGCCGGTGTCGATACCGGTGATCGTATCCGTTTGTCCGGAGAAGGTGAAGCCGGACAATCGGGCGGCCCTGCGGGCGATTTATATGTTCAGATTCAGGTCAGGGATCATGCTATTTTTACCCGTGATGGCGCCAACCTGTTTTGCGAAATGCCGATCAGTTTTGCTACCGCCTGTTTGGGTGGCGAGCTCGAAGTGCCCACACTCGATGGCAAAGTCAAACTGAAAGTGCCGCCCGAAACTCAAACCGGCAAGTTGTTCAGGTTGCGCGGCAAAGGTGTCAAGCAAGTGCGCGGCGGCGTGGTCGGCGATTTGTTGTGCCGGGTGCAAATTGAAACACCGGTACACTTGACCCGTGAGCAAAAAGATCTGGTCGAACAACTGGGTCACTCTTTGAGCGGTGGTGGCAAACATCACAGTCCACAGGAACATTCCTGGACCGACGGCGTAAAAAACTTTTTCGATAAATTGACAGGATAAGGCTGATGCTTCGAATCGCGGTAGTGGGCGCTTCGGGCCGTATGGGCGTGTGTCTGATCAGAGCCGTCGCGCAATCGGATCAGGCTGAATTAACCGCTGCCATTGTGCGCTTTGGTAGCCTTGCCTTGGCTAAAGATGCGGGGGATTTGGCGGGTATCGGCCCTTTGGCGGTCAAGGTGTCGAGTGATTTGGCCTCGGTTACCGATCAATTTGATGTATTGATCGACTTTACCCGACCGGAAGCCAGTATGGAATACCTTGCTATTTGCCGTCAAACTGGTAAAAGTCTGGTTATCGGCACGACCGGTTTCAATGAGGATCAAAAAGCGCAAATCAAGACCGCAGCGCAAGAAATACCGATAGTCATGGCGCCCAATATGAGTGTGGGTGTCAATTTAGTGCTTAAATTGCTGGAAATGACCGCCCGGGTCATGGGCGAATCCAGCGATATCGAAGTGATCGAAGCGCATCACCGCCACAAAGTCGATGCGCCTTCGGGTACCGCTTTGCGTATGGGTGAAGTTATCGCGGCAACTTTGGATCGGGATTTAAAAACGTGCGCGATTTACGGCAGGGAAGGCGATACCGGCGTCAGGGATAGAAAAACCATCGGTTTTTCAACCATTCGCGCAGGCGACATAGTCGGCGAACATACCGTACTGTTTGCCGATGAAGGCGAGCGTGTGGAAATTACCCATAAAGCCAGCAGCCGGATGACTTTTGCCGCAGGCGCGGTAAGAGCGGCCTTATGGCTGCAAACGAAGCCGTGTGGATTGTACGATATGCAGGATGTTTTAGGCTTGAGTGCTTGAATGGGTGTTTTTTCCTGCAAGCCTGAAAGATTTCATCCGCAGATTGCGCAGATTTCCGCTGATTTGGCTTTATTTTTTGGGTGATTATCCATAGATGGACTCCTCGTTTATTGCAAGAAAAGTTTTCTCACTTGATGTCACCAGCAGAGATCATGATTGCAGCCATATATCCGGCCTCTTAATAGAGGTTTTTATACCTCAGGACTCCTGATGAATCTATCCGCGCACTTTCACCTCAACCACCCTAACGGTTTCTGAAGAACCTCTGGATTCGACGGGTTATGAAAGCACCGGTCTGACCTGTTTTTGTCATCAAAGGGTGGTTCTGGTATGCGAGTTTTGCAGCAATAAGTAGTGTTAACAATCACATGCACTCGGACAACAAAAAGCGCCGCTCCTCGTCGCTCTGCTTTTTGCTGCCGGTGATGTGAGGCGTTGTGTGTTTTAGTAGTGGTAGCGGAGCTGGGCAATTAAGAGATTGTTATCGGTCACTTTGTAAACAATTCTATGTTCATCGTTAATGCGTCTTGACCAATAACCGGAGAGGCTATGTTTTAAAGGCTCTGGTTTACCAATACCTTCAAAGGGATCGCGCTGAATATCCTTAATTAATGTATTAATCCTTTTTAAAATAGTTTTATCAGTTTTTTGCCAATATAAGTAATTATCCCAAGCCTTGGAGGAAAATATGAGCGTCATTCAATTAATTCTCGTTCAATACCTTTTCCTTCTTCAAGTTCGGCTATAGACTCGAGTAAATGTCGGGCATTAACAGGAGAACGTAGAAGATATGATGTTTCTTCCATAGCTTGGTAGTCTTCTAAAGAAATCATTACTACAGGAGGCTCTCGTTTTCGTGTAATAATCACCGGGGCATGGTCATTACAAACTTTTTCCATTGTTTTAGCCAAATTTGCGCGGGCAGCGGTGTAGCTTATCGCATCCATAGGAACCTCATTAAATTAATAGGTACAGTTTCAAGTACAATTAGTATAATCACACATAACAATCGCGTCAATTCAGGTGACCTAAAGCGTAGTTCGCTAGCGTTCACGGCACTTCAAGCCGCCGGTTACGCGAAGCGTTAGATTTTTACATGAACCGGAAATCAGAGTGATATGGATGGTTTGAAAACATGAAAACTAAGTACGAATGGTATTTTTCAACCTACAGACGATGAAATTAAGTCTATTTGGAGTGTTGGACTACTAACAGTGGATGCTAACGCAGTACTTGATTTGTATCGTTATCACATCAGTACGATCCTTATTGTTCGGAAAGCTTGCCCAGATTTTTACATAAACTGGTGGAGAAGCGGCAATCCGAACAGCAGCAAAAACAAGCAAGGCATTCGATTACGATGTTTTATCGCATGAAATACAACTCGGTTGCTTCAACCGAAGCTTCACAACCGGCGAACTCAGAAGGAATTTCAGTTCGTTATTAACCTACGCCTTTGACTATTATACCAGCCGGAACAACGGAAACCGAAAGCGGATGTGGGGCGGGGCTGGCGAGGATGTCGGCGGCAGGGAAGCCGCCGTCAAGCCCCCATGGAAGGGTTTACGGCGCTCCTCGCCGGACACGCGCCGCTCCCGAAATACAACGAAAACTCTCAAACTGAGAATTGCTGGTATTGCAAGATTCTGAGGTGTTTTTTACATTGACATATGCATTAATTGGCATATATATTGTCTCTTAAAGCCTGTCATCACCGGCTCAAAGAGAGTTTCAATCATGCCGATTA
This sequence comes from Gammaproteobacteria bacterium HGW-Gammaproteobacteria-3, assembly GCA_002843155.1. Lineage (GTDB taxonomy): Bacteria > Pseudomonadota > Gammaproteobacteria > Methylococcales > Methylomonadaceae > PGZD01. The sequence goes on from PGZD01000021.1 coordinate 20,393, forward strand.
CCGTAAATCGGGCCTGCCGTTACAGCCGCAGGTTTTTTTGACGCGCTAATGTCTTTCCCCTGTATGAATCGATTGACTCGTCACTATCACAATACCGTCGTATTTAGTCTACTTGCCGTGTTGCTGGCAGGATGCGATTCGGCACCACCGGAATCCACAGAGCAAGTATTGTCCTGGCCGCAAATCGAACAGCGCGCGCACGGCCAGACCGTGCACATGGTCATGTGGCGCGGCAACGCCGCGATCAACCGCTATATGGAAAACTTCGTCGCGCCCGACCTGAAACAGCGTCATGACATCGATTTGAAAATAGCCGGCGGCCAGGGCAGCGACCTGGTGGCGTTGCTGATGGCCGAACTGGAAACCGGGGTGTCGCCCGGACAGTTTGACCTGGTGTGGATCAATGGCGAAACGTTTTATCAATTACGCAAAATCAAAGCGCTTTACGGTCCTTTTACCGATAGCCTGCCGAACGCCGCTTACGTCGATTTCGCCAATCCTTTTATCGGCATCGATTTCCAGCAAACCCTGGATGGCTATGAAATGCCCTGGGGCAGCGTACAGATGATCTTGATTTATGATACTGCGCGCATTGCCCAGCCGCCGCGAACGCCCGCGCAATTAGCCGACTGGATTAAAAATCATCCCGGCCGTTTTACCCTGGACACAGGCTTTACCGGCATGACGATGCTGAAAAATCTGCTCTATGCTTTCAGCGACAATCCCGATGAACTGCACGGTGCATTCGACGAAAACGTCTATCAGCGTTTATCCGGGCGTCTGTGGCAATATTTGCATGAACTCAAACCTTACCTTTGGCGACAAGGGCAAAATTTCCCGGTCGGCACGGCAGAGCTGCACCAGCTATTTATCAACGGCGAAATCGACTTTACCCTGAGCATGAACGACAGCGAAGTCGATAATAAAATACTGCAAGGCGTATTTCCGAAAACCGCCCGGGCTTATGCGCTGGATACCGGCACTATCCGCAACAGCCACTACCTGGGAATCCCCCGAAATTCGGCTCATCCCGAGGCGGCCAAAGTGGTGATTGATTTTCTCGTTTCACCCGCCGCGCAACTTGAAAAAATGCAACCGGCGGTTTGGGGCGATGGCACCGTGCTGGCCAGCGAACGCCTGCCGCCGCCCTGGCTGAACCGATTTTTGGCCAGCTCCGAGCGTTTGCACGCGCCTTCCCGGCAAGCGTTGGAAAAAATGGCGCTGATGGAGCCTGCGCCGGATTATATGCTCAGACTGTTCGAGGATTTTCGCCGTGAAATGCTGGATTGAACGCTTAACGGCCAATGCCGGTCCGGCATTGTTTATCGCGCTGACTGTGCTGCCGGTCGCCTGCGCATTGGGTTACAGTGTCTTGTACAGCATCGAACTGACCGGACTGCTGGCGAAGGGGCTGACCTTGAAGCACTGGCAACAGCTGTTAGGGAGTTCCGAAATATGGCTGAGCCTGGGCTACAGCTTAAATATAGCGGTGGCGACCGTGGCCTTAGCCGGAACCTTTGCCTTGTCGCTGACTTTGTCCGGACACCGGTATTTGACAGCCGGTTACGCCGCCCGCTGGTTACTCCTGCCGTTGACGCTGGCGCCGACCGCAGCGGCTCTGGCCGTGCTGGAACTTTGGAGCGGCGCCGGTTTAATTTCGCGCATACTGCATGGGCTGGATCTGATCAACACACCGGCGCAATTTCCCTCGCCGGTTCGTGCCGCGCCGGGCATCGGTATCATTCTGGCTGAATTATTGCTCGCAGTGCCGTTTCTGAGCGCTTATTTCCTGCGCGTATTCGTTCAGCAACGCATCGGCGCTTTGCTTACCGCTGCACAAAGCCTTGGCGCCACCCCTTTCCAGGCGCTGGTCCGCGTCGCCCTGCCGCAATTGCTGCAAAAAAGTGCCGGAATGCTGTTGTTATACGGCATTTTTGTGTTCGGCGCATTCGAGATTCCGCTGCTGTTAGGGCCACGCAATCCCGACATGATTTCGGTGCTGGTGCAACGTAAATTTGCCGGTTTCGATCTGAGCCGAAAACCGGAAGCGTTTGTCGCTATCACGCTTTATGCCGTGATCATACTGACATTACTGGCAGCCGCAGTGCGCCGCTCGCCTTGGCGCGGTGACGCGCGATGAGGCTGCGGTCAGGTGTTAATCTGCTATTGCTTCTGGGCAGCTTGCCGCTCCTGTTTTTACTGTTGCGCTCTTTGGCTTTTAGCTGGCGTTATCCGGCTTTGCTGCCGGAAGCGTTCAGTCCTGCGGCCTGGCAAAGCCTGTTCACCGGCGCTCAATTGTCCGGTGCATTGATGAGATCGTTCTTCGCCTCGACGCTGACCGCCTTCCTTGCGACCGCTGTCGGTTTTATCACCAGCCGCACGGTCGCACGTCATTTAAAACATAAACCGCTGATTTTTTTGACCCATATCCCTTTTCTGATGGCGCCGCCGGTTTTAGCCATTGGCCTGTTGCCGTTCTGGCTCAACCTGAATCTGGCAGGAACCCTCGCCGGTGTCTTGCTGGCGCAATTTCTGCTGACCCACGCCTACGCCGTGTTGTATTTTCAGGCTTTCTGGAATCGCCGTATGCGTTTGCTGGAAGAATTGACCCTGACCCTGGGCGCCAGCAAAGGCCAGCTATGGCGGCGGGTTTTGCTGCCGCAAGCGCGGCCTTTTGCCGCCATCTGCCTGTTGCAAACGTTTCTGCTGGCCTGGTTCGACTACGGTTTTGCCGCTGTGATTGGCGCGGGCAAGTACCAATCGCTCACGGTATTGGTTTTCGCCTATCTCAAGGAAGCCGATCAAACCCTGGCTGCGACGGCGGCTTGTTTGCTGGCGCTGCCACCGATGCTATTGCTGGGCTTTGGTCTGTGCAGGGCCGAGCCATGACCCGGCTGCGCGGTGAAAACATCGATCTGGCCATGGCCGGGCAAAACCAATTATCCATTCATGGCCTGGCCAAAGCATTCGGCTCCGAACACTTATTCAGCAAACTCGATCTTGACTTGACGCAAGGCACGACTCTGGCGGTATTGGGCCGTTCGGGCAGCGGTAAAACCACTTTTTTGCGTATTTTGGCAGGACTGGAGTCAGCCGACGCAGGCACTATCGAACTGCGTGGACAAAATATCGATGCCTTGCCGCCGCACCGGCGCAATATCGTTTATCTGAGCCAGGAAACCTTGCTGTTCGATCATTTAAACCTGTTCGATAACCTCGCTTTCGGCCTGCGTCTGAGAAACCCTTCTCAAACCGAGCTTAAAGAACGCACCCTGGCGATGCTCGATTATTTACACTTAGGCGCGCATCGAAATAAACCCGTCAACCAGCTTTCCGGCGGACAAAAACAGCGTGTGGCTTTTGGTCGCGCGTTGCTGGTGCGCCCTGAGGTTTTGCTTCTGGATGAACCTTTCAGCAGTCTGGACGCCGATATTCGCGGCGATATGCAGAATTTGTTCAAAACCACCGCCGATAAATTCGCCATCACCGCCTTATTCGTAACCCATGATGCAAGTGAAGCGCTCACCCTCGGAGACCGCTTTGCCTTGCTCGCCGACGGCAAACTCACCTGCTATTCAGACCGGGCCGGTTTTTGCCGCGATGAAACCACCGGTGTGGCAAAAAATCTTGCCTTCTGGAATGCCATACTCAAGGAAATGTCATGAATCCTAACGATGATTTTAACCACTATGAATCGATTTATTGGGTGTTCACCCAGTTTTGTAACGATAGCTGCGCCCATTGTTACAACCTGAGCGGGCCGCAGGGTGAAAAAATCAGTCTGGCCGATTGCCTGGCCATCGTCGCCAATCTGCCCGATCATTTAGGCCGCCTGATCCTGTCCGGTGGCGAGCCTTTGGTCGAGCGCGACAAGCTGTACGCCATCCTTGATGCACTTCAGGAACGTTATCGCGGTACCACGCAAATCATGTTGCAAACCAACGGTGATTTGCTCGACGGCGCTATTCTCGATCAATTGCTGGCGCGCGGCGTCAGCCGCATCGATATTGCCAGTATCGACCGTTTTCATCGTCATCAAGGTGAGCGGCAAGCCGAACTGGAAACGTTATTTCGCTCGCGCGGTATGGCAGGTGACGACACCGATCCGTTGATCGATAAAGAACACTTCCTCAAGCCCGGCGCGGCCAGTTACGGCTTTTGGGGCGCGACCGAAAGCATGTGGCTGGGCGGCAACTGGGCGCGTGGCCGGGCGATGGCAACCGATGTCTGGCTGCGCGACCCTAAGCATAATTTTTGCGCCATTCTTTCGGGTGCTCGCGGCTTTCTGGGCGGCACGGATTTACCGCAGGAATGCTCGATTCAATTGTGGAAAATCAACCCCTGCTGCCCCGGCACCCGTTACCCTTTAGGCGATGCACGCCGGGAAAAAGTCAGTGAGGTATTGGCGCGCGCGGCAAAATCCAAATTCATGCACAAGCTCAATGAAGGCGATCCGCTGTATATAGGCGAAACATTAGGCATAACGGCTGCTTACGCCCAGTCCAGAGCTGAGCATCATCAGAATATTTGCCTGTGGTGTGACGAATTTTTTGAGCACAACCTTGATCCGCAGAATCCGACCAAGCCGTTGGCATCAGAAGCGAGACAGAAGGCTTAATCTACGGCACAAGGTTGATCCTTAAGGGTGGATTCAAGCTGCTCCTGTCTCGGTGACAAGGTAGCTAACCATGACAGCGATTAAGATACAAGGGTAGATAAGCACTTTACGCTCCACCTTTTAGGCTGGGCGGCTTTGGTGGATGCGCTTTTCGCTTATCACCCTGCCGAAGAATTCAGCCTCATTTTGTCGGTTTTTCGGCTTGCCGGACAACCTTGTTTTTTTAATCACTTTAAAGAGAAATATGATTTTTCATATCAACAATATATGCCTTAATTGGCATATTTTAAATTATTTATATAACCTTGCAGCCAGAACGCTGACACCCGCAGGCACTTGCCTGGCTTTAGCCTTGACCGCCGCACCGGCCTTGGCCGACAGCGAAGTTGCGCAAAACAGCGAGGAATTTCAGGAAAAGACTTCGGGTAAAAAACAGCCACCGTCCGATCAACAAAAACCGGTGAGTCTGGAACCCTTGATCATCATCGGCGATGATCGCACCTCTGTTTTGCCGACTTCCCGCGCCATCAACTCGGTATTCGGTAACGAGCAATCGGTGCTGGATACGCCGCGTTCGGTTTCCGTTGTTTCAAAAAAAATGCTGGCATTGCGCGAGTTTCAGGATTTCACTCAATTGGAGCGCGTCGCCGCCGGTGTTTTTACGCCGCGTTTTTTCGGCACCGCCAGCTTGCCGGTGATCCGTGCGCAGCAGGGTGAAATATTTCAGAACGGCCAGCGCAAACAAGGCGGTAACGGCGGCTTCGGTTTTCCGATCAGTTTCAACAGCCTTGAATCCATGGATATTGTCAAAGGCCCGCCCAGCGCCGTATTCGGCCCCGGACAACGGGTCGGCGGCTATGTCAACATCAACACCAAGCGCGCTTATCTGGATAAATTTCGCGCCGAGGTCAGCGGCACGGTAGGTTCTTACGACACCTACCGCTGGGGACTGGATGTCGGGGCGCCTCTGATCGACAATGAACTGGGCTTTCGCTTGAGTTATCAGGGTGAAGACAGCGACAGTTTTTATCGTTTTGCCGAAACCGAGTCGCATGCTGTTTATGCCGCATTGGACTGGCATCCCAATGACCGTTTGGGGTTTGATTTCAATGTCGAGCATTTCGATACCGATTTCAGCGACATCGGCGGCATTAACCGTCCCACTCAGGATTTGATCGACAATTTACGCATCATCACCGGCACAGGGCCCGCCACGAGCACGCCGCCGGGTTTTCAAACCGGACAGGGCACCGTCGTTACCCCGACCGGCACGGCTAAAATATCTCGCCGTAATGTATTCATAGGCCCTGACGACCTGAACGAACACGATACCACCTTGCTGCAACTCAAATCGGCCTATCAGGTTAACGACCATTTCAACATCATCAATTACACCACTTTCCAGACTCTGGATAAAGCCACCGTGGACACCAACAGTTTCGTCGAAATCATCGACGAGAACTACACCGTCCAGAACCGCACCGAATTGCATCATTCATTCGACTTCAGCGTACCCGGTTTTCTCGGCAATCTGAATATCGGCAACGACACGATTTCCGGCATTGCCTACAAATTTCATCATACCCGGGGTTTCAGCAATTTTAACTTCGAGGACGACAACTCGTTCGATCTGACCCTGGACCCCAGCACGCGGGTGTTTGCCGAAGCCAACCTGACCGGCGTGCTGCCGGTACCCGGTTTTGCTGATCCGATCCCGCAGTTCAGTCATGCTTTCGCATCACCTGCTGGCAACTATCCTGAACTGGGCCTGTCAGGCAACGGCGACACCAATGCAACGGATTTTCATCAAATCGGCTTGTTTTATCAGCATACCTTTCATTTTACCGAGCAATGGTCGCTGCTCGCGGGCGGGCGCGGTGATTTGATTTATGCCAAAACTCGCGACCCGCTGGCGCCGGAAGGTTTCAAAGCGGTTTCCGACAGCGCCACGCACATCATGCCGGCCGCCAATGTCAGTCTGACCTATAAACCGGTGTCATGGAATACCTTGTTTTTCACTTACAGTTACAGCCAGTCTCCCGCCAGTGCTTTAGGCGGCGGTTTTGCGCTCAAAAACAACCGTCTGGCGCCCGGCGATTTTCACATCGAAAGTGAATTGTATGAAACCGGCACCAAATTCAGCTTGCTCGATGACCGCTTGTATTTTGGGCTGGCGTTTTTCCGGCAAACCCGGGGACAAAACAACGTGTTCAGCGGTAACATCGACCGCATCGAAGTCGAAGGCATCGAGCTGGAATCTTCATTCCAGCCCAATCGAAATTTTTTCGCCAACGCCAATGTCACCCTGACCGACGCGCAATTCAAAAACACTGAAGTTTTTCAGGGCTCACGCGTGGTAGCCGATGTGTTCGACAATTCCCGGCCCGACATTATTCAAGGCGGCGGCCTCGGCAGCCGCGCCGGAGGCGGTTTCGGCTTTCCCGCAGACAATTTCGAGATGACCGGGCAACCGGATTTCATTTTCAGCGGCACCGCCGCCTATACCTTCGACGCCGGTTTTGGCGCCAGCCTGTCCGGCGTATTGACCAGTCCGCAGAATCTCGATGTGCTGGGCACGGTGGTGATTCCCTGGCAACATCAACTCGACGCTTCGGTGTTTTACGACGACCACGAGCATTTTGAAGCCAGAGTCGCGTTTTTGAACATCACCAACGAAAAAAACTGGCGCACCCAGTTCGGCAGTTTTTTCGGTTCCGAAACAGTATCCCCGGACCTGCCGTTCAATGTGCTGGCGACGATCAAGCTTAGATATTAAGTTCGTAGGTTGGGGGTGAGGTAACGAACCTCAACATCGACGGCCTATGAGTCACCGGTAGCAATAATGCTACGTTGCCGACGGTTTGCGGATGCTTTTGTTGTTGTCGTGTTGGGGTTCCTGTCGTCACCCCAACCTACACAATAGGCGTTTCCAGCAAGTCCAGATCGTCATTGACCGGATCGAATTCATGCTGGTATTGCTCGACGACTTCGGCCGCATCATCGGTTTTGCCGAATCTTGCGATATGGAACAGCGCTTCGCCTTCGGTGACGATCGGCAAATTGGTTTTGCCGATAATGAGACCTGAATTCGGTGCGATGATCGCCTCGTCCGAATGGTAAAAAGGATCGCTGACTGCGCCCAGCACGTCGCCTTTGCTGACTTTAGCGCCGAGCGACACCAGGGTCCTCAACAAACCGCTTTTGGACGACCGGGCCCAGGCAGTGGAGCGGGCGATGACCGGTTCCGGCAATTGCCGTTTGCGTTTTCCGGTTTCCGCCCGAATCATGCCGAGCGTTCGCATCACCCGGATAATGCCGCGCAAACCGATTCGGATCGACATTTCATCGTAGCGCAAAGCCTCCCCCGCCTCATAAACCAGCAGCGGCATACCGCGTTCGGCGGCCACCGCCCGCAAGGAGCCGTCGCGCAAATCAGCGTTTAATATCACCGGAGCGGCAAATATCCGCGCCAGATTTTCGGTTTCACTGCCTTCACTGAAAGTGGTCCGAATCTGGGGTAGATTATCCCGGTGGCGCGCGGCCGTATGCAAATCGATGCCGTGCGTACATTTGTCAACTATCTCGACCATAAATGTCGAGGCCAGCCGAGCCGCCAACGAGCCTTTATCGGAACCGGGAAAAACCCGGTTAAGGTCGCGCCGGTCAGGAAGATAGCGCGAATGCCGGACAAAACCGTAAACATTGACAATGGGGACGGCGATTAAAGTCCCTTTCAGGCCGCGTAAAACCGGCGCCTGGGTAAGCCTTCGGATAATTTCTATGCCGTTGATTTCATCACCGTGCACCGCCGCGCAGACAAATAAACACGGGCCGGACTGACGGCCATTGATGACGTGAACGGTCATCGGCACACTGGTATGGGTATAAAGGCTGGGCAATGGAATGTCCAGGGTCTTGCGCTCACCCAGATTGATGCCATGCCCGCCGATGACTAGGGCAGCCATTGTGACTAGCCTTTACCGCGTGTGCGCGTGGATTTATGCACCACGTCTTTAGCCAGAAAATCAATGATCATGCCGGCAATGTCCTTGCCCGTGGATGTTTCGATACCTTCAAGGCCCGGCGATGAGTTGACTTCCATGATCACCGGCCCATGGTTGGATCGCAGCATATCGACACCGGCGACATTGAGCCCCATGGTTTTTGCCGCGCGCACCGCTATGGAACGCTCTTCGGGGGTGATGCGCACCAGAGTCGAAGTGCCGCCGCGATGTAAATTGGAACGGAATTCACCTTCCTTGCCTTGCCGTTTCATCGTGGCGACGACTTTATCGCCGATGACAAAACAGCGAATATCGGCGCCTTCGGCTTCCTTAATGAATTCCTGCACCAATATATTGGCTTTCAGGCCCATAAACGCTTCGATGACACTTTCCGCCGCCTGCTGTGTTTCCGCCAGCACCACGCCGATACCTTGTGTTCCTTCGAGTAATTTGATTACCAAAGGCGCACCGCCGACCATTTTAATCAGATCCTGGACATCATCGGGTTTATGGGCAAAGCCGGTCACCGGCAAACCGATACCTTTGCGCGACAGTAATTGCAGCGAGCGTAATTTATCGCGGGAACGAGAGATCGCGACCGATTCGTTGAGCGGGAAAGTACCCATCATTTCAAACTGGCGCAGCACCGCCGTACCGTAAAAGGTGACGGACGCGCCGATGCGCGGGATGACCGCGTCGAAACCGGTCAATACCGTACCTTTGTAATGAATGCCCGGTTTGGTGGAAGTGATTTCCATGTAGCAGCGCAAAACATCGATGACTTCAATTTCATGCCCTTTCGCTTCGGCTGCCTCTACCAGTCTCCGAGTCGAATAAAGCCTGGCGTTTCTCGATAGTAATGCAATTTTCATGGGGTGTTGAAATCCTTATATTTCGGAAAAAGGTAGGGTCGGGATAGAGCTTGAACAAAACGGGTATTTTACCCGAATCTTGAGACCCGGTATCAAAACTGTTTCCAAGGCATCGTTACCGGACTGCCTGGGTCAATTTTTCTTGCGCCTCACATCACCTTCGTCCCAGGGCTATGTCTCGACACGAAATCAGCCAAGCGCGATAAGCTCTTTCAGCAAAGCCCGCGTTTTGGCCATGCCTGTATGCAAATGCCGCTCGATTTCTTCCATGCTGATTTCACCTTCGGTTTTGCCCGCCGCCCAGTTGGCGACGACGGCGATGGCGGCATAATCCATTCTCTGCTCTTTTGCCAGCGCCGCTTCGGGCATCCCGGTCATGCCGACCAGATCACAGCCGTCTCGTTCCATGCGCGCAATTTCCGCCGTAGTTTCAAGCCTCGGGCCTTGTGTACAACCGTAAGTTCCGATTGGGGTGACGGCGATTTTGGCATGAGCTGCTGCAAGGATAAGCCTGGCTCTCAGACTGGGCGTATAAGGATGAGTGAAATCGATATGCGTCACAGCGTCAGGGCCGTCTTCAAAAAACGTATGCTGGCGACCGTAACTGTAATCGATGATCTGGTCGGGAATGGCGATATGGGCCGGCGCCATGGCCGACGTGATGCCGCCGACTGCCGCAACAGCGATAATTTGTTCAACGCCCAGTTGTTTCAAACCCCAGATATTGGCACGGTAATTTATTTTATGCGGTGGAATGCTGTGTGGGTCGCCATGCCGAGCCAGAAAAACAATATTTTTCCCGTCGATTTGACCGCATACAAATTCAGAGGACGGTTTACCGAATGGTGTGTCGAGTTCGACTCGATCAGTGAGGGTAAATTCGTCAAACCGGGTCAGGCCGGTGCCGCCGATGATGGCTATTTGGGTCATGATTGCATCCTTATAATAGATTGTCTTTTACTGCATAAATACCGGGCATGTTGCGCAGATAACCTTTATAGTCCATGCCGCAGCCGAACAAATAGCGGTTTTCGACCTGTAAACCGACAAAATCGGCTTGTACGGGTTTATCCTGTGCCAGTATTTTTTCGACCAGTACCGCGCTGTAAACGGCTGCCGCGCCCTGATCCCGGCAATAATCGGCAATGGCTGCAAGGGTCAAGCCTTCATCCAGAATGTCGTCTACAATCAGGATAGTCCGCTCATGCAATAACGTTTTCGGCTTTAACAGCCACTCGATGCTGTCGCCTGACGTTTGATTCCGATAACGGCTGGCATTGATAGCGTCAACCGTCAAAGGCATCGTCAAGCGCGTCAAAAGCTCGCCACCGATGACCATGCCGCCGTTCATGACACACAAAAATAAAGGATTGCGCTCCGCTAACACTCGGTTGATTTCATCAGCCATCCGATCCAGGACGGCATCGACTTCGGCTTTATTGTGCAGCAAGTCGGCGCTGGTTTTAACGCGGTTGATGTGTTCAAGTATAGTCATGAGCCAGTTGATTGAGCGTCGTTGAAAAAGTTTGCCATTGTGCCGAAGCGCTTAATTGTTGCCAAGTCATTTTGGCTTGCCCGCGTATCGCCAGAAGCCGCCGCTCCCTGATCGGGTCGGCTTTAACCGGGAGTGCATCGAGCACTTGCCCGGCTGCGTCCGGGTCGTTGCATACCAGAATCATATCGCAACCGGCGGCCTGTGCCAGTTTTGCGCGCGCCGGAAAATCTCCGGCGAAAGCGGCGCCCGCCATGCTTAAATCGTCACTGAACACGGCGCCGTTGAAGTTGAGTTGTTCGCGTAAAATTTTCTGTATCCAGAACTCAGAAAAACCGGCCGGTTGGCTGTCGATGTTAGGATACAGCACATGCGCGGGCATGATCGCCTCCAAACCTTCGTCAATGAGCTGTTTAAAAGGCAATAAATCTTTAGCCTGAATACTGGCCAAATCACGTTCATCGACCGGCAAGGCCAGGTGCGAGTCGGCAGCGACAGCGCCGTGCCCCGGGAAGTGCTTGCCGGTCGCCGCCATGCCCGCCGATCTCATGCCTTTACAGAAGTTGCCGGCCAGTTGAGTCGCGCGCGCGGAATCGTGTGAAAATGAACGGTTGCCGATAATTTCACTGATGCCGCAATCGATATCCAGCACCGGCGCAAAACTGAAATCGACGCCCGTCGCCAGTAATTCTGCGGCCATCAACCAGCCTGCTGGCTCCGCCCATTCAGGGTTATCGGCAAAACAAGCCACCGGCGGTAACTGCGTAAAACCTTGTCTGAAGCGTTGGACCCGCCCGCCTTCCTGATCCACGGCGATCAGAATCGGTCCCTGCCGCGCCGTGCGGATGCTCTGAATAAGCGCCGCCACTTGTTCCGGGTTCTCATAATTGCGCGCAAAAAGAATCACCGCGCCGGTATTGGGATGGTTGATTGCCTCTTGCTCACGACGCGTCAAGGCAAGGCCTTCGACATCGATCATAACAGGGCCTATGGGAAGAAGTTGCTGGGTCATAATATTGGCTTCATCATTTGATTAAAAATAGCAGATATTCAACAGTTGGGGGCAGGCGGGATAAACGATAGCGCATCCGGCAAAAAGTTAAACCAGCAACTTCAATCCGGGCGGCAAAGCTTCGCCGAAAATCTGCTTTTCTTCTTCTCTTTCCAGTTCTTTCAGTGTTTCTACCATATCAACCCAGGAGGCAGGCAATTTTGCCGCTTTAAGCTGCTCGACAATTCTCAAGCGCAGAGTTTCGTCAATATCACGCGCCCGGTCACCGCTTTTTCGGGCAATCAGGGTCGCGGCAAAACCGGCCTGGGGCGATTTTTTCCAATCGGCCTTCATGATTTGCTGCAACCACAGGGCCGCGAGCGTGGGCGCAATGACGTTATGACTGCTGCCGTGAAAAGGAATACGCGCACCGATACGGCCTACCGCCCACCAGGTCTGATCCGGTTCGCTGGCTTTTTGCAGGCGTTTGAGCAACCATTCGCCCAGTTGCCGCTTGTTGGCAACCGGCAGCCGCTCCAGCGCTGCGGATAAGCGCACCATGTCATCGTAGCCTCGGCTTTTAATCTGCTTGGCGACGCCGGGCTGACGCGCCGTGGCTGGATTGAGGAATTTGGCGATGTCGTTGAACAGGCATTGCTGAGCTTCCCCGTCCAGCCCTCCGGCAATGCGTCGCCATAAAGTCCACCACTCGCTCCAGTTCTGGGTTTCGTTGACAAATTGAATGCCTTGATCGTAATTTTTCCATAACTGTTCGACACGCCAGTCATCCAGAGGATAGCCAAAGCCCGGCCGCAAACAAAATCCGGTCAGGCTCAACCAGACCCGCTCATGGTTTTCCGAGCGCCTGCGATATTTCGCACCTTCCAGAAAGGCCGCGAACAAGCCTCGCAGCAAAGGCGTCTGCCACTCGCTCCGGGGGGCGGCCAATATTTTTTCCAGATCGGCGCGCAGACTTTTGACCGCTTTGGGATTGATGTCTCTGGATTTGGCGCCGTAAACAGCCTGAATCAACTCGACTGCGGCATTGAACTGTAACGGTAAATCGGCTTGCACCGAGAGCGTCGGCGCACCTTGCGTCCGAATCTGAAATTCCACATCCCAGCGTCTATCGCTGTCAGCTACGGCGACGCATTGTATTTTTACCGTGCCGATTTCGGTTTGCGTCGCTGCCAACTGCACAATCACTTCGGTATTGGCCGCATTATCAGTGCCTGCAAACGCGACCGCCAGAGGCGGCAGTAAATGAAACTGTTCATCATTGATAATGGCCAGATCGCCGGCTTTGTAAGCGCGATCATCGGTGGTCGAAGCCAGATGAAAACGTACCGGTTGCCCCAGGCGCAAAGCGAATTGCTGGGTTTGCAATAAAACTTCGTGCCCTTCTTCGCTGCCTCTTGGCAAGATACAGACACCTTGCCGTTCATCGACTTGAGTATCGACCAGCAGAAAATAACTGCGCGCCGCGCCGCCGCCGATTCGAATCTGCTGATTGCGCCGGGCCAGGGCATAGCTAACCGCGCCCAAGGCCACAGCCAGTTCAGGATGCCGGTTTTCCAGCAGTTTTGGCGTATCGCCACGCCAGGATTTCAATAAATCCAGCGCCCTTTGGCTTATCGCCTGACTGCGAAAAACGCCGCCATTGAGTAACAAGGCATCCGGCACGCAGCTCTCGTCATCGAGCGCCTCTCGTGCCGCTTGTTGATGCCGTTTCAAAAAGGCCGCGATATGCTTGCTGACAGCGGGTTCTGCGGCATAAGGCAGGCCGAATTCAACCACGCCGCTGCGTTTACGATCGGGCAGTTCATCGAGGCCGGACAAAGGAAAAAAGCCGTCCAGAGCAATCGCCCTGACTTCCTCGCGGGTCAAGGCAACGGAACGCGAGCCACCGATTAATTTTGCGCCCCCGCCCAGCAGGGTGACATTGAGTTGTTCCGGGGCGTCGTCCGCCAACAATTTTTCCTTGACGCTTCGGCATTGCTCGATCAATTGCGACATATCGGCGGCAGACAGGCGTCGCTCGCCGCCGGCAAGACGTTGTTCCGCCAGATGCGCCAGCGCCAGGTCGATATTGTCACCGCCCAGCATCAGATGATCGCCGACGCCGATGCGCGTCAGTTTCGGTTCCGGTTCGGCCTGCTCCACTCTGATCAGGGTCAAATCGGTGGTGCCGCCGCCGACATCGCACACCAGCAGTAAATGCACATCGGCCAGTTGCTGTTTGATGACTTTTTCGAATGTCCGCAGCCAGTCATAAAACACTGCTTGCGGCTCTTCCAGCAGTTTGACTCGATGCAGTCCCGCCATTTTGGCCGCAGCCAGGGTCAAGGAACGCGCGCCTTCATCAAATGAGGCGGGCACGGTAATCACGATTTCCTGCTGTTCGAGCGGTGCGGCGGGAAATTTATGCCGCCAGACGCTGCGGATATGGCTCAAATAACCGGCACTGGCGGCCAAGGGAGAAACCTTGGCGATATGCTCGCCGCCGCCCCAGGGTAAAACGGCGGCGCTGTGGTCAACCGAGGGATGCGATAGCCAGCTTTTGGCGCTGGTAACCAGACGCCCCTGGGTTTTTGCCCCGAGCACTCGCGCCGCTTCGCCGATAACCGCTTTATCTTCGGCAACCAGAAAAGCCAGGTCGGCATCGGACAGCTCGCCCGTCGCCGGATGATAGCGCACCGAGGGCAACAAAGGCCGCGCCGCCACTTCGCCGGGCGCGACCAATTGTTCGATGTCGAGAATCCGGATGTCGGTTCTATCGATGGGGCTGTAGGCAACCACGGTATGCGTGGTACCTAAATCAATGCCGACCAGGAATTCAGGCATTTGTTTTTGCACAATACGATTTTGTTAAATTCAACGCGCAGGCATTTAATCCTCATCCCCGGCGCGCACATCGAACTCGACTTTCCAGCGTTTGCCATCCTGCCGGGAAACGGCATGTAACTCCAGCGTGCCCACTTCGGTGACGGCCGAGGTCAGGTGCACCGGCACCACTTCCCCGATTCGGCGTCCTTCTTCCGGCAGCGTGATTTCAATTTCATCCAGTTCTTCCAGTTCGTCATCGCGCCAGTATTCCAGACGGGCGCCCACCGGGTCTTCCCGGCGGGTTTTCGAATTGAAAAACCTGAAACGCACCGGTTCGCCGATCACCAGACCGAATTCATCATCCGGCAACACCGCTTCGGTGCCCTCTTCCATACCGAACGGGGCGATGCAGAGCGCTTCAATTTCGGGAGGCAATCCGGGTACGGCGGGCATCGCGCTTTCTATGCCGACATAATAAGATACGGCGGTGCCGCCTTTGATGCGCACGCCCCGGCCTTTACGGACATAACCATAATAGGCGGCGCCCCGGGCGACCGCCAAATCGAGATCGGCACCTTCGAGCAAACGGGCCGGTGGCGCTTGTTCTTGGGCCAGCCAATCATTCAAAACCGTCATCAAACGCTCGGCAAACGGCGCGGCTTTCAATACACCGCCATTGAACAACACTGCGGTCGGATGCAGGAATGTGGCGTTTTCAGGTAGATTGACGGCGGTCAATTCATCCGCCGCACCAAGCTGTTTGGCCAAAAATACCGCCAGATGCCGGGTAATGGCGGCATCTGGCGCATAGGGCAGACCGGCCGTTCTCAAACCGCTACGAGGACGGCTCATCGGGCGTTCGGAGGCGGTCGTCCTGGGCAGAAAACCTTCGACCAGAACCCGGTTGATTTCTTCTCGTGTCAATTCGGTACGAAGACTCCCGCCAATCAGTGCTGAACCGCGATTGGGCACCACTATCGGCATGGTATCGGTGCCTGCGTGGTTGAATATTTTTTCCTTGGCTTCGCGGCAACTGTGGGTCAATGCCTGAATTTGCCAGGCTTCCAGACGTTTTCCGTCCTGTTCCAGTTTGGCTTTGACGGTATAGGCCAAAGCCAGATCCATGTTATCGCCGCCCAACAGGATATGATCACCGACGGCTATCCGGGTCAATTCCAGATTGCCGTTTTGCTCGGTAACGGCAATCAGTGACAAGTCGGTGGTGCCGCCGCCAATATCGATCACTAAAATAATATCGCCGACCTGAGTGTGCTTGCGCCAGTCGCCCCGGCTTTTTTCTATCCAACTGTACAAGGCCGATTGCGGTTCTTCCAGCAAAATGGCCTGATGCAAGCCGAGCGAGCGGGCCGATTCGACGGTCAATTCCCGCGCCGCAGGATCGAACGAAGCGGGCACTGTGAGGGTGATGTCCTGCTGCTCCAGCGGCGCTTCGGGATGCCGGTTTTTCCAGGCTGCACATAAATGCTGCAAATAAGCGGTAGTGGCCTGATAGGGTGAGACGCGCTCGACTTCTTCCGGCGCTTCCGTCGGCAGAATAGGTGATTTGCAATCGACACCGGCATGGCATAACCAGCTTTTGGCGCTGGCCACTAAACGGATCGGTGTTTTGCTGCCCAGGCTGCGGGCGATTTCACCGACCAGAAACTCGGGGCTTGCGGTCCAGGGCAAGACCGTTGAACCTTGCGCCAGTTCCGCTTCATGCGCGCGATACAAAAACGACGGCAGTTGCAGCAAATCTTCCACCACGCCGGGTGCTGTCAATTGCGGGATCGCCATCACTTCCTGCTCCGGATGATCCTGGTCGGCCCGGGTCAAATCGATAGCGGACAAAACACAATGCGTGGTGCCTAAATCGATACCGACGGAATATTTTGGCCCTTGGTGATTATCGCCGGCCGCCTCATCCGATTGCATTTCTTCAGCGGAAAATTCGGGGGCGTCAGCTTCGAAAACCGGGTTTTCCGGTTCGGTTTCAGTCGCAGGCGTTTCCGGGTTCAATTGCTCTGTGGCATCATTTTTTTTGATATGATCGAACAAGCTCACAATTCCACCTCCGCCGGGGCGATGATTTTGGCATTATGTCCTTCGGTCAGTTTCGGCAGCCGCAATTCGCTGACTTGCCAGCCTTTATGCACCAGCACACCGGTAAAAGGCGCGGTGCCGACGATATTGCCGGTCAAGCGGACCGCCGCCGCGTCAAAACCTTGAGGCAGGGTGATTTTGCTGCCTTCCGCCTCATCTCTGAGCGCCGCCAGCTTGAAGTGTTCGTTGATTACCTTGTTGCAGCCTTCATGCACCACACGGGCGGCGATGCCGACATCGGCATCGCTGTAAGCGGTCACATCTTCTTTGATGAAGTCGATAAAACGTGCTTCTTTTTGCAGCAAACCCAGCAATTGCAAGGCCGCATCCGGCGTCGCCTGTTTCAGCACCACAGGCTCCGGCGCGGGCGCCTGCACGATTTTCTCGACCACCTTGATTTTCGGCTCGGGGGCTTTAGGCGCGGGCTGTAACGCCGATTGCCGCAAGGTTTCCTCGATCAGTTTTTTTCGGCCCCGGAGCGATGTGATCACCAGGGTCAGCAGCAAGGCTAGTAAAATTAACGCCAACAGTGCTACCGTACCGGCCAGACACACATGCCACAAATCAAAAGTCGTGGGTTTAAGGCTCAAGTCTATTGTGTATAGCGTATTCATGATTTGTCACTTACTGTTATTGTTGGTTGGCTTTACGGGCCGCTTCCGCAAACATCATCTGTTTCAGGACATTGCGTGTCGATTGCAGCCGCAATTGTTTGAGGTGGCGGTCGGCAATGACCGCCGGCACTTTTTCCTCGATATAGACTTTACGTATGACAGCCAGTTCGTTTTCGCATTTTTTGACAATGGCTTCGGTTCCTGAACGGATATCCTGCTTGAGAGCTGCGGCGGCCTGCATTTCCCGTGCGATACATTTATGGTATTGATAGCGGGAAGCCTGGATTTTTTTTATGGTGGCGTCGGACAGCGTAGTGTTATGCCATTCGTTTTTGGCGTCATCGGCAAAGGCTATGGCGCAAGTCAGCAATAGCGTGGAAAATAATAGTTGTTTCATGATAATCCTCGTCCGTTTCAAAGTCGGTTAAAGTGATTTTACTCGAACTGACGGTAAATGAATAATCGAACGCGGCTATCCGGCATAACCTCCGGATTTTAGCGGCTACGGATGCCCTGAAAAAAAGCCCCGCAAATACAATTTCAACAAAGCCGCGCGAAGTATAAACCTTGATGCCCGGCACGGCGGCGCGTAAGGGTTTAGCACGAATATGACACGGAACGATAATTTATCTGAACAATGCAGGCGACTTCAGCGATTTTATTTTTTATCATAACGTTCCACGCTTTTTTCTTGTTAAGGGAAAATCATGTCCGCTAAAACTTGTAATTTCAGGCTGTTTTTCAACGATAATATCTGGATGCTGCCCGAGTCGGGCATGAAAGGTTCAACCCTCCGGTTATTCCGGGTTACAAAAATCATGCTGCTGTCGGTTCGAGGTTTTGTCGATGATCTTTGTCTGCTGCGCTCATCAGCTCTGACGCTCTATAGTTTATTGTCAATCGTACCTGTTTTCGCCCTGTTGTTCGGCGTCGCCAAAGGTTTTGGCTTTGAACAAATGCTCAAGGAAAGGATTCTGGAACAAATGCAGCAACAGGACACCGTAGCCTTGCAGTTGTTAAATTTTGCCGAAAACATGCTGGCCAGTACCAAAGGCGGGGTGGTGGCGGGTATTGGTGTTGTCGTGTTGTTCTGGACGGTGATCAAGGTCATCGGTAATATCGAGGAATCTTTTAACGCTATCTGGCGGATTAAACACAGCCGACCCCTGAGCCGCAAGTTGAGCGATTATCTTGCGCTGATGTTTCTGGCACCGATTTTGTTGATTATATCCAGTAGCATTACCGTGTTTCTTAAAACGCAAATTACCTGGTTGATGACAATGATTCGCTTGCCTGAAACAGGCGTCTGGGTGGTATTGAAAATGCTGGGCTTGTCACCACTGGTTATTATGTCCGCCTTGTTCACTTTTTTGTTTGTCTTTATACCCAACCATAAAATCAATTTAAAAGCCGCCGGAGTAGCGGGCGTTGTTACCGGTATTTTGTATCAAACTTTGCAGTGGGCTTATTTAAGCCTGCAAATTGGCGCATCCAGTTATAACGCCATTTATGGCAGCTTTGCCGCACTGCCTTTATTCATAATATCCTTACAGATGGGCTGGATGATTGTTTTGTTCGGTTGCGAGATGTGTTTTTACCTGCAAAATTACGCCAGTTATCGGAATCATAAAAAATTTTCGGAACTCAGTTTTTTGTTGCAAAAAACCATTGCCTTGCAAGCCATGCGTCTTTTGGCGCTGCGTTTCATCAATAAAAAACCGCCACTAACCACTGCCGACATCGCCCGTGAACTGGCCGTGCCGATTGCCTGCGTACAACCGGTCATAACCCGCTTGCGGCAAAGCCAACTCATTGTCGAAGTCAAGACTGACGAGGGCGAAGGCGCCAGATTTCAACCCGCGCTCGATACCGGACAGCTCAGCGTGGCGTTAGTGATCAAGGCATTGGAGCGCCAAGGACAAAATGACCTTCCTGAAACAAGCGGTATTGAATCGAGTTTACAAATCGTCGAAAAAATCGAAGCGGAGATCGATGCCGCGTATGGCAGGCATTTGATTTGTGATCAAATAGGGGAATGAAGCGAGAAATACCGTTCGAAATAAGAGTGATACCTAAATCCTGCAACGCAAAGGCTCCAAAAAACAAATAAACATTCCAGCCTGAGTCGGTGCCGCCCGATTTAAGGCTGACTCCAGTCCTTCCCGAGCCAATCGCTCCCGGACGCGTTTAACGGTGCGTGTCAAATGCCAAAGGTTTCACTGATTTGTTTATACTGCCAACTTTCATCTAAGTCACTGACATCCGCCTTGAGCAATATTTCAGCATGAAGTCTTTTATGGGCCGCCACTTTGCCCTTGTGAATTAAACTCTCCAAATCGGTGCGTTCATGTTCCGTTAGACGCACTATGTATTTCTTTGCCAACTGTCTACCCCTTTAATGTACAAAGCAATGGGAGCCGGAAACCGTCAGAACCTATTCAGTTCGGGTGGCCGGCAAATTACTCATCGGCAATCGGCAATTGACGCTGAAAACGTCTGACAGCCATCTGTATCCAAAGATATGGTTCGATTGGGTGGCGGTCGGCGCGCTTCCTTGATGGCAACCCTGCCCAAGGATAACCGTCTAAGCCAAGGTCTTTGTTGAGAAAGGAGATGGCTGCTTGCCTTCGGCTTTTCAACTTACAGTTCACGCCTCGCTTATCAGGTAAAATAATTGGTATCAGCCGGTATTGACCGGAAAATATAGGCGTGGAAGCGCATGCCTAACAACTATTCTGTACTGATTTAACGCCTGTTTCGCCCTCTTTTTTGGGTTTGCAGGATTACGGTGAAAGTTCGTCATTTTGCGCTCATTATCTGTTTTTGTGATATACAAAAACTTTCATTTTCCGGGGTGATGCTGCGCTTTCATGAACGTTAGGTTATACTTCGCGCGGCCGAAGTTTGCGGATTTTAGACTTAAGTTATTTTGTTCGACGCTGACACGAAAGTAAGCGGTAGACTGCGTCGGGAACAGGCAGTCGAGAGCAAGGCGCGAAAACTTGAGCGTAGCCCGAGCTATATGACTGTTTTCGCAAAGCTTCCGCTCTTGGCTCACGCCCTTTACCTACATCCCTGTAGACAACACCGCTATCGGACAAAATAGCACGTTAGCTTAACAGCAAATGTGGCCGCGCGAAGTATATATCAGGCAACAAACTTTAAAGGTGGTTGATATGAAAGCAGTGCTAATGACACAAGTGGGAAGCCCTGAAGTTTTGCAGCCGGGGAAAATTGACGAACCCGTTATCAGTCGTCCCGGCGAAATGAAAATCCGCCTCAAAGCCGCAGGTATTAATCCGATCGACACCAAAGTCAGAAGTCATGGGCTTTTTTACGAGAATTCACTGCCCGCCGTTTTGGGTTGCGATGGCGCGGGTATTGTCACCGATATAGGCGCAGAAGTGGATGATTTTAAACCCGGTGATGAAGTCTGGTTTTGTCACGGCGGTTTAGGCCGGGAACAAGGCAATTATGCCGAATATACTGTGATTGACAAGCGTTGGGTTGCCTTGAAGCCCTGCACATTAAACTTTGTCGAGGCGGCTGCTTTACCGTTGGTATTGATTACGGCCTGGGGTGCCCTGTTTGACCGTGGCGGTCTTGAAAGTGGGCAGACGGTGTTGATTCATGCAGGCGCGGGGGGCGTCGGCCATGTCGCCATTCAACTGGCCAAGCTTAAAGGCGCGCGCGTTTTGACCACGGTTAGCTCCAATGTCAAAAGGGACTTTGTAAAGTCGCTGGGAGCTGATGAAGTCATCAATTACCGGGAGCAGAATGTGTTAAAACGGGTACTCGAATTAACCGCTAACAAAGGTGCCGATTTGGTGCTCGATACCGTGGGCGCAGAAGTCTTTAAAAACAGTATCGAAGCAACTGCGCATTTCGGCACACTGGTGACTTTGCTTGACCCCGGCCCCCTGGATTTGAGCGAAGCGCGTATGCGTAATCTCAAAATCGCTTTTGAATTGATGTTGACACCGATGCTGCGTGGTTTGGATACGGCTCGTGACCAACACATAGCACTGTTGAAGCAGTGCGCGATATGGCTGGATAATGGACGGTTAAAATGTGCGGTGAGCGCCATACTGCCGTTAGAGCAAGCGGCGGAGGCTCATCGATTGATAGGCGAAGGTCACACGAGCGGCAAAATCGTTCTGGAAGTTTAGCAAGCCGTAATAATCAACGCGCCGGATAAAAAACAGCGAAAATGTCTTCAAACTGATCGTGAACTTTATCGACGATTTGACTTAACAGGCTATCCGAAATTCCGATCGGCTCAAGACAGGTTGCATCCAGGGAAAACTCCATCTTGTTGATCAAATCTGCCGTTCTTACAATATCGGCAGCTTTTTTGTAAGGCCCTTGATAATCCGGGCTGGCATGTTGTGCGATGGTTTCGCCGATGATGCCGGGTAAATTCCAGAGCCGCGATAAATACGCACCGGCCTGGTAATGGTCAAATCCGATAATGTGCCGTTCGGCATCGACTTCCGCATAACCTGATTCCACAAAAAGTCCCACTTCCCGTGCGAGTTCCGGAATCCGGTTATAAAAAACCAGCTTGCCGATATCGTGCAACAAGCCACAAATAAACAAAGATTCCGTGTCGCTAGGCTTTTCCCAATAATTGGCAAGTTCTTTCGCGCTAAGCGCGCAGCGCAGGCTCATTGCCCAAAATTCATGCGCGGTCAACATTCCGCCCGGCAGCGACGAGAATTTTTCGATAACCAGCGTACCTAAAACCAAATTCTGTAATTCTTCTGCGCCGACAAGGTTAATGGCGTGATTGATTGTCGTTATTCTGGCGGGAAAGCCAAAAAAGGCGCTGTTGACCAGTTTTAACAATCGCATCGATAAAGCCGGATCCTTATCGATAATTTGACCGGCATCACTGATAGGCCTGTTTGGATCTTCGATGATGTTTTTCAGTTGAAAATAGATGGCCGGGGGCGATGTCAATTGCAAATTGCCTCTGAACAAGTCGGCAAGGGTGAAATCGGCAGGACTGACAGAGGACATGGGTGAAATTGAATGATTCATTACACTGAAAACTTATAATTATTGTCCTTAAAGCATAGGAGATCTGGGTGATATTTCAAGATGACAGTCTATAATTGATTCCTGAGGCTCTCTTTGAGTCGGCAGTTTTCAGTACATCATGCGTGGATAAGATGTTAAATAAAGGCCAGCGCCGGAAAAAAATCATTATTGCCGATAGCAATCAGGCAATAATCATACAGATTGAAGCTATTTTACGAAGCATGGGCTTCAATAATATTTCGTTTGCCGCTGAATACGGGGAAATATACCGTATTCTCAGGCCTTACCATGACCGTCCTGAAAACCTGGGGCTGGTGATTGTCGATGAACAACTGCCGGGTGGCGAGATCAATGAGATGAGCCGGTTGCTATCGCTGGAACAAAATGGTGGCGCTTTGCCTTTCATCATTCTCAGAAGCCGTGAGGCGGAGGCTTTCGAAACTTCGGGCGACTCAAGCGATTTGATCTGTGAACTGGCTAAGCCCGTCGATACAGCCGCTTTGAAACTTTCAGTCGAACTACTGATCCTGCTGAAAGACGAACGTTTTCTAAGGCATAAGCAAGAAGAAAAACTGCTGTCCGAATTAGCGACGCGGAAACTTTTGGACGCCAAATTGAAATATCTGGTGGGTCATGATGAATTAACCGGTCTGATGAACCGTAACAATCTGAACCAGCATGTCTTTTTGAGCCTGACACGCAATAAAAAGCTGCAACAAAACGGTGCATTGCTACTGATCGATTTGGACCGGTTCGGATTGATCAATGACCTGGAAGGTTTTGATGTCGCTGATCAGATCATTGTCAGTGTGGTAACCTTGATCAGGCAAACGCTCCAGCAAAACGCCTGGTTTGCCCGCATCGCTGCCGATGAGTTTTGTCTGTATTTTGAACATATCACGGAGGATAACGCGCGCATCATTGCCGAAACCATCCGTCAGCAACTCAATGACTACCGCTTCAACACAGGTACTGTTTGCTACACGATAACAGCTTCCATAGGCATTGCCACCCTGCAATCCTTCAAGATTATCCAGCGTCCGGAAGAATTGCTCTCCAGAGCGCATCAGGCGTGCTATATGGCCAAGCAGAACGGCCGCAACATGGTGTGGCTGTATAATGAAAACGATACCATGATAAAAGAGCGGCAGCGCGATGTTTTTTGGGTGCCGGTCATCCGGGATGCTTTGCTGGAGCAACGCTTCTTTTTACTGTTCCAGCCTGTGGTTAGCCTCATAAGCGGCAAGGTTTCGCATTATGAAGTGCTCATCCGTATGCGCGATTGTGACCATAAAGTCATCAGTCCGGGGGAGTTTATTCCTGCCGCCGAACGCATGGGTTTGATTCACAGTATCGATTTATGGGTGATGGAAAATGCCATTGATTTCCTGGCGCTGTTGCCGCCTGAATCGGCTGATGTTTCGTTATCCATCAATTTATCCGGCACGGCTTTTCAGGACGATGCGCTATTGCCTGCACTCAAGCGTAAACTGGAACTCTCCTGGGTGAATGCAAAACGCATTACTTTTGAAATTACCGAGACCGCCGCCATTGATAATTTTGAACAAACCCGGCAAATGATTCAGCAAATAAGAACTTTGGGTTGCCGCTTCGCCCTGGATGATTTTGGCGCGGGTTTTTGTTCTTTTAATTATCTCAAAAAATTTCCGGTCGATTATGTCAAAATCGACGGCCAGTTCATTCAAAACCTGACTAATGACGATACCGACCAGGTGCTGGTCAAATCGATGAATGAAATCGCCCATCAACTGGGAAAAAAAACGATTGCCGAATTCATTGAATCGCCCGCCGTATTGAACATTCTGATCGCGCTGGGCATCGACTACGGACAAGGCTATATTTTTGGTCGGCCCAGTTTGCAGTTGCTTGAAAAAGGTTCTGTGCCTTTGCCGCAAATACTCTTGAGTCATCAGGAACAGCAGCATGGGATAAAAGGTTATTAAAAGAAGATAAAAAACTTCATTTTTTATATAATCAGCGGTTCGAGAAAACTTACACGAGTTTATCTGCCATCTCAAACCGCTTTCCTTCCGAATCCTTTGTTCATTTTGTGCAGATAGCGTTTAGTGGCTTAAGTTTCAACGCTAAATTAAAGACACGCAAAATGGCAAAACAACCCCGAAAAACAGTCGGCGCCCGAAAGCCCGTAAAACGAAAAAGCACCGTTCGAAGGGCTCGGAAATCGACTTCAAACCGAAGCTTTGGCTGGTTTAAAAGTATCCTTGTGCTGAGTTTTGTGTTATCGCTATTTTTACTGTCTAGCTATATAGGTTACCTGGACTATCATGTCCGCGAGCAATTCGAAGGCAAGCGCTGGGCTATCCCGGCCCGGGTCTACGCCAATGCCGAAGAACTGTACCCAGGTTCCGGACTATCCATAGCCGCTTTTGAAAATCTACTGCAGCAATTGCATTATCGGCAGGATAAGCACCTGGCTTCGGAAGGCACTTATGTCCGTACCGGCTTGCAAGTCAAGCTTAAAACCCGCGCGTTCAGCTTTTGGGATCAACCACAGGACAGCCAGCGGCTCAGGATAAGCTTTTCACCGGCCGAAATTACCGGTATCAGCGATTTATCAAATGGTAATGAACTTGCCATAGTGCGCCTGGATCCGCTTCAAATCGGCAGCTTTTATCCTACCCGTAAAGAAGACCGCATCTTGATCAAACTGGCGGAAACGCCCGACACCTTGATTCACGGCCTGCTGGCCACTGAAGACCGGGATTTTTACCGGCATCACGGCGTTTCCATCAAAGCCATAGCCCGCGCAATGTGGGCCAATGTGCGCGCTGGCGGTATTGTCCAGGGCGGCAGTACGATTACCCAGCAATTGATCAAAAATTTTTATCTGAGCTCCGAACGCAGCTTATGGCGCAAAATAAACGAAGTATTTATGGCGTTGATCATCGAATACCGTTATAGCAAAGATGAAATTCTCGAAGCTTATCTCAACGAAGTGTTTTTGGGTCAAGACGGCGCCAGCGCGGTGCACGGTTTCGGGTTGGCCAGTGAATTCTATTTCGGGCAGCCTTTAAAGAATTTACCGCTGGCCGAGGTTGCAAGCTTGGTGGCTTTGGTGCGCGGCCCATCCTATTATGATCCGCGCCGACATGAGCAGAGGGCTTTGGATCGCCGCAATCTGGTGCTCGATAAAATGCATCAGGAAGGCTATATCACCCAAAAGCAAATGCTGGCCGCAGAGCAACAGCCTCTCCAAGTAATTCCACAAACTCATCGGTCGGTTAACCGTTATCCGGCATTCATGCAACTGGTCAAGCGGCAGTTGACCGAAGAATACCAGGATGACGATTTAACGTCGGAAGGGCTCAAAATATTCACGACGCTGGAGCCTGGCGTGCAGAATGCCCTGGAACAAACGCTGGAAAGAAAAATTCCGGAGCTGGAAAAAAACCGGCGTGTCCATGATTTGGAAGCGGCCGTCATTGTTACGCGCCGGGAAGGGGGCGAAATTGTCGGGATGGCCGGCGGCAAAGAAGCCACCAACGCGGGCTTCAACCGTGCGCTGGATGCCGTGCGGCCGATAGGCTCCCTGATCAAGCCGGTGGTCTATTTGACGGCGCTGGAGTATCCTGACAAATACACGGCAATCACGCGGGTCAGCGATACGCAGATCAAAGTCAAAGGCAGCCATGGCAAAGTTTGGGCGCCTGCCAATTATGATCACAAAGAACATGGCGAAGTACCGCTGCACACGGCTTTATCGCACTCGTACAATCTCGCCACCGTCCACATCGGCATGGATGTAGGCATTGCCCGCGTAGCCAAAACGCTCAAAAACATGGGCGTGACCCGGCCGGTCAAGTTATTCCCTTCGTTATTGCTGGGCGCCTCCGAATTGACTCCTCTGGAAGTGACCCAGATGTATCAAACCCTGGCTGGCGACGGTTTTGCCACACCGTTGCGGGCTATTCGTGGCGTCATCGATAGCGAAGGCAAGCGTCTCCAAAGCTATCCGTTTACAGTCAGGCAAACGATCGACCCTGCGGCAGCTTATATCACCAACACGCTGTTGCAGGAAGTGATGACTGAGGGCACCGGTAGCTCCGCATATCAAAGTTTGCCTAAAAACTTTGGTCTGGCGGGCAAAACCGGCACCACCGATGACTTGAAAGACAGTTGGTTTGCAGGTTTTAGTGGTGATTATCTGTCGGTGGTCTGGCTGGGACGCGACGACAACAAACCGGCCGGACTCAGCGGCGCCAGTGGCGCGCTTAAAGTCTGGACCGACTTGATGCGGCAAATTTCAATGCGCCCTGTAACCTTGACGCCACCGGATAATATCGATACCGTCTGGATCGACCCCGCTACCGGTTTGCTGGCCAATAAAGACTGCGAAGGTGTCAGGCAATACCCTTTTGTAAGGGGTTCCGCTCCGACTGCTGCATCCCCTTGTGTTGAAATTCAGCGCAATGAAAGCAAAAGCTGGTTTAATGAATTTTTCGATCATTTTTAAGAGAACAACCATGCGCTATAGTCAAGTTTCAGGCGGAATTTTCCTGTTTTTGGTACTGACGGCCGCCAATGTTTTTGCCGAAGTACAGCCGCTGCAACAATTACGGGCTTTTTTGGCATCGTCCAAGTCCTTGTCCGCCGACTTCAGGCAGGTAGCGATCGATGAATCGGGTAGGCCCGGTCAAACCAGTTACGGTGTTTTTTATCTGAACAGGCCCGGCAAATTTCGCTGGAACTACCTCAAACCTTTTCGGCAGGAAATTGTCGCCAATGCCGGGAAAGTATGGTTTTATGATGAAGACCTGGAGCAGGTCACCATCAGAAAAATAGATCAGTCCCTGGGTTCCACACCTGCGCTATTGCTGAGCGGCGATATCGACATCGAAGATAACTTTACTCTGGAGCACCAAGGGCGCGATGGCGATTTGCTGTGGTTGAAATTGCTGCCTAAAAACGAAGACAGCGGTTTTAAATACATATTGATGGGTCTCGATAACGGCGTATTGGGCGGTATGGAACTGAGCGATAATTTCGGCCAGTTGACGCGGATTTATTTTTCTAATGTCAAAATAAATCCGCCCCTGAAAAACAGTCTGTTCAAATTCACGCCGCCTGAAGGCGTGGATATTTTCGAGGAATGACGGTTAGCCCATGGGGTACGATGTATTCGAACAGTCGCTGAAACCTTTGGCCGACAGGATGCGCCCTCGGCA
This sequence comes from Gammaproteobacteria bacterium HGW-Gammaproteobacteria-3, assembly GCA_002843155.1. GTDB lineage: Bacteria > Pseudomonadota > Gammaproteobacteria > Methylococcales > Methylomonadaceae > PGZD01. The sequence continues at coordinate 48,163 of PGZD01000021.1, forward strand.
TCTGCAAGACTATGTCGGCCAGCAGCATATTCTGAAGCCGGGCAAGCCCTTGTATCAGGCGCTGGCCTCGGGTCATCTGCATTCGATGATTTTCTGGGGGCCGCCGGGTACGGGTAAGACGACGCTGGCGCGCATGATCGCGAATCACGCCGAAGCGCAATTTATCTCTGTTTCAGCCGTATTGGCCGGAGTCAAGGATATCCGCGAAGCGGTGGCCGATGCTAAAAAAGTAAAGCTGGAGCAAAACCTGCGCACGATTTTGTTTGTTGATGAAGTACATCGTTTTAACAAGGCCCAGCAGGATGCGTTTTTGCCTCATGTTGAAGACGGCACCGTGTATTTTATCGGCGCCACAACTGAAAATCCGTCATTTGCCTTGAACAACGCCTTATTGTCACGCGCCCGCGTTTATGTCCTGAATGCGTTGACACAGGAAGATTTACTGGCCATATTGGACAAGGCATTGACCGACAAGGAACGCGGCTTGGGCCTGAGCGAGGCGGCGATGGCGGACGACATTAAACGGCAATTTGCTGCGGCCGCCGATGGCGATGCCCGAAGATTGCTGAATTTGCTTGAAATCGCCGTCGATTTAGCCGAAGCGCACGGCAGTGTTGACATTGACACGACTATAGCCCAGGAAGTCTTGAGCGGTGGCGTCAGGCGTTTCGATAATCAGGGCGAAGAATTTTACAACCAAATTTCAGCGCTGCACAAATCGGTGCGCGGCTCCTCGCCCGATGCCGCCTTGTACTGGCTGTGCCGAATGATCGATGCCGGTTGCGATTTGGCTTATCTGGCCCGGCGTATTGTCAGAATCGCCTCGGAAGATATTGGCAATGCCGACCCTCGGGCTTTGCCGCTGGCTATCAGCGCCTGGGAAGCGCAGGAGCGTCTGGGCAGCCCCGAAGGCGAGCTGGCGTTAGCGCAAACGGTGATTTACCTGGCCTGCGCGCCCAAAAGCAATGCCGTTTACAAAGCCTACAATGCGGCGCTGCGCACGGTGCGCGAAAGCGCCAGCTTGAGTGTGCCGGTGCATTTACGCAACGCCCCAACCCAACTGATGAAAGCGCTGGATTACGGCAAAGCTTACCGCTACGCCCACGATGAAGCGGAGGCTTATGCCGCCGGTGAAAACTATTTTCCCGAGGAATTAACCGGAACCCGCTTCTACCATCCGGTGGCACGGGGCCTTGAAATAAAAATTGCAGAAAAATTAAAACATTTACGGAATTTGGATAAAATGTCCGCAACTGACAAGACGGGGCCAAAATAATCCCGCGAGTTCAAAATTACACTCACTCAATATAAGTCACTTATGGATCTTAAATTTCTCGATTTTGAACAACCCATCGCCGAACTGGAAGCGAAAATCAAAGAGCTGCGCCGCGTCGAGTCCGATAATGACATCAATATTTCCGACGCCCTCGACCAACTGGAAAAAAAAAGCGAAAGCCTGACCGAAGCGATTTTTTCCGAGCTCAGCGACTGGCAGATTTCCCAATTGTCCAGACACCCGGGGCGGCCTTATACACTCGACTATATCGATTTGATATTTACCGAGTTTTACGAGCTGCATGGCGATCGCGCTTATGCCGATGATCCGGCCATCGTTTGCGGCCTGGCGCGTCTCGAAGGTCAGCCTGTGATGCTGATCGGCCATCAAAAAGGCCGCGATACCAAAGAAAAAATCTACCGTAACTTCGGTATGCCCAGACCCGAAGGTTATAGAAAAGCGTTGCGAGTCATGAAAATGGCCGAGCGTTTCGGTCTGCCCGTCATCTGTCTGATCGATACACCGGGCGCCTATCCCGGAATCGGCGCCGAAGAGCGCGGGCAGAGTGAAGCGATTGCCCGCAACCTGTTCGAAATGACAAAATTGAAAACTCCGATTATCTGTACCGTTATCGGTGAAGGCGGCTCCGGTGGCGCGCTGGCCATCGGTGTCGGTGACCGTCTGATTATGCTTGAATACAGTACCTACTCGGTGATTTCCCCTGAAGGCTGCGCCTCCATTCTATGGAAAAGTGCGGATAAATCTCAATTGGCCGCCGAAGCGATGGGTATTACGTCCGATCGCGTCCGTGAGCAAGGCTTTCTCGACGAAGTCGTGCGCGAACCCTTGGGCGCCGCACATCGCAATTTTCAGGCGACCGCGATGAATTTGAGGGAAGCGCTGCTGCGTCACCTGGAAGAATTGAAGCGGGAGCCTTTGACGGATTTGCTGGAAAAACGCTACCAGCGAATCATGGGTTTTGGCGCTTTTAGCGAGGAGCCTGTAAAATAATACCGTATTTAACTTGCGCGGCCATGGATGGCTGAATGTATAAGTTGGACGAAGCCGCTAACGTGGAGAAAGCGGGCTTCGTTGAAACCAAAAAAGGATAGCCATAATAATGGCTGTAACAGCATAAACGAATTGACTCGATTCAAACATTAATCTGGAAAAATACACTGAATAGTTACAGTTTTTAATGACCCGTTCGCGGTATTTTTCTTCATAATTAAGTTTGGCCCTGATCAGCATATTCTTCCCCCTTGGTCAGCATGGCGTATAACCTTAACGGAGAGGGTGTCCAAATTGAGCCTCGTCATTCTCATTATCCGCAAGGAGGCGGGGCTCGCCAAAGACGCCATTATTGAAGCCCTAAAGCCCAAAGCGGCCAAGTAGATACAAGGGTTGGCAACGTTTTGCCCACCGTTTTTCGCGCGTAAAAAAACCACCCGAGGTTTCCAAGGGCGGTTTACGTTTCGTCACACCGTTACGCGTAGGCACGAACAGCATGTGCCTACCCTGCGCGGCTATTGTTTTTGTGTTTGGTCAAGTTGACGGTAAAAAACCAGGTGGTTTTGGGACGATAAACACGTCGATAACCGGTCATGGAACATGGTTTTTTAGCTTGTTACATGCCGAAGTTAACTTGTAAAACGCCGGGTTGCAAGAATCCTCAAATTTAAATTTTATCCCGCACCAGCCCTGAAAGCTGAGCGATATGCGCCAGTTCAACCAGTGTTGAAACATTCAGCTTGGCTTTGATCCGAGTGCTGTAATTGGCGGCGGTTTTATAGCCCAGACACAGCTCGTCAGCCACTTTATGCAGGGTCAGGCCTTTGGCTAGCAGGCAGAATATATCGAATTCGCGCGCGCTGAAGGCGTCGATAACAGCGCGATAGTCGGGCGCGCCCGAAGCTGTCCCCGAATCATCGAGAAGACTTGGCTCGATATAAGACTGGCCCTGCATGATTTGCCTCAGCGCCAGCGCAAGAATGCCGGGGGCGCTGTTCTTGGTGATATAGCCATCGGCTCCGGCTTCGATGGCGCGGCTTACATAGACCTTTTCATCGTGGACGCTGAATACCAGTATTTTTACCCGGTCATGGCGCTGGCGGATGCGCCGGATGGTTTCAAGTCCGCCCAGACCCGGCATTGACAGGTCCATCACGATAACGTCGGCCGTTTGTTGCAGTAGCCGTTGCAGCACTTGTTCACCGCGTTCGGCTTCGGCAATGACGTCAATGTCATCACAGGTCGCCAGCAGCATCTTGAATCCGGCCCGTACCACGGCGTGGTCGTCAACCAGTATCACTTTGATTTTAGTGTCCATTAGAGGGGGATTTTCGCAGTTATGGTCATGCCCTGGCCGGGTTGCGAGTGAATCGAGAGTTCGCCGCCCAGCGATTTGATTCTTTCCTGCATACCACGCAGGCCAAAACCGGAACAAACCCGCTTGATATCGCAGCCAATGCCGTCATCGGCAACGCGCAATTGCAGGCTGTCCGCTTGTGTTGTCAACGTTACTTTAACCTGTTTTGCCTGAGCATGGCGGACAGTATTGGTCAGGCATTCCTGAATGACTCTGAAAAGCTGAATACTGATTTTCTGATCCAGGGCATCGGCACGGGTGCAACATTCAATGCTCAATGCCAATTGCGGATTTCTCTCCGACCAGTGATTAGCCATGTCTTCCAGTGTCGCTTTCAATCCCAGGTCAGTCAGAATCATGGGGTGTAACTGATGCATCATCGAGCGCACCACCGTCATCAGATGATCGCAAATGCCGATGATCGAGGCGGTAATTTTTGGCGTATCGGATTTTTCATGCGCTGCCGTAACCGCCATGACTTTAATGGCGGTCAGTGATTGCCCGAGTTCGTCGTGCAGCTCTTGCGCCAGACGTTGACGCTCTTCTTCCTGTATTTGCAGTGAATGCTGAGTCAGAGCCCGGTTTTCCTGTTGCGTGGCGTCAAGGACGTCGGTCATGTGGTTGATGGCCTTGGCGATACAATCGTATTCGCGGGTGTCAAATTCCGGTAGCTTTTGCCGGTAGTGTCCCGTTTCGATTAGCTTGAGCCCGTTGACGATACTGTCGATGGCTTTCAAGGTCTTGTTGAACACCAGATGCACGGCCAGAAAGGTCAGCGCAATCAGCAGCGTTATCGAGATAACAAAAGTCGTGGTTTCCTGCCAGACTTCGGTGATTTCATCCAGAGGATTGGCCTGGATAAGCAATATCAATGCTTTGCCGTCGGCGGCGGTGATGCGATATTCGGCTTTCGGGTAATCGCTGACGACCAGCCTGACAAACCAGCCGGGTGGCCGGTCGTGCTCGGTGTCATGAGGTTTTTTTTGGCTAATGTCGATGAGCTGTCCCGAAGGCTGTTGCAATTGGATGCGCAAATGCCGGGTTTGTTTGAGTGCGCCCAGCCGGTATAACCAATCCGCTTCGTTCAATCCGGGCGACGGCGTTTTGGCAAAGCCGAGCTCGATCAGTTGCAAGGCCATGCCGATGGAGGAATCCACTTCCTTGCTGACTGCATTACGGGCCTGCCAGATCGCGATCGAGCCGGCCAATAGCAGAATGCAAATCGAGGAAAACAGTATTCCGAGGTTAATCTGGTGGCGTAGGCTCATCGTCCGCGAGAATTTAAATGGGTTATTATCCTTCTGTTTAACGCTGCCGCCTATAGGAAAAATTCTTTTTTTACTGCGACCTGAAGGTTCCCGGAAAATAAAAAAAATTAGAAGCCGTAACTATACCTCGGACAATGGCAGGAAAAGCGTTCTTGAATTAGAGGGGGAAGGATAAAATCCATTGGCTTCATAGAAATGCACCGCTTGATCGGAAAGCGCGTGAACCAAAAGAGCCTTGACGCCAACAATCTCGGATACCTGAATGGTACGCAAAATCGCATCGCACAAGAGTGCTTTGCCAAGGCTGCGACGCTGCCAAGCGAGATCAACCGCCAGGCGGCCTAATATGCTTCGCGCGGCCACATTTGCTGTTAAACTAACGTGCTATTTCGTCCGATAGCGGCGTTGCCTACAGGGATGTAGGCAACGCCGAAGACGGACAAAAAAACAAGTCAGTTGCACAAGTTATAAAATGCACGTTCCTTAGTTGTTTAGTTCTGAAAATCACTTTAAAACGCGCTCTCAACAGCCGATACCTGATCGATTACGGATCAATTTGATATTTTTTCCGCTTGCGCCAGAATGTTGCGCGGCTCATGCCGGCATGGCTGGCTGCCGCCGCCAGACTGCCGCCGGTCATTTGTAATGCTTCACGGATTCTGTCCGCCTCGTTTTGATATTTTTTGGGTTGAGCGGGCGGAGCTTGTCCGCCGGTGATCGAGTTTTCGGCTTCACGGAATTCCGGCGGTAAATCATCGAGACTCAGTTCATTTCCCCGTCCCACCGCGAATGCGTATTCGATCACATTGATGAGTTCCCTTACATTGCCGGGCCAACTGTAATCGAGCAAACGCCGCATCGCCTCGGGGGCGATGCTGTCAACATGACGGGGGCCATGAAGATTATGCAGGCCGATGTTGTGCCAGAGCAATAAGTTTACGTCGAGCCGCCGTTCTCTCAATGGCGGCAGAAAGACCGGCACCACGCGTAAGCGGTACATCAAGTCCTCCCGGAACCGCCCGGCCTTGACTTCTTCGCGCAACGAGCGATGAGTGGCGGCGATAATGCGGACATCGACGTTCGTGGCGCTATCGCCGCCGACCGGAATGAAGCTTTGCTCCTGCAAGACCCGGAGCAATTTGGCCTGCAATTCCAAAGGTAGTTCGGCGACTTCATCCAGAAACAGGGTGCCGCCATGTGCGCGCTGAAACAGACCGGCATGATGCCGCACCGCTCCCGTAAACGCCCCTTTGACGTGACCGAAAAGTTCGCTTTCCAATAAATTGGGCGACAGCGCCGCACAGTTGATGGCCAGAAAAGGCTGCTGATGGCGCGGGCTTTCCTGATGCAAGGCACGGGCCACCAATTCCTTGCCCGTACCCGATTCACCCCGGATCAGCACCGTGGCTTCGGTTTCCGCGACATTGCGGATGATTCTGATAGCTTCCTGCATGGCGGGGTCGCGCGACAAAATGCCGTGAAAGCTTTCGCTGTTGCCACGCTTTCCCATCATCGGCTCGGCTTGGGGCTGGAGAAATTCCAACGCACCGGCAAATTGGCCCTCGGCATCAAAAAATGCCCGCGCGGTACGGTAGCAGATGACGCGTTCACCGTTGGCGCGTTTAAGTTTGACTATTTGCGCTTTGATCGTACCTGACTCGGCGAGACCGCAGGGATCTTGCCCTTCCTCACAGCCCAGCGTCTCCGCGCAGGGTTTACCCAGAACGGATTGCGCCCTCAGGCCGAACAGTTCCTCGGCGCCTTTGCTCCAGAACAGGATGTTACCCCCGGCATCCACGGCAAATACAGCGCCGGCGTCTACCAGATCGGTGAGTATCGCCATGACTTGATCAGGGCCCATCCGGCTGAGCCAGCGGTTAAAAAAAGGGGAAGATTGGCTCATGATGAAACCGGGTTTGTTTTAATTCTGTTGCAAGTGTAGCATAAATGTTTCATGCATTTCAAAATGAAACATTACCGATGTTGAGTTACGCACTCATGCCTTGAATTCAGTGCCTTACAGAAGGCGTTCGAGTTGGCACGATACTTGATTGGAAGTTTATCGATTACTATTGTTTTTGAGGATGCCATTATGCTTTTTCGTCAATTGTTTGATACCGAAACGTCAACCTACAGCTATTTGTTGGCTTGTGAACGTACCGCCCGCGCCGTGTTGATCGATCCGGTCGCTTCGGAAACAGAGACTTACAGCCAACTGCTGCAAGCATTGAATCTGAAATTGATCTATACCCTGGAAACGCATGTCCACGCTGATCACATCACCGGTTCCGGCTTGCTGCGTGAAAAATTCGGCAGTAAAAGTGTAGTGCATCGTGATGCCGGTGCGATGTGCGCTGACTTGCTGGTGACCGACGGTGTATTGTTGCAGGTGGGCGATCTGGAATTTGAAGTACGCCACACGCCGGGGCATACCCAAGGCTGTGTCAGTTATGTAATGGCCGACCGGGTGTTTACGGGCGATGCCCTATTGATCGATGGCAGCGGCCGCACCGATTTTCAGCAAGGCGATGCCGGCCAGCTTTATGACAGCATCACCGGCAAACTGTTTACTTTGCCGCCGGATACTCTGGTCTATCCGGGGCATGATTATCAAGGTAATACCGTCTCGACCATTAAACAGGAAATAGCCAAAAATGCTCGCTTGGGCGCAGGCAAATCGCGTGAAGAATTTATCGCCACCATGAAGGACCTCAAGCTGGATTATCCCCGATTTATCGACAAGGCCTTGCCAGCCAACCAGTCCTGCGGCTCGATTACGGAATAGGGGAGGGCGCACACATGTTTCTGACACTGGGGCTGGCCGTGATCATTGGCTTGTTGCTGGGCCTGTTCGGTGGCGGCGGATCGATTCTGACCGTGCCTATGCTGGTCTATCTGCTGCACATCGAAGCCAAGACCGCGATAGTCACTTCGTTCGTTGTGGTCGGCCTTTCCAGCCTGATGGCTTTAATCCCCCATGCCCGGCGTGGTTTGGTATGCTGGAAAAGCGGCGTGTTCTTTGGCTTGTCCGGCATGGCGGGTGCATTTGCGGGGGGGCGTTTTGCCGCGCTTTTTTCCGCCGATCTGTTGATGAGCCTGTTTGGTGTGATCAGCCTGTCTACCGGCTTGTTAATGTTGCTTAAAGCCAAAGCCCGTTTCACTCCCGAGCACTTGCCGGTTTCGGTATGTCCCCTACGGGTGCCGTTTTTAAGAGTTTCTTTTGATGGTTTCTTTGTCGGCGGCCTGACCGGCATGGTGGGCGTGGGCGGCGGATTTTTGGTGGTACCGGCGTTGACTTTGCTGGTAGGCTTGCCGATGCAGGCTGCGGTGGGCACTTCATTATTGATCATTGTCATGAATGCTCTGGCAGGCTTGGCCGGTTACGCCCAGCATACGTCGATTGATATGTCTTTGACGGCCCTGGTCACAGCCGGGGCTTTGCTCGGCAGCGCCGTGGGCGCAGTGCTTTCAGGCATCATCAAACCGACTTTATTGCGGCGCGGTTTTGGTCTGATGGTCGTGGCCGTCGGTATCTATGTGCTGTCGCAATCGCTGACAGCGGCGTTACTGATCGACAGTAAACAATGGCTGAGCCAAACCAATGGCCTCATTCCGGTTTCTATAGCCCTGTTTCTGCTGCTGGTTTTGCTGGCCATCGGCCGCTGGATTCATAAAGCCGATACCGTTGTATTCAGTGCAAAAAAAACACCGACGAGAGTTGATTGATGCGACTATCAGGATTTAACAAAATGCAGTTCGGCATGAAAGCCAGGATAGATGAGCTGGGTAATTTGCTGCTCGGAGCTTTTCACTACATGGCCCTGTTTGTTATCGGCGCCAGCATTGTTTGGTCGGCTGTAGTGGCTTATGTCGGCATGGCGGCGCACGGACACGCCAGCATCGACGATATTTTACTGTTGTTTATTTATCTTGAATTGGGCGCCATGGTGGGGATTTATTTCAAAACCAATGTCATGCCGGTGCGCTGTTTGATTTATGTCGCCATTACCGCACTGGCTCGATTGGTGATTGCTGATGTGCAGGCCCATCACGAAGCCGGTATGGGGATGTTATGGGTCTCGACAGCAATTTTATTACTCGCCATATCGACTCGTGTGACTATAAAGCCGCCGTCGGAAAACGGCTGAAATACTTAGAAACAGGGAAATTTTACCTATAAAAATTATTAAAACAATAATCGACCCAAGTCGAGGAGCGGATATGAAACAGTTAGCCAATTTTTCCCGTCGCCGTTTTTTTGCACAAACCGGTGCCGGACTTCTAGCCTGGGCAGGGTTGCCCGGCTGGTTACAGGCCATGGAAGGGATGGGCGATATGCCGAGAATGACGCCGAATAAAGCTTCGCCTGATTTTCATCCGGATGTAGAAATTGATTTGGTTTGCAAACCATCCTCAAGCTCGATTTTGCCGGGACAGCAAACCCGGGTACAGCAATATTTCGCCAAACTGGTAAAGGGCCCGGCCGACACGCTGACTGAACTGCCAGGTTCTTACCTTGGCCCGGTGATGCGCTTTCAAACAGGCCAAAAAATCCGCATTACGCTGCATAATCAACTGGATGAAGTGTCAATCACTCATTGGCATGGTTTGCATGTGCCGGCCAAAATAGACGGACATCCACTGTATTCGCTGGACAAAGGCCAATCTTTTGTGTATGAGTTTGAAATGCTCAATCGCGCCGGCATGAATATCTATCACCCGCATCCGCACAATACGACAGGTAAACAGGTTTACCACGGTTTGGCCGGGGCAATATTGGTGAATGACGACGAAGAGCGCCGTCTGGAATTACCGGACGGTGAGTACGAAGTGCCGATCGTGATTCAGGACCGGCTGTTCGACGCCAACAATCAATTGCAATACGTCCGTCATATGCATGATCGCATGATGGGTTTTTATGGTGACCGTATTCTGGTTAACGGTTTACCCGATTTTCAGCTCGATGTGGCCAGTCGGGCTTACCGATTGCGTGTCCTCAATGCCTCGACGGCGCGCATATACAAACTGGCCTGGGACGATAACACGCCTGTCACCGTCATCGGATGCGACGGCGGTTTACTGGAAACACCTGTCAACAAACCTTATGTAATGCTGGCTCCGGGTGAGCGTCTGGATGTATGGGCGGATTTCAGCGGGCGAAAAGTCGGCTCTCAACTGGTATTGCGCAGCCGTGCTTTTTCCGGTGTCTTGCCGAAAATGGCCGAACGCATGATGGGCGGCAAACAGAGTGGCGGCCATCGGGTGGGGATGCACGCTAGCGCATTGCCGGTCGGCAGCGATTATCCGATTTTAACGTTACGTGTGACCCAAAGCGTCAGCGACAGTCCCGCGCTACCGAATAAGCTGTCTGCTATTAAACGCTATGCTGTCAGCGACACCGCTAACCCCAACAAACCGGTGCCGATCGGCATTTCCGAAGGGCCGATGAGAATGGTGCTGAACGGTCGGCCCTATGCCTATGACGACATTCTGCCAAGCGAACGCATTCCGTTTAACCCAACTTCGTCACCTAATAACGAAGTTCCCCGCCATTTCAATCAGTTAAAAATTTTAACTACTGTCGGTTGGCACTACGGATTTTTTGCTGTT
>PGZD01000022.1 GCA_002843155.1 Gammaproteobacteria bacterium HGW-Gammaproteobacteria-3
ATCAACCATTTCGGCGAATCCGCCCCGGCCGGACAATTGTTCAAAGAGTTTGGCTTCACGGTTGAAAATGTCATTAAGCATGTAGAAGCTGTACTTTAATATTTCATTTAGCATGGAGACCCTTTATACTTGAAAACTGCCAATCAGCACCCGCCCATAGGGTCTCTAACCGCTTTGAACCATACATAGGGGAACAATGTGAAAAAAAATAATTTTTTAAGAAGTACATTAGCTATTTTTTTGTTATCCAGTCCATTAGCAGACGCGGAACCAAAATATCCGGCCGCTGACTTCAAGCCCACAGTGCAATATCAGGATTCTGAGTATATCGCCAAAAGCAAAAGCCCATCCGCAAGTAGCAAACAAAGCCAGCCAACCGCACCGGACTCGCAATATCCAGCGGCGGCCTTCGAGCCTAAAGTGTTGTTTAGCGATAGTGATTATAAACATAGCACGCCCAAAGTCACTGCGCCCAAATCTTCCAGCACTTCTGTAGACCTAAGTGCAAGTGCTGGGGAAGCAGCCGTTGCCACTACCGGAAAGAAACCGGAATCCAATTCCAGTCTTCTCATTGCTCTGGTTGTTTTGGCTTTGGTGGGATTTGCTTTTTTCAGGAAAAAAAGCGGCACAAAATCACCTGCGGCCAAACAGTATCCCGCTTTCACGCCGGATACCAGCGGATTAACCGGTGTCAGTAAATATCTTCAAAACAAAGAAGGCCCCATTCCTACCGGCGTCGCAAAATATTTAGACAAACAGGTTGCTACAGTCAAGGAAAAAGCAGCGGCTACCGGTGTTGCAAAATATCTGGAAAAGAAAGTCGTTGAATCTGAAACCGGCGTTTCCAAATATCTGCGCAGCAAAAGCTAATACATCTTTAAGTATTCCCGTTATTAACTCCTTTCCTATGTTAAGGAGCTAATAATGGGATATAGAAGATATAAATAGCTCGTATTGAGTGATACCTCTGAATAAAAAAGTAAACACCGTTTGCTTTCCCGATGATTTACGCCTCTACTCCATCGGCTTGCGTATAGTTTCTTTCCTTCCTTCCTCTGTCGAGTTACAATTTTTGCCCCAAAAAAGGCAAAAGCAACCAAAACGAAACGACTGACGAGAACACCCGACTGGAACTTAGCGAATGCGAACAAGTCATATTTGAGGTTGACTTCAATAAAAGCCACGAATTTCGGCCATTGCCGGTTTTATTCATAAAGCATAGTTTGAGTTATCACTACTGAACTGTTCAATGGCTTGAAAGATTTTTAATTAATAATACACTAAAGGTACATTATCATGGCTAAAAATTTACTGGAACAACTGCGCGCGATAACTGTTGTGGTGGCCGACACCGGCGACCTTCAGGCTATCGAAACTTTCAAACCGCGTGATGCAACAACCAATCCTTCGTTGATTACCGCAGCGGCACAGATGCCCCAATATCAAGCAATCGTTGACGATACTCTCAAAGGAGCCAGAGCCACTTTAGGTAAAGATGCCGCTGCCGCTGATGTGGTTACTCTCGCATTCGACCGTTTGGCGGTATCTTTTGGCCTTAAAATTCTTCAGCTCATTGAAGGCCGGGTTTCAACCGAAGTTGACGCACGCCTCTCTTACGACACCGAGGCAACCATCGCCAAAGGCCGTGAATTGATCGCCCAGTACGAAGCGGCAGGCGTTTCCAAAGAACGGGTATTGATCAAGATAGCCTCAACCTGGGAAGGCATCAAAGCGGCTGAAGTTCTGGAAAAAGAAGGCATCCATTGCAATCTTACTTTATTGTTCGGCTTGCACCAGGCCATTGCTTGTGCCGAAGCCGGAATTACTCTGATCTCGCCTTTTGTCGGACGTATCCTTGATTGGTATAAAAAAGATACCGGCCGCGATTCTTACGCACCGGCGGAAGACCCCGGCGTACTGTCGGTGACTGAAGTGTATAACTACTACAAAAAATTCGGCTATAAAACCGAAGTCATGGGCGCAAGCTTCCGTAACATTGGCGAGATCACCGAATTGGCGGGATGCGATCTGCTGACCATATCACCGGCGCTTTTGGGTGAACTGCAATCAACAGAAGCTGAATTGCCACGCAAATTGGATCCAGCCAAAGCGGCTGCGGCAAGCATCGAAAAAATCAATATCGATAAAGCCACTTTTGATAAGTTACACGCCGAAAACCGCATGGCGACCGATAAACTGAAAGAAGGCATCGATGGTTTTGCCAAGGCGCTGGAAGCACTCGAAACCCTCCTGGCTGAACGCCTGTCCAGCCTGGAAGCATAAACGCGCACCAGAGCAGAGGACTCATCTGTACTCTGCTCGGCTTTTAAATCCCGATTCATTGTTGGTTGTCCTTATGTTGAGGGCAACCCAAGACTCCTTAATAGGACTCAACACATGTCACAAAAAATTTTAGATGTGGTCAAACCCGGTGTCGTAACCGGAGAAGACGTTCAAAAAATCTTCGCCATTTGTAAAAAAAATAGATTTGCCTTGCCTGCGGTCAACGTCATCAGCACGGATGTCATCAATTCAGTTTTGGAAGCCGCAGCAAAAGTAAAATCACCTGTCGTTATCCAGATGTCAAACGGCGGTGCTGCCTTTTTTGCAGGCAAAGGACTGAAATTGGAAGGTCAGCAATGCTCTATTTTGGGAGCCATTTCAGGCGCTCTGCATGTTCATAATATTGCCGAACATTATGGCGTTCCTGTCATCCTGCATACCGATCATGCGGCAAAAAAATTATTGCCCTGGATTGACGGCTTGCTTGATGCCGGTGAAAAACATTTCGCCGAAACCGGAAAACCCTTATTCAGTTCGCATATGCTTGACTTATCCGAAGAAAGTCTCGAAGAAAACATTGAAACCTGCGCCAAATATTTAACGCGCATGGCCAAAATGGGTATGACGCTGGAAATTGAATTAGGCGTTACCGGGGGCGAAGAAGACGGCGTTGATAATAGCGATATGGATCATTCCTTGCTATACACACAACCGGAAGATGTGGCTTACGCTTATGAAAAGCTTAATCAGGTTAGCCCTAACTTTACTATCGCGGCCTCGTTCGGTAACGTCCACGGCGTCTATAAACCGGGCAACGTCAAATTGACGCCCAAAATATTGTACAACTCGCAAAAATTTGTTTCGGAAAAATACGGCTTGCCGGAAAATTCTTTAAACTTTGTTTTCCATGGCGGTTCAGGTTCAACGGCGGAAGAGATCAAAGAGTCGATCAGCTACGGCGTGGTAAAAATGAATATCGACACCGATACGCAATGGGCTACTTGGGCCGGTGTAATGAACTTCTACAAAGAAAACGAAGGTTATTTACAAGGCCAGATAGGCAATCCCGATGGCGACGACAAACCCAACAAAAAATACTATGACCCACGAGTTTGGCAACGTGCGGGTCAGGTCAGTATGGTGACCCGTTTAGAGCAAGCTTTTCAGGAATTAAACGCAGTCAATACACTGTAGCCAAATTCAGCTCCGTAAAGCCGATGCACTAGTTGCATCGGCTTTTTAGTTGTCAACGCTACTCCCGGCTCGCAATAAAACCAGTACACCACGTTTGAATTATCGCACTACCCCGCTCATTACTTCCAAAATACACCCTCTCCAGTTTATTTCGTGATCGCTGCTATTGCAGTAGTATAGTGAACCCAAAAATTTATTGTTTCCGAGTGTGTTAAATTCCGGCAATTGCGCCTATGCTTTAGCACAGCTTCAGAGATTTAAATTCAAGGATACCGGTAATGCAGAAAAAATCACTTGTTTCCCGCCTGGCGTTGATGACAACCGACCACCCGTGGTGGATCCTGTTTTTGGTTTTAATCGCCTTGGCCCTTGCCTCGGCAGGCATTGCCAAACTGGGTTTTAAAAGTGATTACAGGGTTTTTTTTAGCCCAGAAAATCCGCAATTGCAAGCTTTTAATTCAATCCAGGACACTTATAACAAAAGCGATAATGTACTGTTCGTTATTGAACCTGAGGCGGGTGATGTATTTGACCCCTCTGTCTTACAGGCTATTGTGGAGCTTACCAAAAAATCGTGGCAAATAGCTTTTGCGAGCCGCGTGGATTCCATTACAAATTTTCAGCACACAAAAGCTGAAGGCGATGATTTGATGGTTGCCGATCTGGTGACCGAGCCTGCTGCATTGACTGAGGCGCAAATTCAGGCTCTAAAAACGATAGCCTTGAATGAACCGTTGCTGGTCAATCGTCTCAGTTCAAAAACGGGGCATGTCGCAGGCGTCAATGTTACTGTGCAATTGCCCGATAAAAGCCCTTGGGAAGCGATGGAAGTGGCGGCAAACGCCAGACAAATCGCAGCGGAAATCGAAGCGCGTTACCCTCATGTGAAGCTTCATTTAACAGGGGCGGTCATGATGAACAACGCTTTTATCGAATCCCCTTTCCACGACAACACGACGCTGGTTCCGATTATGACAGCGCTCGTTATCGCAGTGCTCTGGTTCAGCCTGCACTCGATTACCGCTACATTTTGCGTTATTTTAATTATTGTTTTTTCAATCAGTGCTGCACTCGGTCTGTTTGCCTGGCAAGGCTCGGTGTTATCGCAGGCCTCAGCGCCCGCGCCTATCATCATTTTAACCATGACCGTTGCCGACTGCGTGCATTTTCTGGTGAAAATGCTGCATAACATGCGCATGTCCTATGAAAAAAAAACAGCTATCCAGGAAAGTTTAAAAACAAATTTTCAACCCATGTTGCTGACCAGCGTAACCACGGCAATCGGCTTTCTCAGCTTGAATTTCAGTGATGCACCGCCCTATAGGGATCTGGGCAATATCGTGGCGATGGGCGTGGTGATTGCCTTTTTTCTGACCGTGACTTTTTTACCGGCGTTGACTTGCGTGTTACCCATTCGCGTGAATTTGAAAGGTGACTTGAATAATGTCTATATGAAACATCTGGCTGCTTTCGTTATTCGCAGACGCAAGCCTCTGCTTCTGGTTAACGGTCTGGCGGCCATTGTTTTTACTTGCCTGACGCCGCTGAACGAGTTGAACGACGAACTGGTCAAATATTTTGATGAAACGGTTGATTTCAGGCAGGCGACAGATTTTTTAAACGACAACATGAGCGGTATGTACACCGTGGAATTTGCCATCCACAGCGGTGACGCAGGCGGCATCAACGAGCCTGGTTTTTTGCGCAAAATCGATCAAATGGCCCAGTGGTTGAGGCAGCAACCTGAAACCGTGCATGTCAACACCATCAGCGATACTTTTAAAAGACTGAATAAGAACATGCACGGGGACGATGACGCCTGGTATAAACTGCCTGAGCAAAGAGATCTGGCCGCGCAATATTTACTGCTGTATGAAATGTCATTGCCTTATGGCCTGGATCTGAACGATCAGGTCAACATCGACAAATCGGCGACCCGGGTCATTGCTACACTGCATAATCTCAGTTCCATTCAGATGCTGGCGCTGGAAGAGCGGATAATCGGCTGGCTTAAAACCAATTTACCCGAGTTAAAAATCGAAATGGCCAGTCCGGGCTTGATGTTTTCGCACATTGGCAAACGTAATATCGGCAGTTTGTTACTCGGTACCCTGCTGGCTTTAGTCTTTATTTCATTGATATTGGTGGCGGCCTTTCGCTCCTGGCGGCTGGGGCTGATCAGCCTGATACCCAATCTGGTACCGGCGGGCGTGTCTTTTGGCTTATGGGGATTGATCGATGGCCAGATCAATCTGGGCGTATCCATTGTGGCCGGCATGACCTTGGGTATAGTGGTGGATGACACTGTGCATTTCATCAGCAAATATCGCCAGGCCAAAATAGTCAAAAGCCTTAATAATCAGGATGCCATACGCTATGCTTTTTCTACCGTGGGCGTTGCCATGTGGATCACTTCGGCGGTTTTGATCGCCGGCTTTTTAGTATTGAATTTTTCCCATTTTACCGTGAATTCGGAAATGGGATTATTGACCGCCATTACCATTTCTGTCGCCTTGTTCATGGATTTATTGTTTTTACCGCCTTTACTGTTG
Organism: Gammaproteobacteria bacterium HGW-Gammaproteobacteria-3; assembly: GCA_002843155.1. Taxonomy (GTDB): domain Bacteria; phylum Pseudomonadota; class Gammaproteobacteria; order Methylococcales; family Methylomonadaceae; genus PGZD01. The sequence continues at coordinate 6,030 of PGZD01000022.1, forward strand.
TGGCTCGATAAAAAGGATTGAGGCGTCGTCCGCCTTAAAATGGCGGCATCGCGCGTATCAATGCGCTTCATCCCAATTGTCGCCGACGCCGATATCGACGATCAGCGGCACATCGAGACGGGCCGCCGAGCACATCAGGGTTCTTATTTTTTCTATACTGGCGGGAATGGCCGCTTGCGTGATTTCGAATACCAGTTCGTCATGTACCTGCATGATCATTTTGGCGCCGGGCTGCTCGCTTTGCAGCCAGTCATCGCAGGCAATCATGGCGCGTTTGATGATGTCCGCCGCCGTACCTTGCATGGGCGCGTTTATCGCCGTGCGCTCGGCATATTGCCTGCGGGCGGCGTTGCGGGCGGTAATTTCGGGTAAATACAGTCGGCGACCAAACAAGGTTTCGACATAACCTTGCTGTTTGGCCTTTTTCCTGATGCTGTCCATGTATTGCTTGACGCCGGGATAGCGGGCAAAATACAAATCGATGTAAGCTTGCGCCTGATTGCGCGCCAGACCGAGCTGCTGCGCCAGACCAAAAGCCGACATGCCGTAAATCAGGCCGAAATTGATGGCCTTGGCCGAACGCCTTAACTCTGTGGTAACCTGTTCCGGCGCGACGCCGAAAACTTCCGAAGCAGTCGCGCTGTGAATATCGCGGCCTTCCGAAAAAGCCGCTTTAAGGCCTTCATCACCCGATAAATGCGCCATGATGCGCAATTCGATCTGAGAATAATCGGCGGCAACCAGTTGACAGCCTTCGGGTGCGATAAAGGCCTGCCTTATTTTACGGCCTTCGGCGCTGCGGATGGGGATGTTCTGCAAATTGGGGTCGGATGAAGACAGCCTGCCGGTGGCGGCGACGGCCTGATGATAGGACGTATGCACCCGCCCGCTTGTCGCATTGACTTGCTGAGGCAGCTTGTCGGTATAAGTCGATTTCAGTTTGCTCATACCCCGGTAATCGAGAATGAGCTTGGGCAACGGATAATCCAGCGCCAGTTCCGCCAGCACCGATTCGGCCGTCGAAGGTTGGCCGGTAGGCGTAAGTTTCAGTACCGGCAAATGCAGTTGATCGTAAATAATCGTTTGTATCTGCTTAGGGGAACCCAGGTTGAAAGTTTGCCCGGCCAGATCGTTTGCCTGTTGTTCGATGGCGCATATGTGACTGGCCAGCTCCATGCTTTGCAGGGACAACATGGCGGTATCGATCAGCACGCCGTTCCTTTCAATTCTCGACAGCACGCTGATCAGAGGCACTTCGATCTCGCGGTACAAGGTTTCCAGTGCCGGTTGACGGTGCAACCGGTCGAACAGGACCTGATGCAATTTCAGGGTTATATCGGCGTCTTCGGCGGCATAAGGTGCGGCTTGTTCCAGCGCGACTTCCTGAAACGGAATTTGCTTGGCGCCTTTACCTGCGACATCTTCATAGTGGATGGTCTCGACGCCGAGGTATTCTTTGGCCATATCGTCCATATTATGCCGGGTCGCGGTGCTGTTCAGGACATAGGATTCGAGCATGGTGTCGTGGGCGATGCCGCGCAGTTCGATGCCGTGGTTGGCCAGGACGTTGGCGTCGTATTTAAGGTTTTGGCCGAGCTTGGCAGGCGCCGGATTTTCCAGCAATGGCCGCATTTTTTCAAGCACTGTGGTTCTATCGAGCTGTTTGGGCGCATCGGGATAATCATGCGCCAGCGGCACATAAGCGGCATGACCCGCTTCCACGGCAAAGGAAATGCCGACGATTTGCGCCTGTGTGTAGTCCAGCGCACTGGTTTCGGTGTCGAATGCAAACAATTCGGCCTGGTTCAGTTTGGCAAACCAACGCTCGAAATCTACCTCGGTCAATAGGGTTTCATATTGGGGCGCGGCAGTGTTATTTTTAACCGGCGGCGGTTTTTGTGCGGAGGATGATTCCTGTGTATTTTCCAGCATTTTGAGCCAGGAAGAAAAGCCCAGGTCGGCTAGTAATGTTTTCAATTCAGCCAAGGCAATCGGCTGACGCTTCAAATCTTCAATGGTATAAGGCAGGATAAGATCGCATTTTATTGTTGTGAGTTGTTTTGATAACGGCAACTGATCCAGACTGTCTCTGAGATAATCGCCAACTTTGCCTTTGATCTGATCGGCCGAGGCGATCAGATTTTCCAAAGTTTGATAATCCATCAGCCATTTCGCTGCGGTTTTAGGCCCAACTTTGGGGACGCCGGGGATATTATCGACTCTGTCGCCCATCAACGCCAGGTAGTCGATGATTTGTTCGGGTTTGACGCCGAATTTGTCGATCACGCCTTGAATATCGGTGCAGGTGTTAGACATTGTGTTTTCCAGGGTAATGCGCTCGGTGACCAGTTGCGCCATGTCTTTGTCGCCGGTGGATATGATTACGTCAAAACCTTGCTGTTCCGCTTGTTTGGCCAAAGCCCCGATGACATCGTCGGCTTCGACATCGGCTTGCATGAGTAGGGGCAAGCCCATGACTTTGATGAGCTGATGCAAAGGCTCGATCTGTACGCGCAAGTCGTCCGGCATCGGCGGACGATGGGCTTTGTATTGATCGTACAAAGTATGGCGAAAGTTTTTGCCCGGCGCATCGAAAATCACGCTGATGTAATCGGTCGGATGATCGGCGATGAGTTTACGCAGCATGTTGGCCACGCCGTAAATGGCATTGGTCGGCATACCGGAAGGGCTGGTCAGCGGCGGTACGGCATGATAGGCGCGAAATAAAAAAGACGAGCCGTCAATCAGCACCAGATATTTTTGTTTGTTTTCAGACATAGTGTCTCAATCGAAAATGAAGATTCTTGCTATCAAAAGGTAAGACTGGGATGTACTAAGTATATCAACGACTTAACTCAGAAAAATTCGTCTGAAAACGCGCATTAATGCAGCTCTCCAGTAAACCAGGCCACCGTTTTTTCGATCTCTGATTCCATTGAAAAAGGCGGCTTCCATCCTAAAAGATCGCCAGCCTTTTGGCTATCGACGGTCAAGGAACCGCACAAACGCTCCACCTCTAGCCGTCTGCCGCATAACATCCCCATTACATACAAGCCTTGTGTCGGCACTGCCGGCAAGCGAGGTTTACGCTTCATGGCCTTAGCCATTATTCTTATCAAATCGGGCGTGGCAAGGGCGCTTTCATCGGCCACCAGAAATACTTCACCTGAGGCTTCAGGGTGATCGATACAGACTTTTATGAAATCGCACAAATTATCCAAACCTATCATGCTGCGCGCATTTTCGACCTTGGCAAAAGGCAGCGGAAACCCCGAGTGCACCCAGCGCAACAGCCGCAAAAAATTCCCCTTCACGCCCGGCCCATAAACCAGGGGTGGCCGAACAATAACTATTTCCAGGCCGGTATCGGCGCTGATTGTCGTCAACGCCTGCTCCGCCTCCCATTTAGAAAGTGCGTAAGCATCCTGCGGCTTGGGCTTGTCATCATCCGAATAGGCTTTATCGGATTGCTCCCCATTCACCTTTATGGTGCTCAGGTAAATAAAGCGCCTGACACCTTGAGCCGCGCATTGCCGTGCCAGATTTTCGGTAGCCATCCTGTTGACTTGCCGGAACGCGGACAAGGCATCGGGCGCTGTTTCTTTCAGCACATGCACACGCGCCGCCAGATGAATGACCACATCCACACCATGCAACGCTTGCCTCCACTGCGTCCCGACATCAATGTCGCCTACTGCAAAGCAGGGTAGATGTTGCGAATGAGCCGTGTTGCTGCGTACCGAGCCTACCACATCGAAACCACTGACCAGCAAATGCCGAGATAAGGCTTCACCCACAAAACCATTAACGCCGGTTATCAATATTCGAGTCATTTCTTGTTCCTGATGCTTTTAGCAAGCCCAATGACAGATCGATCCTGTAAAAATTTTATTATACTCCGCCTGATCATGTTTGGGGTGAAGCTATTCTGGTCGATACAAGCAAAAAGGTAAGCATTAATCGGGCAGGCAAAAAACGCTGACCTCCCTGCCGGACTAATTTATAATAGAGCTGTAGCCCGATGAATCGTCCTTGCCTAGCACCTTAATTCCATAGATCATTGGCTATAATTCAAAATATAGCTGATTCAGGTGCAAGGCTTACCCACGCACTCAACAACATCGGCGGACAGGTAACAATATGCCATTAGTACAAGAAGATATAGACCTGGTTCAGCATTTGATCAAACAAGCCATGGCCGATGTGCCTGAAGTTCGTAATGTCAATGTGCGTTATGAGCTGGATTTGCGCGAGCGTACCATTCGTGTTGAAGAAGAACTCAAACATCAGCGCGAACTTATGCTTGAAGGCTTCAAACAGATGGACAAGCGCTTTGAGCAGGTGGACAAACGCTTTGAACAGATTCAAATTGATATGGATAAGCGTTTTGAGCAGATGCGTGTGGAAATGAATCAGCGTTTTGAAGGAATGGTGCGCAGACTTGACCGGTTTATGTTTTGGTCGCTTGGTCTTACAGTTTCCAGTGCCATATTTGTGGTCACTTATTTAAAATAAACCCTCTCTTCCTTGTCATTAGAGCCATTAAAATGACAAAAAAATTTTTCGTTAAAGATATTTCACTCATGCTGCAAGCGCGTGCCTTGAACTTTGGTAACGATCAAATCCCAGATGCCATGACCCAACCGTACGCCTCTGTTTTCGAACTTGGTCAGCGGACGGTAGCTTGGGCGTGCGCAAAAATCACCAGTGGCGCTGACATTCACCAAACCTTCGGTTGCCGATACTACCTGCAACATTTGTTCAGCGTAATGCTGCCAATCCGTGGCTGCGTGAAAATAACCGCCATTCTTTAATTTTCGTGTCACCAACGCTACAAATTCGACCTGGACAATGCGTCTTTTATGATGCCGTTTTTTAGGCCAGGGATCGGGAAAAAACAAATGCACCCCCGCCAGACTGTTATCGGCAATGCTTCGCTCCAGGATTTCCAGTGCGTCGTGACAATAAATTCTGACATTGGTCAGGCCTCGACGCTCCAGCTCCAGTATAAGATGGCCGACGCCGGGACGATGGACTTCAATGCCGATATAATTCAGCTTGGGATTGGCCTCGGCCATTTGCGCCAGACTGTCGCCATTGCCAAAGCCAATTTCGACAATCGTTGGCGCGATGCGGCCAAATACTTCGCTGAATTCATAATCTGTTTGCGCATCCAGGCAATAATCACCCCAATGTTTTTCCAGCGCCTGTTGTTGGCCGGGTGTTACCCTGCCCTGACGGCGAATGAAGCTGCGGATTTTTCGGGTCTGGCTGGCTTCGGAAAAAGTCATTGGCGGCTTGGTGTCACAGTTGGACAACCTATTGTTATACTCACAAAAACAAACCGTCGATGGGTGATGACGCCGAAGCAAAGCGTTTTCGGGGCATACGCCCGGCCAAAAAGGCCGCGCGGCCCGCTTCAATGCCTTGTTTCATCGCCCGGGCCATAAGCACCGGGTTTTTCGCCTCGGCTATCGCGGTATTCATCAAAACACCCGCACAACCGAGCTCCATGGCAATGGCGGCGTCGGATGCAGTACCGACACCGGCATCCACCAGAATCGGCACTTTGGCGTTTTCAACAATGGTCAGTATATTGTAGGGATTGCGTATGCCAAGCCCGGAACCTATGGGCGCCGCCAGCGGCATGACCGCGATACAGCCGATTTCTTCCAGGCGTTTGGCGGCTATGGGGTCGTCATTGGTGTAAACCATGACATCAAAACCTTCTTTGACCAGTAATTCGGCCGCGATATAGGTTTCCGCTACGTCCGGAAACAAAGTTTTCCGGTCGGCCAGCACTTCCAGCTTGACCAGTTTATGGCCGCCCAGCAATTCTCTCGCCAGACGGCAGGTTCTGATGGCGTCATCGGCGCTGAAACAGCCGGCGGTATTGGGCAAAATAGTATATTTATCGGGTGGGATAACATCCAGTAAATTAGGCTCGTCAGGATTTTGGCCGATATTGGTGCGCCGGATGGCGACGGTGACGATTTCGGCGCCGCTGGCCTCGATGGCCCGCCGGGTTTCTTCCATATCCTTATATTTACCGGTGCCCACCAGGAGTCTTGAGTGGTAGACCTTGCCTGCAAGTGTAAAACCATCGTCCTGGCCGCCGCCGATGGCATGAACGATTTCCAGGCGGTCGCCTTCTTTTAGTGTCTGCAAGGAGTGGCGATCGATCGGAAGAATTTCCTTGTTCCATTCCACGGCGATGCGTTTATCGGCCAGGCCCAATAGGGCTGTGACCTGTGCAACCGTAATGTGCTCGGGAAAATTACGGGATTCACCATTTACATAAATATTCACGTTTAAGCTCCGGCTCGATTCTCAAGCGCCCTGCGTGTCGTTACCGCAGCCGCCATGTCGTTTAATAATTGCACCGTATCATTCCAGCCCAAACAGGCATCGGTTATACTTTGGCCGTAAACCAGCGGCGTGCCTTCGACAATATCCTGACGACCGGCTTTGAGATGGCTTTCTATCATAACGCCGATAATTCTTTTATCTCCGCCAGCAATTTGTCCGCCCACGTCCTCGCCCACCAGCATTTGCCGCTGATACTGTTTCAAACAGTTGGCGTGACTGAAATCAATCATGATATTAGGCCGCAGATGGGCTTGCTCCAATCCTTCCGCTACCTGTTCGACATTGACGGCATCATAATTGGGTTGACCGTTGCCGCCGCGCAGAATGATATGCGCATCTTCATTGCCTTGGGTCGAAAAAATGGCTGAGTGGCCTTGTTTGGTCACTGACAGGAAATGATGCGGACTCATGGCCGCGCCGATGGCGTCGATGGCAATTTTAATCGAGCCATCGGTGGCGTTCTTAAAGCCGACGGCGCACGACAAGCCCGACGCCAATTCACGATGTACCTGGCTTTCAGTGGTGCGCGCCCCGATTGCGCCCCAGGCAATGAGATCGGAAACATACTGTGGCGTAATCAAATCCAGATATTCCGTTGCCGCAGGCATACCCAGATTGTTGAGATCCAGCAATAATTCCCGGGCAATGCGCAAACCTTTATTGATGTCGAAGCTGGCGTCGAGATCAGGATCGTTAATCAGACCCTTCCAGCCGACTGTGGTTCTGGGTTTTTCAAAATAAACCCGCATTATGATCAGCAAATCATTTTTTAATTCGTCTTTAACGGCTTTCAGGCGTTCGCCGTATTCCAAAGCGGCTTTGGGATCATGAATCGAACAAGGGCCAACCACGACCAGCAAGCGATCATCCTCCCCGGTTAAAATTCGATGTATATCCGCACGGCTTTTGAGTACCGTGTCAGCCGCTCGCTCTGAAACAGGCCATTCATCATGAATCGCGACAGGCGCAATGACTTCTTTGATTGCACTGATGCGCAAATCATCAGTGTTGTATTTGCTTTGCATGGGTCTTTACCAGGCCGTTTTTTATCCGGCGTTATTTTAAATCGGTTATTTTAACCGGTTTTGCCCCTGTTTTGTTAGTTTTCCAGCACCGCGAGAATAGTCTAAAAATGCGTTCAACCCAGGCTCAAAGTAATTTCTTGCGCTTTTTGATCGGCGATACGATAACCGCGCATTTCCAGCACGCCTTTAGTGTTCAGGGAAATAATCAGCGTCAAAGCTTGCGGATAGGCCGCCAGAGCCAGATCGGTCGGGGAAGGAATGGCGGGCGCGCCCGGATGGGAATGGTAAATGGCAAACAACCGTTCACCGCGTTCGCGCATTTGGGAAAAAGCGGTGATTTGTTCCTGTGGATCGAGTTGAAAACGGTTTTCAGGCCGCTCGGCGCAATTGCTGACCGGATAGCAATGGCAAGGCTCGCCGTCAAGGCTGCCAATCAGTCCGCAGATTTCCAGATGAGGCGACAATTGGGCAAAATGTAACAGTTGATTGGTTATTTTGCGGGGGATTTGAATAGCAGTTGCAAGCATGATCGTTAAAATTTATAAAGTACAAGTGTTAAATTTAGCCGTAATGACCGCCCTTGTCCATTGTTACACTTTTCGCACTTCAAATTTCGGCAACGCTTTAAGGAGGCGCCGGTTGTGTGGCAAAGGCTTTGTCAGCATGGATGTGGCACAGAGCCTACATCAACGTCTTCACCCAGCACCTAAATTTCATAGATCCCTGGCCATGATTCAAATTCATGGCTAATTTAGGTGCTGGGTTCACGGCGTCCTTTGACGGACACCCCGGTGCCGAATTTTAATCTACCATGGGTATACATCCACTTAGATTTTAAAGGTTAAACCAATTAAGCCATTATTCAGGTAATTGTAGTAAGCTGTAGTCTTTAAATCACTCACCACAAGAGGATATTCGCATGAAATACAACTCTATCGTGTGCAGCTCGCTTCTGTTTATCTCGGCCTCGGTTGCTGCCGAACCCAGTTTGCTTGAAAGCGCGGCCCAACAAGCGGCAAAAGATGCCGTTACCACTGCCGCACCTGACGCCGTCAAGGGTGTAAATGCGGCAAACCAGGCTCTGGAAAGCGCCAAAGCGTTAAAAGGGGGCACGGCCAATGCTCCGGCTGCCGTCCAGGAGCAGGCGACACAGCAATTAAAAGCCGTAGCCCAGCAAGAGATTGAAAATGCCGTACCGGCAGACGTCAAACAACAAGCCGAAGCACTGAAAAGCACTACGGAAACGGCGAATCAACTGAAAGGTCAGTTACAAAATTTCTCCAATCCTACCGGCTCAGCTACTGAAGCGGTTAAGGAATAAGCATGAAATAACTTGGGCAACTGATGCTAAGATTTTTGCTCAGCACCTAAATTAGCTATGATTCAAAAGCATAGCTAATGACCTGTGGAATTTAGGTGCTGGGTAAAGACGGGCAAAAAGACAAGTCAGTTGCTCAAGTTGTGAAATGCACATTCCTAAAGACTTAGGAGCCTGTCGGACTTAATCGGCAACACATTGATTCGACTGAAGTTTTTAATTTTTGCGTTTTACTCGAATTCCAATAAAATCAATGTCTTATAGCTTTAAGTCCGACAGACTCCCAGGCTAAACACAAAGCCCCTGAAAAATCGCTGGATTTATTGCGCTGATCTTTCCTTGTCCCGGACTTTTGCCTCCGGGCAAAGTTGTCCGTTACCTGGCCAAATCCGCCTCGAATACCGCCAGGGGCACAGGTTTTCCGAACCGATAGCCTTGAAAAATACCGCAGCCGTGCTCCGTGAGATAATCAAACTGTTCTTTTGTTTCAACGCCTTCGGCGACGACAGCGAGATCCAACGTTTGCCCGAGTGACAACAGGGTACGCACAATCGCGGCATTTTGAGTATTGGCGGATAAATCGTGAATAAAGGAACGGTCTATTTTTATCTCCTTTAAAGGCAATTGCTGCAAATAAGCCAACGACGAATAACCGGTGCCGAAATCGTCCATCGAGAAACTGACGCCCAACGCACTAATCTCGCGCATGAGCGACATCACTTCCTGAACGTTGTGCAAGATCAGGCTTTCGGTAATTTCCAGTTTCAGCCGCGCCGGATTAACGCCGGTTTTGCGCAGTGCGGCACGTACCTGATCGACAATATCCAGACGATAAAATTGTTTGGCGCTGACATTGATCGATAATGTCAGCGCTCGTGTTTCCGGCTTGTCCGCCCAATGGGCCAGTGTCCGGCAACCTTGCAGCAACAGCCAGTAACCTATCTGATGGATCAATTCACCCTCTTCGGCGAGGGGGATAAAATCCGTGGGCGCAACAAAGCCGCGCTCGGGATGCAGCCAGCGCAGCAATAATTCGGCGCCGACCGCTTGTCCCGTGGCATCGACCTGGATTTGATAATACGGATGGAGCTGCTGATTTTTCAAGGCCAGACGCAAATCCAATGCCAGCGCGACCCGTTGTTGCAACGCCCGTTGCAGCGCCGGGTCGTAGGCGCGGATGGTATCGCGCCCCGCGTGTTTGGCTTGATACATGGCCATGTCGGCGGCTTTGAGCAATTCATCGGCGCCGACCGTATGTCCTTGAAACAGGATAAAACCAATACTCGCACTGACATAATAGGTGATACTTCGTCCGACGCCTTGTTGTACCAGTTTGAGCCGATACGGCCTGGCCAGGGCAGCCTGGATTTTTTCGGCAACCGCTTGCGCCTCTATCGCGGCCGCTGCCTGGTTGGACTCAAGCGCTTCCAGCATCACGACAAATTCATCGCCGCCCAAGCGCGCCACGGTATCGGTTTCGCGCACGCAATGTTGCAGGCGCTGTGCGACTTCTATCAATAATTGGTCGCCCCAGTCATGCCCCTGAGTATCGTTGAGCGCTTTGAAATGATCGAGATCGAGGAACATTATCGCGCCGTTATGCCTGCTGCGCTGGCTGGCTGCCAGTGCCGTTGCCAATCGTTCAAGCAATAAACGCCGATTGGGCAAGGCCGTCAAAGGGTCATAAAACGCCAGTTGCCGAATCCGTTCTTCCGCCTCCTTGCGCTGGGTAATGTCGGAAAAAATACCGACATAATTACTTATATCGTTGTTTTGATTGCGAATCACGCTCATAGTCAACCACTCGGGATAAACTTCGCCGTTTTTACGCCGGTTCCAGATTTCGCCTTGCCAATGTCCTTGCTGTAAAAGCGCCTGCCACATTTGCTGGTAAAAAGCGCCGCTCTGGCGGCCCGATTTGAGCAACGAAGGCTTTTGCCCTATCGCTTCCTCGGCACTGTAGCCGGTCAAACGCGTAAACGCGCGGTTGACGCGCAAAATAATGTTGTCGGCATCGGTCACCATAATGCCTTCTTCGGTGTCAAAAGCAATGGCGGCTATTTTAAGCGCCTCTTCGGTCTGTTTTTTCGCCGAAATATCGGAAAAAACGGCGATATAGTGCATAACAATGCCTTGGTCATTGACATCCCGGGTAATGCTGACCCAAGCGGGATAATGCTCGCCATGGTTGCGTCGGCATTTGATTTCGCCTTGCCAGAGACCTTGGGCTTTGATCATTTTCCATGCCGGGCGATAGCGCAACAGGTGTTCCTGTGCCACTAAAATATCGGCCCGGCAACCGAGCACCTGCCCTTCTGTAAAACCCGTGATACGGTTGAAACCCCGGTTTACCGAAACGATGGTAAAATCGGCATTGGTGATAACGACGCCTTCCTGGCTGTTATCGAATACGCACGCATCCAGCCGGATTTTTTCTTCGGCGATTTTTTGTCGGCGCAGCAAATCGAAATTATCCAGCGCGAATGAAATATCATTGGCCAGGCCGTGCATCAATGAAATCAATTCCTGGTGAAAGTATTTTTCTTCACCTGAATAGATGACGATAGTGCCGATCACTTGACCGTTGCGCGCCAACGGAAAAGCTCCCGCCGATTTAATCTTTTCGGCCTGGGCTGCCTCATGCCAGGCTTTTGATACCTGATTATTGGAAAAGTCATGAAAAATAACCGGTCGGACTTCCCGCACCGCTCGGCCTATAGGCCCTTGGCCTTCCTCCAGGTCGGCTTTTATAGACACCTTGATCCGGCTTAAATAGGCCGAAGGCTCTGGACTCATCGCCACCGGGCGAACCCAGCCATCGGCATCGGTCATGCCTATCCAGACCAGCTTTAAAGCCAGACGTTTTGCTACAATCCGACAGATTTTCCGCAACAGTGCTTGTTCGTCCTCGATGCGCACCATGGCTTCGGCGCATTGCGTCCAGGCCGCATACACATCGGTAATCAATTTACGCTGTTGTTCGGTATCGGTCAGGGCATGGAGCATTTTATTGAAATCAGCGGCCAATGCCGCCGCCTCGTCAGCGCCCTTGACCGACACCTGGACATCACGCTGGCCGCTTGCGACCTGATGCGTTGCCCGTACCAGCCTGTTCAGGTTTCGGGTCAGGCGCCGCGCCAGCACCACCGCCGCCAGCAATGAAAAAACCGCGCCGATTGCCGAGGACAGCAAACCGGTCAGAAACAACGATTGTAAATTGGCGCGCGCCGCAGTGCGGGTCAGGCCAATACGCGCCCAACCTACTTGCCGTTGTCCGGTAACGATAGGTTCGGCAACATCGATCTGGTGGGCATCGGCTATGATAATTTGTGTTTCAGCAGGAGCCGCCAGCAGTTTCAGGCTGCGCGGATCGACCACATAACGGCCTATTTCCCGGTCACGGGTCGAAGCTAAAACCTCCCCGCGCAATGACAACACATAAGCCCGCTTCAGGTCGGGGGTGGCGTCGAATCCCTGCAAAACTTCCTGTAACCCGACAACATCGTTGGCCAGTACCCACGAACTGCTGCTGTTCGCCAGGGCATGCGCCAACGCCGTCGCTTGTTTAATGGCGGAACGGTCTAAAAAATCCCGTTGCTGCAGCAACAAAAACCCGCTGAACAGCACGAGTAGACCGATGGTCATCGTGCTGAAGACAAATATTAATTGTCGCCGCAAGGAACGTTGCCAAAAGCCGGAAGCGGCCGCTATGAGGCGTGACAATCCCGTCAACATAGCGCCTAACGTTCCAAAGGACGCACGGCGGCAGTGAATTTATCCAGAAAAACCTGCACCGGCGCATAGGTTGCGCATGTGGCGGGCTCAAAAGCGCTGACCGGAACCCGCGCGAGCAGGACCTGACCGACAGGCGTTTGCTTCAGGGAAAACAAAACCGCCATGACACGGTCATGTATGGCCTGGGGAATATCCTTGCGTACAACCCAGCCGTTATTCGGCAGGGTTCCGGTTTGCCATTTGATCATCAATTGCGCCGCAAGATCCGGGTGCTCATCGCCAAAAGTCCGCCAGGGCACGGGCCAGGTGGCTCCGGCCGCCACATCGCCGAGCAGGACATGCATGATCGACGATTCCTGGGAGCCGACATAACGGTTTTCTATGTCGTGGTTAATATCGAGACCGTGTGTGTGCAGGTAATACTGCGGCATCATGGTTCCGGCCAGCGCGGTCGGAGCCGGATAAGCCACCGCATGGCCTTTGAGGTCGGCCACCGTCTGGATGGGGCTGTCGCGGCGCAGTAAAATAATGCCGCGAAAAGCATCATCATCGGCCATTTTGCCGAAAACATGATAACCGTGCTGTAACGAGCGAAGTGTTTGATAGGGATTGGGCATGGCGAAATCGAAATGGCCGGCGTCCAGTTTTTTCTCGAATTGAGCATAATTGCGCGAAGCTTCCAATTTGAAATGGGCTTCGGCAATGCTGGCGTCGATATAATCGACAATAGGTCCGTACACTTCGAACAAGCGCTTCGGGTTATGCAGCGGATGAATGCCGACAATATAGACAGGGAGAGCATCGTCGGCTACTTTGGCGAATTCCGGCTCATAATTTTCCGCCTGCCGACAACCTGCGAGCCAAGGTGTCACCAGTAAGTTTTGCCATGCCTGCAATAGCCTGTGCTTGATTGTCAATCCGTGAGCCGAAGATTTTTCTGCGGCGGTTGTGGTGGTGGTGGACGTTGCCGCTATTACCTTTGACGTGGCCGGTTGAAAAAAAAGCCCGAGGCTGATGACAAATACAGTAAAAAAACGATTTAACACTAAGACACTTTCCAATTACAAAACGGGCGCACAATATAGAAAAAACGGGTTTTGGCAAATGCAACGACTGCTTTTGAGCCAAGACCGGCGCTTTGGGGGCGGGCTGTTTATCCTAGGAACTCCGGTCTGCCTGGTTTTTTAAATCACCTTGTCAGACTTTTGGCATTTGCCGCAGTTTTTCAACCACTTTGTCGCCGAATTCCACCGTGCTGATCATCGTCACGCCGCTACCGGGTCTGGATAAATCGGCGGTGGAATAACCATCGGCAAAGACACCTTGCATCGCCGCCCAGACATTTTTGGCTTCCCTCTCCATGTCGAAACTGTTTTCCAGCATCATCGCCACCGAGCCTATCATCGAATAAGGATTGGCGATGTTTTTGCCGGCGATATCCGGCGCCGAACCGTGCGAAGGCTCGTAGTAGGCTACGTCGGGGCCGATACAGGCCGAAGGCATCAAGCCCAACGAACCTAAAATGCCGCCGCCCTGATCGCTCAGGATATCGCCGAACATGTTTTCCATTACCATCACATCAAACTGCGTCGGTTTCAGGCACAGGGCCGTGGCTGCGGCATCGACCAGGAAATTCACCACTTCGACATCAGGGTATTCCAGAGCCACTTCCTCCATTACTTCGTTCCACAACACGCTGGATTTGAGCACATTACTTTTATGGATGTTGTGCAGCAATTTCCGGCGCTTGCGGGCCAGTTTGAAGGCTTCGTGCATAATGCGGCGAATTTGCTCCTCATCGTATTCGAGCGTTTCGCGGACATAACGCAAACCTTTGTCGTTGACGCCCATTTCCTTGTCGCCGAAATACAGGCCGCCGACCAATTCACGGACGATGACCAGATCGATGCCTTCGCCGATAATTTCAGGCTTCAGTGGTGAAAAATGCGCCAGGGATTTGGGCAGCGATACCGGGCGGAAATTGGCGTAGGTATTGTAACGGCGGCGCATCGGCAACAGGGCGCCGCGCTCGGGTTGCTTGTCGATCGGAATCTGTTTGGATTGTTCGTGGCTCAAGCCGATGGGGCCTTTCAGAATGGCGTCAGCCTGATCGCAAATGTCCTGTGTCGCTTGCGGAAAAGCATCACCGGTTTCAAAGTAGGCGCAGGCGCCGAACAATGCGGGCGCCAGTTCAAATTTGACCGCGTTGCGCTCTTCGATGACTTTTAAAACCTTGATGGCTTCTTGGGTAATTTCAGGGCCGATACCGTCGCCGGCCAATACCGCGATTTTATAATGCTTCATTTTTCTGCTTGTTTTTAAGTTAAGTTGGAAATAGTTAAAAGGCTTGTCGGGCCGTCATGATCAAGGCGCCGCCCCGCTACGCAGAGCCCATTTCATGCAATTGGCTATTGATGAGTTTGAGCGTGGCTAAAATCCCGGCAAACACTTGGTTGACGTGGACACCGCGCGTCTTGCGCAAACCATTGCCGCAATCCCAGGTAATCACACATTCAGTCAAGGCGTTGGTGTGGCCGCCTTTGGGGATACGGATTTCAAAATCGGCCAGCGCGGGCAGGCGGTAGTCGTATTTGTCGAGCACTTTGCTAATGGCATCGATAAAGGCATCGAAGCCGCCGTTGCCGGCGCCGGTGGCCTGGTGTTTGTCGCCTTTGATAGCGACGCGCAAGCTGACGGTGGATTGCAGGTTCAGGCCGCTGTTGATGGCGCAGGCCAGTAATTTGATATGCTGATAAGTCTTGCTTTCCAGGACATCGGCGATGATGAACGGCAAATCATCGGTGGTGATGGTCTGTTTGGAGTCGCCGAGACTGACAATGCGCGCCAGGACTTTTTTCTGATCCTCTTCGGAAAGCTCAACTTCAAGCAATTCCAGGTTTTTTTTCAGCGACGCTTTACCGCTCATTTTACCCAATGCGTAGCTGCGGGTGCGTGAAAAACGTTCCGGTCCCAGCCGGGTTTTATACAGGCCGCCTTTTTGGTCGCCATCGGCATGGATACCGGCGGTTTGGGTAAAGACATCGGCGCCGACGATAGGCGCATTGTCGGCAATGCGTTTGCCGGAGAAATTTTCCACCATGGCGCTGATGCGCGCCAAATGACTTTCGTCAATGGCTAATGTCATTGCCATTTTATCACGCAAAACCACCGCCACTTCAGCCAGCGAGGCATTACCGGCGCGCTCGCCCAGACAATTGATGGTGCAGTGCACGGCACCGGCGCCAGCCTGTACGGCGGCCATGACATTGGCCGTGGCCAGGCCGTAATCATTGTGCGGATGAAAATCGAATGACAGCTGGGGATAGCGTTGGCACATGGCGCCGATGCTTGAGGACACGTCATCCGGCGCCATCACGCCCAGGGTATCGGGCAGCATGAAATGGCTCACCCCGCTGTGTTGCAGACGTGCCATCAAGCCATGGACGTAATCGGGGCTGTCTTGGTAGCCGTTCGACCAATCTTCCAGGTAAACATTGACCTGCAAGCCTTGTTCTTGAGCATAGGCGATGGTTTGCAGGACATCGGCGCTGTGCTGCCGCAGAGTCTTGCCGAGCTGTTCGCGGCAATGCTTTTCGCTGCCTTTGATCAGGAGGTTGATCACCTGGCCGCCGGTAGCTTTGATCCAGTCGACACTGCGGGTATGATCGACAAAGCCTAGCACTTCGACGCGCCCGGCAAAACCTTCTTGCCGCGCCCAGGCATTGATCTGGCTGACCGCTTCTTTTTCGCCTTCCGAAACCCGCGCCGAAGCCACTTCAATACGGTCAACGCGTAAAGACTGCAACAAAGCCTTGGCGATACTGACTTTTTCCATTGGCGTGAAGGCGACGCCCTGGGTCTGTTCACCATCGCGCAAGGTAGTATCCATCAACTGAACGTGTCTTGAAGGTGTGGACATGCTTGTCAACTGTGTTGTGGCCGACTAAAAAAGATATATTCTATAACTTAATTCAGGTTTTGTCTTTTTGTCCGTGGCGGCCAGGCCAATGAAAAATCCTCCCGATCCAGAGTCAGATTGGGATTATAAGCCGGGTCATGCAGCAAACTCTCACCCCAGCGGGTTTTCATATAGTCGATTTCCCGAGCAAAACGCGCCTGTTTTTCCGGGGTATCTTCATATCCGCGCGTCGCCGATTCATAATGATACATCTGGGCATACGGCGTCCAGACGTTCCAGTAACCCTGCTCGCGTATTCGTAGACACAGATCGACATCGTTGAAAGCGACGCTCAGATGCGTCTCGTCAAAACCGCCCACTTCGGTATACACCGACTTTCTCAGCACCATGCAGGCGGCGGTTACAGCCGACAAATTCTGGGTCAGCAACAAGCGGCCGCAAAACCCCGGATTACCTTTAGGGAAATGTTTATGCGAATGCCCAGCCACACCGCCCAAGCCGACAATGACGCCGCCATGCTGCAAAGTATCGTTGGGATACCATAATTTAGCGCCGACCGCGCCCACGTCGGGCCTTAATGCCAATGCGGCCATCTCCGTCAGCCAATCCGGATTTATCACTTCCAGGTCATTATTCAGCAACGCAAGCAATTCCCCTCGCGCCGTGCTGACCGCCCGATTGTTTAAGGCGGCGTAATTAAAAGGGCTGTCATCCCGGATCACGGTGATCTTTTCATGCCCTTGCAAGCGTTGCAAATAACGCAAGGTCACAATATCATCGCTGCCATTGTCAATGATAATAATTTCATACTGCGGATAATCCGTTTTCTCTAAAATACTTTCCACGCAGCGTTTCAATAAAGTGAAGCCGTTGCGCGTCGGCATCACTATGCTGACCAGGGGCGGTTTATCCGGTAACGCATAGCGCACCCGTAATGCTCCCGGCAAACACTCATGCGCCAATACCTCGGCACAAGCCCCGCGCCGGGACAAAGCCGCCTGCATCACGGCCTGCATCGCGTTTTGCGCATAAGGCTTTTCATGTATGCCATTGGCGGTGCTGCCTGCCGCCGCCCGCCAGTGATACAAAATGTGCGGAATATGCACAATTTGCCCGGCATCGATTTGCTCGACATAGCGCAGCGCCAGATCATAATCCTGGGCGCCATCGTAGTCGCTGCGAAAACCGCCGAGGTTTCTGACCAATCCGGTTTTATAAACGCCCAGATGACAGACAAAATTATGCGACAACAATAAGTCCGGGTTCCAGTCCGGTTTAAAATAAGGCGCGTAACGTTCGCCATTATTATCCAATTTGTCCTCATCGGAATAAATCAGGCACACTTCGGGTTTCTGCCTGATAACCTGCGCGATCCGGTACAAAGCATCGGACGCCAGCACATCATCATGATCCAGCAAGGCCACATAATCGGCTTCGACCAGATTGAGGGCGCTGTTTGAGGCTGCGGAAATATGGCCGTTGCAATCCCTGAACACTGTTTTGATGCGGGCGTCGCGCTGGCCGTAGCGTTGCAGAACCGCTTTGATATGAGGGGCATCCGAACAATCATCGGCAATGCACAGTTCCCAATACGGGTAAACCTGTGCCAATACCGAGTCGATAGCCGCCTCCAACAGCACTTTCGGCGTGTTATAGACAGGCATCAGCACGGCAATTTTCGGCCATTGCGTCTGCCCGGCAATATCGGCCTTGATTGAATCTACAATTTTTTCCGATAAGGTATCGTAACGCTTGACCCACTCGGCATAATTGTTGAATTCCTCGAATTCATCGGGCTTGCGTCGCCCGGGCCTCGTAAAACGACGCTTCAGCCAACGCATAGCCCGGAACAAAAACTTGCCATGAATCCGGTCCAATACCGCTTGCAATTGATCCTTTTGTATCCGTAAATGCTGATATTGATGTTGCAGCCGTGCATGGTTTTCTTCCATCTCAACCGTTTTCATCAGGCGCTCGTCCATTGCGTCGGAATCGGCAATCAATGCGTTATATTTTGCCGCCAACTCATCGATATGCTGTTGCCGGTTATTGTTATGGACGGTCAGTTCATCGATCTTGTCCTGCAATTGCCCGGTATGTTTCTTTAATTGACTTATATGCGTTTCCAGATGTCCGGTATGATCCTGGGCCAACATCAATTGACGCTCCAAATTGACAATTTTTTCCTGTTTTTGGCCGTAAGTCGCCAGTGAGGATGCCATCGGTTTAGGTGTCAGCGTCGGCACCCGATGCTTCAACACATCGGCATGGGCCGGAAGGGCTTCGACAACAAACTGATACGCCAGTGCGTCATCCTTATGAAAGCGCTCAAGCACCTGCGCAGATGCCTCCAGACCCATCGTGGCCAAATGCTCGGCGATGGCTTCATCGGCCATATCATGAATCGTGTAGTCAATGTCATAACAGGCAAACCCTGCGTCCATCAGCATATTGATCAGACTGTCACGAGTATAAAAATGCAAATGGGTTTCATCCAGTAACCCCAAGGTTTCATAATCGAAATGTCCCTGTAGCAATTCCAGCCGAATCGAAGCATGCGCGACATTCGGTACCGAAGCCAGTAAGCGCCCATTCGGCGCCAGATAAGGTTTCAGTTTCACCAATACTTGAGCTGGATGCTTCAAATGCTCCAGGACATCGGCACACAAAAGCACATCGAATTTTCTATCCGCCAAGGCAGCGCTTAGATCCTCGTTATCCAGATCGGCGACCAGCACTTGTTCGCAAAACGCCCTGGCCCGCTCAGCGGCTTCGGGGTCGATCTCGACACCCACCACGCGGCAGTTTTTTTGCCGCGTTAAAATTTCCGACAAATAGCCAGTGGCGCAACCTAGCTCCAGAACCCGCGAGCCGGGTGCGATTCGCGCCAGCAATTGGGCGTGGGAGCTGTTGGTTTCTTCCGTGTTAATTGCAAAATCGTATTTCATACGCAGTAAATATAAGGAGCACTTCGGTAATAAAATAATTGCACGGTATTATACACCACTTCCCATAAGGGCCGGATTGATCACGAGGCAGACTTAGGTTCTGTTGACGTTTCATCGCAGCCATAAAAGAACCGAGGCAAACGACAGCATCCCCCTGTAATGGATGGCTTTTTTCTCATAACGGGTGGCGACCCTGCGGTAGTGCTTGAGCTTACCGAACAGGCACTCGACCACATGCCGCTCCTTATAATGCCACCTAAATCCTGCAAACAGGCACTGGAAAAACCATAATAAACCATATAAATCAATGATATAATAATTTTTACAAAGTAATTCCAGGTCATGATTTTAATGAACGCACACACCTCACGCCAACCTCAAAAAAAACCTGCCCGCCAACCAACCGGAAAAGTTCATCTGTCAGCAACCCTCAATCATCGGTTGCGCGCACGCATCTGGCGTAAAGCGCAACGCGCCGGTGTCAGTCGTATCAGCCTGCTGCCGACCCAGTGGGTGGATGTGGACTCCACCGTCGATTCGGTCTGCGATCGCCAGGAAGGTGCGGCTAAAGGTTATAACCCGAAGAAAAAAGGCGCACTCTCCAGATAAGCGCCGGTTAAACACAGAAAAACCAGCACCAGCGCCAGAATATCAATCCATATCCATTTCAAATGGCTCCCGAAAAGCGCTTTGCCGGTATGCAGGTCGTGGATCAGTTTTTCCAGGTTGTAAGGCCTGGCGGGCAACTCTTTCAGCAATGTGGCTATGTCGCTGTTCACTTGCCAATGCTGTCCTTGGTCTGAACTCATCATAACACCGGCATCTTTATCCACAATCCGCCATCGATCATCGCTCAGAATCTGCAAACCATGGATATCGCCTGTGTGTATTTGCCGCCAACTGTGATCCGGTTGCCGCCACCATAATCCACCTTTTCCGGCAATCAAAATACCGGAATCCGCTAAAAGTTCAGGAATGACGTGAAGTGCGTTGGCGATGCTCGGTAAAAAAAGGTAACGCTGATTGATAACCTTTTACTGAGTCCCCCTTGCAATGCCATGCTGGATACGGATGTTTGAATAATTCCAGACAAAACGACGGTAATTTTATATCATAGAAAACCCTTAATTCACCCAACAGGCTTCTTTACATGCAAGTTACTGACAATACCGCTGTTACCATTCATTATACGCTCACGAATGCGGCGGGCGAGACACTGGACAGCTCGATCGGCGGCGAGGCGCTGGTTTATTTACACGGCCAGGGCAATATCATTCCCGGCCTGGAAAAAGCACTGGTCGGCAAAGCTTCCGGCGACAAGCTGAATGTGTCAGTGGCGCCGACCGACGCTTATGGCGAATACAGCGACGAAAAAATTCAAGCCATTCCGCTGAAAATGTTCGAAGACGTCGATAGCGTGGAAGTCGGTATGCAATTTCATGCCGATATGGGTACAGGCTCGGATATCGTAACTGTGATCAAAATTGAAGGTGACAAAGTCACCATCGATGCCAATCATCCCTTGGCCGGCGAAGCGCTGAATTTCAATGTGGAAATCGTTGACGTCAGAGCCGCCACCGAAGATGAGCTGGCGCACGGTCACGTTCATGGCGCAGGCTGCCATCATTAGCCGGTGTTTTGACTGAGTTTTAATAGTCTCCATGGTAAAAACAACTCATTCTGTCATTACCATGAAGGACATGAAGATAATGAAGCAAAGCGGATGCCGCACTATCTTTGTAATTTGTCCGAAAGCCCACCGATAAAATCTTTTTTTATCAGCACCAGAAAACACGCGGTGGTCAGTCCGGACGAGGCGAACAGCATACACATCACCATGATTTGATAGCGCGCGGCGATAAACGGGGAAATGCCGGATAAAATCTGCCCGGTCATCATGCCGGGCAGCGCCACCAGCCCCACCGCGAACAGTGAATTGACGATGGGAATCAGCGCGGCATGGAACGCAATGGTGCGCGCTTGGTCATAACGCCGGTTTCTTGAGATTTCCGATTCCAGCCGCTCGGCCGCAAGGCTCATGCTGTTCATGGCATTGGCAAAAATCATACCGCCCAGCGGAATCAGATAACGCGGCTCATACCAGGGTTCAAGCTCGATGACGAAGGCACTGATAATAAACAGCGTACTGCCGCTACCCAGGGCCATGGCCAAAAAGGCTTTTGTATAAAGTTGTCGGCGATTAGTTTTGATAGAACCCAGGGCAATCCAGCTTGCAATCACAATCATCAGGGCTAATATCGAGACGACCAGTCCGGCTGAGCGCGAAGCAAACAGCGTGCTTAAAAAAAAGCCTACCAGCAAAAGTTGCGCAAGCATTCGAATCAAGGCATAAATGGCGTTATAAGCATCCAGCCGCCATTTGAAAAGAATGCCGATGACCAACAGCACTGGAATAAACGCCAGAGCAAGGCGGGTCAGCGGTAGGGTTGCAATAGCGTTCATTATTTCAAGGGGACAATATGCGTCATCTGATTTTACTCTGTTTGTTGATACCGGGAAGTATCTACGCCGAAACTTCATTATGGCGCGTCAGCGACAACCACAGCGAGCTGTTTATCGGCGGCACCGTGCATGTGCTGGGCTCTGGCGATTACCCGCTGCCGCCCGAGTTCGGGCAAGCCTATCAACAGGCCGACACCCTGGTGCTGGAAACCGACCTGAGCGCAATGGCAGCGCCTGAGGGACAACTACAATTACTACAGCGCCTGCTGTATAGCGATGGCCGCACCTTGAAAACCGTGCTTGACGAGCCAACTTATCAAGCACTGTCGCAGTATAGTGCAAAAGCGGGCTTAGCCATCGAATCATTGCTTTTGTTCAAGCCCCCCATGGTGGTCATCACCTTGACCCTGCTGGAATTGCAAAAACTGGGTCTGAACGAATCCGGCGTCGATCAGTTTTTCAGCCAGCGGGCACAGGCCGACAGTAAACCGCTGGCAGGTCTTGAAACGCCGGAACAACAACTGGATACCCTCGAACGCATGGGACAAGGCCATGAAAATGAACTGATTCTGTCCACAATTAAGGATATGCAGAACCTGCCCTCGATCATGCACGAATTGAAAGCCGCTTGGCGCAAAGGCGATATGAAGGCGCTGGAAAACATCGGCATTACACCCATGCAAACCGAGTACCCGGTGTTGTATCAGGACTTACTGGTCAGGCGCAACCAGTCCTGGCTGCCTGAAATCATGGCCATGCTGCTAAGTCCCGAGCGCGAGCTTATTTTGGTGGGCGCGTTGCATCTGGCAGGAACTGACGGCGTGCTGGAACAATTACGCCGGCGCGGTTATACGGTCGAAAAATACTGAACATCGCGCCTAATCACTTAACCCATCGGACAAACCAGAGAAACCCCATGACAGCATTGCCGAGCAAACAAAAATCGCCCTGGCTGTTGCCCGTATTGTCGGGTATTTTCATCGGTACCAGCTATATCCCTTTCCCACCCTGGGCGGCGCTGTTCTGCTTTGTGCCTTTATGGCTGTTCTGGGAACGGCAAAGCAGACTTGGCCCGGTACTGCTGAGCGGATTTTTAACCACTTTTGTTTACACTTTGATCGGTTTTAACTGGGTGACTTATACCCTGCATGAGTTCGCCCAGGTCAATTGGTTTGTCGCCGCTATCGGCATGGTGCTGTTTGCCTTGTTCGGGCACCTTTTCGTGCCGGTTGCGGGGCTGTTGTGGTTTTTCGGGCGAAAACTGGGCCGGTGGCCGCAAGAGCTGTCTTTTGCCGCCATGGCGGTTTTGACGGCCTTGTGCGAATTGAGTCTGCCCATGCTGTTTAAATGGAACTTCGGCTATTCCTGGTATGGCGCCAATATGCCGCTGTACCAGTGGGCTGAAATTATCGGTTTCAGCGGCCTGAGCATGCTCACTATTTTATTGAACTGGCCGCTGTTGCTGGCCTGGCGCAAACGCCGCGCGCGTTCCGGCAAACTGATTCCGGCAAGCGTTGCCGTCGTGTTTCTGGGTTTGAATCTGGGCGGTATGGCGCTAAAAAACCGTCTCCCCAAACCGGATGATGCGTTCAATACCCTGCTGGTTCAGGCCAATATCGGCAATATCGAAAAACAAGCACTGGAGCACGGCCGGGGCTTTCAGGGTGAAATTCTACACAAATACGAGGCCGCAACGGATCTGGGCTTATCAAGCCATGCGGATCGGAGCGTCGATTTCGTCCTGTGGTCCGAAACCGCGTTTCCGGCCTTGTTAGGCGGCGCTTACAACGACGCTTATTACGCCCGGACACTTAAGACCTTTCTGCGCGCACGCAACACGGCGTTATTGACCGGCGCCTATGCCAAGGACGAGGACGGGCGCATCACCAACTCCCTGTTCGCAGTGGATAAAAACGGTAGCGTCACGGAGCCGCATTACAGCAAAACTCTGTTGCTGGCGCTGGGCGAATACATACCTTTCGAACAAACGTTTCCCTGGCTGCGTACCTTGCTGCCGATGGTCGGCAATTTCGGCGTTGGCCCAGGACCTACGGTATTGCTGAAATTCAATGGTTATAAAATAGGCCCGCAAATTTGTTACGAAAGCCTTTTTCCTGAATTTTCCATCGCTCTCGCCGACCTGGGTGCGCAATTCATTGTCAATGTGACCAACGATTCCTGGTACGGAACCTGGCAGGAACCCTACCAGCACATGTACATGACGCTGGCCCGGGGCGTCGAATTGCGGCGTCCGGTGGTGCGCGTCACCAATACCGGCATTTCCACGGTGGCGCTGGCATCCGGCGAAGTCCTGCAACAATCGCCGATGAACCAGACCTGGGCGGGATTTTATAACGTGCCGTTCCGCCAGCAACCGAGCCCCACGTTTTATCAACAAAATTTTCTTCTGATGCCGACCTTATTGTGGCTTGCCTTGCTCGGGGTACTGGTCTCGGGCTTTTTTTTCAGGCGACGATAAATATACTTCGCGGAAACGGGCGGGATTTGTTATATCAAAAAAGGGAGCCGACGCTCCCTTTATCATTGATCATCGATTGACGGTCAATCAGCGGCAAGACCTGCGATATTGTAGCCGCAATCGACATAAGTTATTTCGCCGGTTATGCCGGAAGCGAGATCCGAGCACAAAAAGGCTGCGGCATTACCGACTTCCTCGATGGTGACATTTTTCTTTAAGGGCGAAGTGTCGGCGGCCTTGTTCAGCATGGCTTTGAAATTATTGATGCCGGATGCGGCCAGTGTCCGAATCGGGCCGGCCGAAATGGCGTTGACCCGAATACCTTCCGCGCCCAGGGCCACCGCCATATAGCGCACGTTGGCTTCAAGACTGGCCTTGGCGACGCCCATAACATTGTAATTGGGAATTGCCCGCTGCGCGCCCAGATAGCTCAAGGTCAGCAGGGCGCCGCTGCGTCCGGCCATCAGGCTCCGGCCGGCTTTAGCCAGGGCGGTAAAGCTGTAGGAACTGATGTCATGGGCGATTTGAAAGTTTTCCCGGGTGGTGGCATTGACATAATCGCCATCGAGCGCATCACGGGGTGCATAGGCAACGGAATGGACGATGCAGTCCAAGCCGTCCCAATGCTGAGCCAGTTTGTCAAACACGGTGTTGATATGCTCATCGCTGCTGACATCACATTCAAGCGTGATGCCGGAACCGCATTGTTCCGCCATTTCTTCGACGCGGCTTTGCAGCTTTTCATTCTGAAAGGTAAAAGCCAGTTCGGCGCCTTCGCGGTGCATGGCTTTGGCGATGCCCCAGGCAATGGAACGGTTACTGGCCAAGCCGACAATCAAGACGCGTTTGCCTTGCATAAAACCCATGTTATCTCTCCTGAAGGTTTATTGTTACAATAACTCCTAAGTATCTATGAGCCTTAAATTGATGTCCAGTAATTTGTCAGCAAACAGATTTGTCCGCAGGCCTGTCTTGAGCCTGCTGTTGATGATTGCTTTTGTGCTTAGCGCCTGCGACACGACTCAATTAAATAACCCTTATGACCCTGCGACAAGCGGTCTGTCGATTTTATATTCCTCGTTTTCGGAACGGCCCAAGCATCTGGACCCGGCTATTGCTTACAGCGCCAATGAATATACTTTCATCGGGCAGATTTATGAACCGCCGTTGCAATATCATTACCTTAAAAGACCTTATCAATTGATGCCGTTGACGGCTACGGCTTTGCCGAAAGTCAGCTATCTCGATGCGCAAGACAAACCCTTGCCGACTAATAGCGAAGATTACAAAATCGCTTTTACCGAATATTTGCTGGAGATTAAGCCCGGCATCCGCTATCAACCGCATCCGGCCCTGGCGAAAAATGCGGCGGGCGAGTTTTTATATCATCATTTGACGTCAGCCCAGCTCGCTGGCGTTGGCGTGCTGGGCGACTTTGACAAGACCGGTAGCCGCGAGCTGACCGCCGACGATTATGTCTATCAGATAAAACGCCTGGCCTCTCCTGAAGTACAATCGCCGATTGCCGAATTGATGAAACATTATATCGTCGGGTTTGAGGACTTTTACCGACAAGCGGCAAGCTTGTCATTAGAGCAGATCAAGGCGGCGCCCATGACGGGCGTCACTTTACTGGACCGATACCGTTACAAAATAACCATCAAAGGCAAATATCCGCAGTTTATTTTTTGGCTGGCGATGCCTTTTTTTGCGCCCATGCCGTGGGAAGCCGATGTTTTTTACCATCAGCCGGGGTTAAAAGAGCACAATATTACTCTGGATTGGTATCCCATTGGCACAGGGCCTTATACCTTGCAGGAAAACAACCCGAACCTGCGCATGGTGATGGTCAAAAATCCGAATTTCCATTTTGAAGCCTATCCCTCCGAAGGCGAACCGGACGATGCCGGGCAAGGCTTGCTAAGCGATGCGGGCAAACCTTTGCCTTTTATCGATAAAGTGGTTTTTACCCTGGAAAAGGAAACGATTCCTTACTGGAACAAATTTTTGCAAGGCTATTATGATGCCTCGGGCATTGCCTCGGACAGCTTCGATCAGGCCATTCAGTTTTCCGGTGCGGATGAAGTGGGCTTGACCGCTTCGATGCAGGAAAAAGGCATCCGACTGCAAAAGGCGGTGACCACATCTGTTTTCTACGTCGGCTTCAATATGCTGGACGCCACGGTAGGCCGTGGGGAAAAAGCCAGAAAATTGCGGCAAGCCATTGCCATCGCCTTAGACTATGAAGAGTTTATTTCCATTTTTATGAATGGCCGTGGCATTCCGGCCCAAGGTGTATTACCACCCGGCATTTTTGGTTTTATCGAAGGCAAACCGGGCATCAACCCCTATGTTTATGATTGGCGAAACGGCCACCCTGAACGCAAAGCCATCAGCGAAGCGCGACAATTAATGAAAGCGGCGGGTTATCCTGGAGGCGTCGATCCGAAAACCGGACAAGCACTCATTTTATATTTCGATACCACGTCGGTCAGTATCGATGACCGCCCGCGAATGAACTGGTTTCGCAAACAATTTGCCAAGCTCGGCATCAAACTGGTGATACGCGGCACCGATTACAACCGGTTTCAACAAAAAATGCGCGCGGGTAATGCACAGATTTTCATGTGGGGCTGGAATGCCGATTACCCGGATCCTGAAAATTTCTTCTTCCTGCTCTATGGGCCAAATGCCAAGGTAGCTTTCGGCGGTGAAAACGCCGGTAATTATCAAAACCCCCGGTTCGACCGTTTGTTTCGGCAAATGCGCGGCATGACCAACAGCGACCGGCGCTTAGAGATCATTCAGCAGCTACAGCAGATAGTCCGCCACGATGCGCCGTGGGTTTTCGGCTTATACCCGGAAGATTTTTTGTTGTTTCATAGCTGGTATAAAAACCTGACGCCCAATTTAATGGCCAACAATCGCCTGAAATATGCCCGCATCGATAATCAAGAGCGGATGCAAAAAAGGCGGCAATGGAACCGGCCGGTGCTCTGGCCTTTGGCTTTCGGGTTTTTGCTGTTATTGATTCTGATCATGCCGGCCGTGATCGCCTATCGCCGCCGTTCAAGATTTACCGTGCAACGGCTGCAAAAACAGGACGGCGCGGAGTCTGTGAGGATACGAAAATGATTCACTACATTCTGCGGCGTTTTTTATATGCCCTGCCCCTGCTGTTGGGCGTCAATATTTTAACCTTTATGCTGTTTTTTGTTTTGAACAGCCCCGATGATATGGCGCGTATGCAGTTGGGGCAAAAGCATGTGACCGAACAGGCGGTGGACAACTGGAAACACCAGCGCGGTTATGATCTGCCGTTATTGTGGAATGCCAAGGCAACAGCGACCGGCAAAATCACCCGGACTATTTTTTATCGGAAATCAGTCGGTCTGTTCTGGTTCGATTTCGGTATTTCCGACAGCGGCCGCAATATCGGCAGCGACATCAGACAACGCATGTGGCCAAGCCTTGCCGTGGCTTTACCGACACTGATTCTGGGCCTGTTGGCCAATATTTGCGCAGCCTTGTTAATGGTGCTGTTCCGTAACAGCTATCTGGAAGTCGGCGGGGTTGTTTTGTGCGTTATTTTAATGTCGATATCGTCCTTGTTTTATATTATCGGCGGTCAGTTTTTGATCGGCAAGGAGCTGAGGCTGGTGCCCATTTCAGGCTACGATACCGGCCTTGACGCCATCAAGTTTATCGTTTTACCGGTCGCCATCGGCGTACTCTCCGGCATCGGCTCGGGCGCGCGCTGGTATCGGACGCTGTTTCTGGAAGAAGTCGAAAAAGACTATGTACGCACCGCGCGCGCCAAAGGCCTGACCGAAGTTCAGGTGCTGTTCCGGCATGTACTTAAAAACGCCATGATTCCGATATTGACCGGCGTGGTCGTGGTGCTGCCTTTGCTGTTCATGGGCAGTTTGATCATGGAATCGTTTTTCAGTATTCCAGGGCTTGGCAGTTATACCATCGATGCCATCGGCAGCCAGGATTTCGCCATTGTCCGGGCCATGGTTTTCCTCGGTTCCGTGCTCTACATCGCAGGACTGTTGCTGACCGATATTTCTTATACTCTGGTTGACCCGAGGGTCAGGTTGTCCTGATGATTGTACTATGGACCGATGCCTTGATCTTTATGCTGCTGATAGCGCTGGCACTGATGATTGGGTATTTGCGCAACAAAGCGCAGATGCTCAGGCCGCTGCGGAAAATAGGCCAAAACAAGGCGGGTCTGGCGGCATTGACCGTATTGCTGTTTTTTGTGTTGATCGGCTTGCTCGATTCGGTGCATTTCAAGTCACCGGATCATCAAACCCGCGAGATCATCAGCCTGCTTGATTATTGGGCGACGCCGATCCGGGAAAGCGGCGAAAAAACCTACTCGGCTCCTTTTGCCGCCCACCTTTACAGCAAGGAGTTTATGATCGCACCGGACGGCTCCCGGCACTGGGGCACGCCCCGGCTCAAACACGGCGGCGCCCATCTGACAAATCCGGTGCAACAAAAGTTTGCCGATATAATGACACGCACGGCTCAGGGCTTGGCAAAAGGGGCCGCCCTTTATCTTTTTTTCGGTGTTTTGTTCCGGCTCTGGCGGCGTGGGCGGCATAAAGCCTTATTCCCCGGCCCCGCAAGTAAAACAGTGGCCTGGGTGCTATTTGTCATCGTTACGCTCACCTTTGCGGTGATCGAATTATCGGCTCATTACCATGTATTAGGCACCGACATGGTGGGCGAAGATGTGTTGTATCAGGCGGTCAAAAGCATCCGTACCGGTCTTGTCATCGGCAC
The DNA here is from genome assembly GCA_002843155.1 of Gammaproteobacteria bacterium HGW-Gammaproteobacteria-3. Taxonomy (GTDB): domain Bacteria; phylum Pseudomonadota; class Gammaproteobacteria; order Methylococcales; family Methylomonadaceae; genus PGZD01. The sequence continues at coordinate 35,083 of PGZD01000022.1, forward strand.
GTTGACCACGCTGATTATGCTGCCGCTGGCGATAGTCTTCGGCATTCTCGCGGGTTTTTTCGGCGGCTGGATAGATGATGTCATTCAATACAGCTATACCACGCTCAATTCCATCCCCGGCGTTTTGTTGATTGCGGCTTCTATTTTGATGGTGCAGGTATACATGGCCAATCATCCGGAAGCGTTCACCAGCGTGGTAGTGCGCGCCGACATGCGGCTGTTGTTTCTATGCATAATTCTGGGCATGACCAGTTGGACCGGCCTGTGCCGGTTACTGCGAGCCGAAACCCTGAAGCTGCGGGAAATGGAATATGTGCTGGCGGCGCAGACTTTGGGAGTCAGGCAAAGCCGGATATTGTTCCGGCATATTTTGCCCAATGTCATGCACATCGTGATTATTTCGGTGGTACTGGATTTCAGCTCGCTGGTGCTGGCCGAGGCGGTATTGTCCTATATCAACATCGGTGTCGATCCTGCAACCTATAGCTGGGGCAATATGATCAACGGCGCGCGCCTGGAAATGGCGCGCGAACCGGTGGTCTGGTGGTCGCTGACTGCGGCCTTTCTGTTCATGCTGACACTGGTGCTGGCCGCCAATATAGTCGCCGATGCCGTCAGGGACGCATTTGACCCAAGGTTTATGGACAATGCCTGAAGCACTGCTCGCGGTAAAAAATCTGACGATAGCTTTCAATTCGGACGATAACGTCGTCGATGCGGTCAGTTTCAGTATTTATCCCGGTGAAACTTTCGCGCTGGTGGGCGAATCAGGCTCGGGTAAATCGATAACCGCCCTTTCGGTGCTGCGTCTTTTGCCCGGCAACGCCCGAATTACCGCAGCGGCCATCGATTTAAACGGCGATAATCTCTTGGCGCGGCCTGAATTCGAATTATGCCGGATTCGCGGTGGACGCATCGGGCTGATTTTTCAGGATCCGATGTCGTCGTTAAATCCGGTCATGACGATTGGCCGACAGATTGAAGAAGTTTTGGCGACTCATTTTTCCTTGTCCAAAAAAGCCAGACGGCAACGCGTCCTGGAATTATTGCGGCGCGTGGAAATTCCGGAGCCGGAAAAGCGGCGTAAGGAATACCCGCATCAATTGTCCGGCGGCCAGCGGCAACGGGTCATGATCGCCATGGCGCTGGCGGGGGAGCCTGATTTGTTGATTGCCGATGAACCGACAACGGCGCTGGATGTGACGATTCAGGCGCAGATTCTGGCGTTGCTGAAAACGATTCAACAAAACACCGGCATGGCGCTTTGGCTCATCAGTCATGATTTGGCCCTGGTGTCCACGATAGCGGATCGGGTTGCGGTGATGCAAAAAGGCAAAATCGTCGAAACCGCAACGAGTACCGCCTTGTTCAAAAATCCGGCGCACCCCTATACCCGCAAACTGCTCGATGCGCTGCCGGTCATGGCGCATTGCCTGCACCAAAAAGATGAAAGTCCGGCGCGGCCGCTGCTGAAAGTCGAAGATTTTAAAGTGTATTACCCGATCAGAAAAGGCGTGTTCAAACGCGTGGTCGGCCATGTACGCGCCGTCGATGGCGTCAGTTTTTCCATAGCACAAGGCAAGACACTGGCTTTAGTGGGCGAGTCCGGTTGCGGCAAAACCACGTTGGGCAAAGCCTTGTTGAACTTGATCCCGGCCCATGCGGGCCGGGTCGAAATGGGCGGTGTCGCGCTCGACAGCCTGTCCGGAGAAGCGCTGAGGCTTAAACGTGGCGATATCCAGATTGTTTTTCAAGACCCGTTTGCCGCGATGAACCCCAGAATGCTGGTGGCTGAAATTATCGGCGAAGGCATCCGGGCTTTGCATCCCGCTATCGATTCAACTGAGCGGCAGAAAAAAATTGCGCAGTTGCTCAAGCAAGTAGATTTGCCTGCCGAGTCCGCCCATCGCTACCCGCATGAATTTTCCGGCGGCCAGCGGCAGCGGATCTGTATCGCGCGGGCTTTAGCGGTCGAGCCCAAACTGATTGTCTGCGACGAACCGACCAGCGCACTGGATGTTTCGGTGCAGGCGCAAATTATCGAATTACTCAAATGCCTGCAACGGGAACAAGGCATCAGCTACCTGTTCATCACCCATGACCTGACGCTGGTCGGTGCAATAGCCGATAATGTCGCAGTCATGTATCAAGGCAAGATTGTCGAGCAGGGCCTTGCGGCGCAAGTTTTACGGCACCCGGCCCACGCTTATACCCGCGAGCTGCTGGCGGCGGTACCCCGGTTACTGGTGGGAGACGGCGAGTAGCCGTTATTTGATTGGGTTCTTGTATCCTTATTAAAAAACACGGGGGAAACACGCGTGACGGGCAAAGAATTTTTTCAGCCCGGTTATGTAATTTTACTGATAAGGACAAAGCATGACTGAACCCTTGCTGGTAATCGGCGCCGGAGCCGGTTTATTGCTGTTTATAATAATACTGCTGCAATTTTTTGTCCTGGGCAAAATCAAGGCATTGTCGAAAGTAAATGCCGAACAAATCAAAATCGAAGTGGTATCGCTGCTGGCCCGCAGTGACGATACACTGCAACAAGGCCTGGAGGCTTCGCGTAAAGAATTGCGCGAAGTCAGCTCGGAGAACAGGCGTGAAATCCATGAGCTGTTCAAAGGTTTTCAGGATACCTTGTTAAGAAGGGTCGTGGAAAACAGCGGCGAGCAGAACCGGCAGTTGGAGTCTTTTAAAAATGCGCTCAATGCCCTGTCGGAAAATCTGATCAACAATTCCAACGCGTTCAAGCAAAGTGTCGGTGCATCGTTTCAGGCATCGAGTGAAGCCTTGAATAAAAAACAGGATGAATTCAGGGACAAAACGCTGGAAAAATTCAATGCTTTCGAACAAGGCATACAGCAGGATGCCAAGGAAAATCGCGCGGAACTCAATGCCGCCCTGCATTCTTTCGAAACAAAATTCCAGGACGGCATAAAAGATTTTAACGAACAACTGAAGTTGAAATTCGCCGATCTGAACAAGCAGCAGCAGGAAGCCAATCAACTGGCTAAAACCAGCATCACCGAAATCAGGGAAGCTATCGAAAAACAGCTCAAGGCAATCCGGGAAGACAATAGCCAACAGCTCAATGAGATGCGCAAAACCGTCGATGAAAAACTGCACGATACTCTGGAAAAACGTTTGGGCGAATCCTTCAAACTGGTGAGCGATCGTTTAGAGCAGGTGCACAAAGGTCTCGGTGAAATGCAGACACTGGCGGTCGGCGTGGGTGATTTGAAAAAAGTGCTGTCCAATGTCAAAACCCGGGGCATCCTGGGCGAATATCAGTTAGGCAACATACTGGAGCAGACCTTGTCGCCCGATCAATACGAGATCAATGTAGCGACCAAAAAAGGCAGTCAGGCCAATGTCGAATATGCGGTCAAGCTGCCGGGCAAAGCCGATGAAAAAACCGTTTGGCTGCCGATCGATTCCAAATTTCCGCTGGAAAGTTATCAAGTCTTGTTGCTTGCTTTAGAAGAAGGCGATGTGGCAAAAATTAAAGCGGCGGAAAAACAGCTATTGACCGTCGTGGAAAGTTTCGCCAAGGATATCAGCAGTAAATATATCGACCCCCCCAATACCACCGATTTTGCCATCATGTTTCTACCGGTGGAAAGCCTTTATGCCGAGGTATTGCGCCATCCCGAAGTTTTTGAAAAATTACAACGCAGCTACCGCATAACCGTTACCGGCCCGACCACCTTGTCGGCATTGCTCAACAGCTTGCACATGGGTTTCAGAACCCTGGCGGTACAAAAACGCAGCAGTGAAGTCTGGAATGTACTGGCGGAAGTGAAAACCGAATTTATCAAATACGCGGGGCAACTGGAAAAAGTGCAAAAACATCTGCATACCGCATCGAGCTCACTGGAAAATTTGCAAACCACACGCACCCATGCCATGGAGCGTAAACTGCGTAGTGTTGAGACATTAACTCTTGACGATGATAGTAGCCCCACCGCTTTGCTGGAAAATCAGCCGGTTTAGAATCGGCGGGTGTTTGTGCTTTTGAACCGTTCACCCGATAAATCAGGCTCCTACACATTGTGTGTCGCATTCGATCCCGATTTACCGGACGATTTTGCACCGGCACTGATAAACAGATGTTTTTTAACCCAGCCTTAACCCAACTTCGTCACCTAATAACGAAGTTCCCCGCCATTTCAATCAGTTAAAAATTTTAACTACTGTCGGTTGGCACTACAGATTTTTTGCT
>PGZD01000023.1 GCA_002843155.1 Gammaproteobacteria bacterium HGW-Gammaproteobacteria-3
AAAAGAGCCATTGATTTTAAACATCTTTTTTTGCGAAATATCACCAAAAAACTGAATATCAATGACTTAGAGGGGTTTTGGTGACGAAGTTAGGCTAACGGGTCAATGCAAATCTGCTCCCGGCAGATTTGTCCGGCAATCCATGCCGGAGTGACGGACTTGTGTATAAGGGTACGAGCTAAGGGGTTCGGCAATCTTATTTGTATGTTGTCAAAATGGCTTGCCTGAACACATCTTTGCTGCTTTCCAGCAAGGTAAAGTTCTCCTTTGCCCGCGTTATGCCGGTATAAATCAGTTCGCGCGTTATTACGGGACTGCGTATTTCCGGAAGCACCAGGGCGACATGGTTGAATTCCGAACCCTGGGATTTGTGCACGGTGATTGCAAAAGCTGTTTCCACCGTCGGCAAGCGCAGTGGTGATACCCAGCGAATCGTTATGTCGGACACAGGATCATCGCCCGGAAAGGCGACTTTGAGTCTGCCCTCGGCTGTTTTAAGCGCGATGCCAATGTCGCCATTCATCAAGCCCAGATTGTAATCGTTGCGCGTGATCATGACCGGCCGACCTTCATACCAAAAGCTTTGTTGTTTTGGAAACAGCCATGCTTCAATGCGCGAGTTTAGTCCTTGAACGCCGGAAGGCCCCTGGCGCAGGGCGCAAAGCACCTGGAAAGTATCGAAGGCGGTCAGTACTTGCCTGGCCCAGTTATCGTAATGGGCGCTCTCCGCAGGCCGGTTTTTCCGGATGACATCGACATAATAACCATAGCCCTGGCGCGGACGGGGCTGGTCTTGTGCATCGTTGCCGTTATTGATGCTGACCAGTTTTTTTAACAAATGTTCAGCCGCCTCGGGATGGGGCTGCTCTTTCAGCTTTAAATAATCGCCGCGCGGCAAGGGCGCCAAATCCGAATATCTGTCGGTATCATTCAAAATGCTGATGGCTGCCTTGACATTCCCGGCATTGACGGCCTTGGCCAATTGGCCTATGCCACTGTGTTCGCCAAATCGGTGGCTATGGCGCAGCATGACGGTTTGCTGATTGACGCCTGTGCCTTCAAAGCCTGTGGCTTTCAGCTTCGCGCCGGCATAGGTGTTGATCCAGGCCAAGGTGTTGTCGTCGTAGGCGGCCTGTTCGGCGCCGTGGCATAAATCACCCATGACCGAGCCGGCTTCGACGGAAGCCAACTGATCCTTGTCGCCCAGTAGGATCAATTGCGTGTTATCGGCAAGTGCGGCCAATAGCGACGCGATCATTTCCAGGTCGATCATGGACGCTTCATCGACAATGACAATATCCGCCACGAGGGGGTTGTGCCGGTCATGAATAAATTGTCGGGAGTCAGGACGGCTTCCCAACAGGCGATGCAGGGTGGAGGCTTTTGTGGGAATGGCCTGTTTGATGTCGTCGCTGATGTTCAGATTATCGAGCGCCTTGCCGATAGACTCGCTCACCCGCGCCGCCGCTTTTCCGGTGGGCGCGGCCAACAGGATAACCGGATTTTTTGTGGCGCTGGCCTGGTACCGGGTCAACTGTATCAATAAAGCCAGCAGTTTAGTCAATGTGGTGGTTTTGCCGGTGCCGGGCCCGCCGGTAATGATGCTGAAACGGGCGCGCAAGGCCAGGACACAGGCTGTTTTTTGCCAATCGGGCCCGCCGGGCGCGGAGGGGAATAGAGACGCCAATGGTTCCAGCAAAGCTTCCGGTAAACTGTTTCTTATCGGTTGCAGGCGTTGCTCAATGGCAATGTTCAGCGTTTGTTGATAGCGCCAGTAACGCCTCAAATATAAGCGATTACCTTCCAGAACCAGCGGCGTGTCGCCCGCGCCATCGGTTACCAGCCTGGATTTTTCAAGCGCCGCTGTCCATTCATCAAGGTTATATTTCCTAAGTGGCGATACCGGCGCGGTACCGGTCGGAAGCGCCAGTGTCAACTCGGGCTGTTGACTGAGTTTTTCCAGATCCAGATAGACCTCGCCTCTATCGAGCTGATGACTGACCAGGGCGCCCGCCCACAGCACGGGGGCGGGCGCGTCGTTGTCCAGATACTGCAAAAAACGTGCAAAAGCCCGGTTCAAATGGCTCAACCAACCCCGGCGAGTCCAGTCATCCATTGTTTCGAGGACGCTATTGCCCGGGTTCATGAGGTTTTTACCGTTACATTCGATGACGAAAACAACTCGTCCATGCCCAGTATGAGTTTTGAAGGTGGCTTGTCGAATACCCGTCCTCCGGTCGGGCTTTGGGCGCCACGCAAGAACCAATAAAGGCTGCCGCCAATATGCCGGTCGTAGTCATAATCGAGTCCCAGCCGGGCTTTCAATAAACGATGCAATGCCAGTAAATACAGGCTGTATTGCAGGTCGTAGCGTTTTGCCAGCATCGCCGCTTGCAGTGCCTCCGAGGTATAGGCCGCAGCATCATGGCCGAGGCTGTTGAATTTGTAATCGACGATGTAATAGCGCTGCTCGTGCACAAAAACCAAATCGATGAAACCTTTCAACAAACCGTTGACTTGCGTGGGCAAAACGGCCGGACGAACTTGACCCGGAAAAGTATAGTGAGTGACGAGGCTATCGAGTGCCTGCGCATTCACGGTGTCGGCACCCATCAGAAATTCCAGCTCCGCCTGATAAGAATCCGCATCCAGTTGCGATAAGCTGACCGTGCTTCCCTCCAGCAAAGGCATATTCAGCCAATGGGATAAACCCTCGGCGATAATGTCGTGTTTGTTAGCCCATTCGCCGAAACTGAAGCGTTTCTGGATTAATTCCTGCGTCCGCTCGGGATTTTCCAGCATTGAGGAAAATCCTGAATGGGCGCATTGCTCCAGCAGATCGTGGATCAATACCCCGGCTTCCGCGCCTTTCGGGCAAGCGTGCAGGCCGTGTTGGGGCTTTGTTGAAAATTCCGTGTCAAATTCCGACTCGTCGCTGCGTTTGTCGTCCTGAGCCGTTTCCGGTTCTTGCTCGCGGTAAAACGAGTGGTTTTGAGCAGGCCGGTGCTGTTCAATCTGCAAGGCGCTGTAGCTGGCCACCCACCACGGCGCACCGACTTTACCACTGGCCACGCGCGCTGCTTCCAGTTGATCTGTGTGCTGGGGCGGGCGATATAGGGTCTGATTGGGATTTGGCAATGGGCTGATGGCAATCGCTAGGCAGCGGCCTTTGAGTTGTGCCAGCTTTTCGGTCAACGCGCTGGCGGCAAGACCGGGTTGCCAGTTCAAAAGCGAGCCGATGGCCGATTTTTCAAGTTGGCAGGTTCGGGTATTACCGGATTTAACCGGGGCGATCCCCAACCAGCAGGCATGACGCGCCCGGGTCAGGGCCACATAAAGCAATCGTAAATCTTCCTGCAGGCGCTCTTCATCACTTAAAACCCTGTTGGCTTCGTCTTTATGCAAATCAATAGCCAGGTTTTGCCGGTCATCATGGTAGCGGTAATGGGTACTGAAGCGATAGGTCACTTCCCGAAAACTACAAATGAAAGGTAGAAAAACCAGCGGATATTCCAGCCCTTTGGATTTATGGATGGTGATTATCTTGATCAGGTTGGCGTCGCTTTCCAGCCGGATAATGCCCTCGTCGTCCGCTTCAGCGCTGCTTGCTGCCATGGCTTCGGCCAGATACCGGATCAAGGCCTGCTCGCCTTCGAGTTGGGCGCTGGCTTGCTGGAGCAGTTCGGCCAGATGCAGAACATTGGTGATGCGCCGTTCACTTTCGCTGTTTGTGTCAAGCTGGACGTGCAATTCGTAATCGCTGATGAGTTGCCGCAAGGCCGGCAAAATACCGTCTTGCTGCCAGCGCGCCTGGTAGCCGAGAAAACGCTCCAGATGCGTCTCCCAGGCGGCTTCATCCTGAGCCAGTTGTTGTAACGCCTCGATCGGCCAGCCCAGTGTGGCGCAGCTTAAAGCGGCGCGCACCTTGCTTTCATTACGGGGTTCGGCCAAAGCTTTTAACCAAAGTAACAAATCGGAAGCTTCGCGCGTGGCAAAAATCGAGTCGCGCTCGGATAGATAGACGCTGCGTACCTGACGTTGAGCCAGAGCCTTGCGCATCGTCCTGGCCTCGTGCCCGGTGCGCACTAAAATGGCAATATCGGAGGGTTGTAAAGGTTTCAGATCGGTTGATTTGAAACCGGTATTGTTCTGACTGGCAAGGTTCAATAATCTGACAATCTCAGTCGCCGCGATTTCCGCCATCGTGTCACGGTATTCCCCCAAACTCACGGCTTCGCTACTGTCCCAATGCCAGACAGTCAGGGAGGGGGCGGTTTGATTGTCGATGACCCAGGCTTGCTCGCGCCCTTTTGCGGCAACGGGCAGGTACGGCAAGGGATTGTCAACGCCGCGCTTGAAGCGAAAGGCACCGGTATCTTGTTTGTCTGCCTGTTCGAATAACTGATTGACGGCTTCGACAAAATCCTTCGTGGAACGGTAGTTGGTGTCCAGCGTGTAATGCCGCCCCCGGGTGTCCCGATGCGCTTTGAGATAAGTATGAATATCGGCGCCACGGAACGAATAAATGGCTTGTTTGGGGTCGCCGATCATGAAAAAACCGCACTGGCTTGCGGCATCGGGCGGATACAGGGTGGAAAGAATCCGGTATTGCACGGGGTCGGTGTCCTGAAACTCGTCGATCAAGGCAATCGGATACTGTTGCCGGATGATGTTGGCTAGATTCGGGCCATTACTGCCTTGCAACGCCTTATCCAGACGCGTCAGCATGTCGTTGAAAGTCATGCGGGCGATGCGCTGCTTTTCACTGTCGTAGCGCTGGCGCACCCAATGGATGGCATGCTTGATGAGTTCGATTTTTAAATTCGGCAAAGATGCCAGTTGCCGGGGCAATTCAGCCAGCGCGGCAAAAGCTGGGTGCTGAGGCGGCGTTTGCCCGGGCTTGGCGAGTTTTGCCAGGCCTTCCGGCGTTAAGTTTTCGAAGCCTTTGCCGATGTCGAGTGTTTCCTCCGAAGGTTCTGTACTCCACGTTATGATTTTGTTTATCCAGTTCCGGCGGTTAGCCGCATTGTAGTTTTTGGCGGGCAGGACTTTGTTGGTGACAGCGGTATCAATCAAGTCCTTAATCTCACCCGCCCATTGCTGCCAGGGCTGTTTCAATGCTTGCAGGGCGGTTTGCCGGGCTTGGGTGATGCGCGTCAGCATTGCTTTTAAATCCTGGCCGGGCGCCAGACACGCGGGAACCGGGTCTGAATTCATGGCAAATGCGCGAATGTTCCCGAACAAATCGTCCGGTTGTTTGAATAAATTATAAAGTGTCTGAAAATCGGCATCGTCATTTGAAAAACCATAGTAAAAAACGCGCCAGTAATCCCTGACGACTTCATGCAGAAGCTCGCTGTCGTCGGTATTGACCTCTTGACGAAACAAGCTGCCGCTGTCAAAAGCGTGTTGTTGCAACATGCGGTTACACCAGCCGTGAAGGGTGTAAACCGCCGCTTCATCCATCCAGTTGGCGGCCTGCTCCAGACGCCAGGCGTTGCCCGGCCAGAGTCGGGGTTCATAATCGGCGCGGAGAGCTTCCAGAAAAGCATCGCTTGTGTCTGTCCGGCCACGGAAAAAACGGGCGCTTTGGCTCAGGCGGTCGCGGATGCGTTCGCGCAATTCCTGGGTGGCGGCCTCAGTGAAAGTCAGCACCAATATTTCCGGCGGCAATAAGTTTCGTCCCGGCGTTTCATTTTTTGCGCTGTGGCCGAGAATCAGGCGCACATACAAGGCGGCAATGGTGTAAGTCTTGCCGGTACCGGCGCTGGCTTCGATCAGGCGCGTGCCGGATAAGGGAAAAGTCAGCGGATCTAAAGGTATTGCCGTAGTCATGAGGGCATTATACTTCGCGCGGCCACATTTGCTGTTAAGCTAACGTGTTATTTTGTTCGATAGCGGCGTTGCGAAAACAGTTACATAGTCTGCTAGTGCTAAGTTTTCGCGCCTTGCTCTCGACTGCCTGTTCCCGACGCAGTCTACCGCTTACTTCCGTGTAAGCGTCGAACAAAATAACTTAAGTCTAAAATCCGCAGACGGGGCGGTACAGCGCATCGGCCCAATATTCAAAATTTTTCCCTTCATGGTTTTGCATCAAATTGGCAAAGCTTGGAAAAAATCGCGTCAGATAGGCATCGTAATCGACTTCACCGGCATTCCAGTCATCACCCTCGTAAGCTGAACGGGCTTTTTCCAATGCCTGTTCGGGCGCTGCGTTGAGCCAGGCAAAAGCGCTTTTGGAAGCGACGGGCAAAGGCTTGGCGATACCTCGATGGAAAGCTCCGACCAGCGTTGCCAGATATTCATGAGCTTCGGCTTGCTCGATGGGCGGGATTTCGATAATGTCATCGGCACAAACGACTAAAGTCACTACCGGCTTGGCCGCGCAGGCCGCCAAATGCCGCAGCCAATGCGACAACAGCTTGTGGTATTGGATGGTTTTGTTATTGACCAAACTCCGGGCGCTTAAATAAATGAGAGCCTCGGCACTTCCATCGCTACTGCGGCGCAACGGGCTTAACGCGCCGGTCAACGATACGCTGATGTCAAAGGAGACATCAAAAGCAGGCAATTGAATGATAGCAGGCTCGCTCTCGATGGGCCAAGCGGAGAGCAAAGACTGATACTGCTCCCAGGCCGCTTTGACAGGCGCTGTCAAGGTGTCGAAGCTCGCCTGGGCAAAGCCGCTCAAAGGCAACAGGCCTTTTTGCATCATGGCTTGTTGTTGTCGTGAAAAAAATGAATCGACATCGCTTAAGTGTGCGTCATGCGCGGCTGGATTGGAATTTTCATGCCTCAAACCCTGCAACAAATCTTCACTGAACAAATAGGACTGGAGCGGATCGAAAGCAAAAGGTTCGCAATCTTCGCTGGTGACCGCATCATCATCAAAGCGATATTTGAGTGTCTGATTGCAGAAAGTTTTTACCGGCGCTCTCAAAAAACGCGCCAGCGTTTCAAGCGCAAGGGCATAATGCCGCTCTTCCGCCTGCCATGCGACAGGCAGGCCGGATGCCGCAGCAACAGGGGCTGTGGCAAACCATTCCCGGGCAAAAGTAAACAAACGGGGGTCACGGTTTTTTGTGATATAGGTCTGGCTGAAAGGCTGAAGCGGGTGTTCCACGGTAAGGGCTTCCAGTATTGGCAAATCGGCCACGGCCCAGCCCTGAGCCAGGACATCGCGTAACTGACTGATCAGCACCGAAGGCGGCCGCACGCTGTTATCACGGATACTGCGCCCCACCCAACTGATATAAAGCTGCCGCCGCGCCGACAGCAATGCTTCCAGAAACAGATAGTGATCGTCCTGTCGGCGCGAGCGGTCGCCGGGTCGATATTGTCCCCCCTCGCTCATCAGATCGAAGCTTGGCGCTTGCTGGTTACGCGGATAATCGCCGTCATTCATGCCCAGCAGGCAGATCAGGCGAAACGGAATCGCCCGCATCGGCATCAAGGTACAGAAATTGATGCGGCCACCGAGAAAACGCTGGTGCAGCGAAGGCTCATCGACACTTCCGAGCCAGGCTTCACGCACGACATTGACCGGCAGGGTGTCGGCAGATGTCAAACCGGCTTGCTCGCAGTATTGCTCCCATGCCGTCAGACAATGGCTTAAGGTATCCAGGGTTTTTCGTTCCCGCTCGTTCCCTGCCACAAAAAAATCATCGAGAAGGTCTGACAAAATCTGCCGCCATTGTGCAGCATTGTGTTCCCGGCTCAATGAGAGGGCATATTTTTCCAGTGTTTCCAGCAGCAATGACAGGCTGCCCAGCCATTGCGCCTCCAGGCCTCCGATTTCTTCATAAGGTTCGATGGAGTCAAAGGCAAGCCCTGCGCCGACGGCATAACCCAACAGCATCCGGCGCAGGCCAAACTGCCAGGTATTGGCTTCCAGGTGCTTCGGCATGGCCACGCATTGGGCGCGTTGTCCGGCATTTAAGCCCCAGCGGATTCCTGCCTCCTCTATCCATCGATGTAATTTGGGCACGGCGCTTTCATCGAGAGAAAAACGGGCTCTCAGCGCAGGTACTTCCAGCAAGTCCAAAAGCTCGCTGACGGCAAAACGCGATGCGGGCAAGTCAAGTAAAAACTCGACCGCGACCAGCAGGGGGGTTTGTCCGCGTTGTTGCTGGTCGGAAAGACTGAAGGGAAGATAGCGGGGATCGTCGGCTTGAATCTGGCCGAAGACGGCGCGGATAGCGGGAGCGTATTTATCGATGTCCGGCACCATCACCACGCAATCACGCGGCGCAAGAGGGATGTCTTCGTGTTGGGCGGCGGAAAAACGTGCCAGCAACTGATCGTGCAGAATTTCGACTTCCCGCTGCGCACTGTGCGCTATATGAAACGCGATTGAATCATCGGTTGCGGGCACAAGCTCGGGTTTGCCGGGTAATGGCTCCAGATCGAGTATGGATTGCTGGAGCCGTTGTAATAGGCTGCGTTGGCCGGGTTCGCCGTAGTCTTTGAACAGATCGGTTTTGTTTTCGGGCCAATGCCAGTCGGCATAGGTGCTAGGATTATCAAACTGATCCAGCAGGCGAATGTAGTCACGGCCCTGTTTACCCCAGGCCGCCAATAAAGGCGGCGCCTGGAGGTGCAACTCCTCGGGGTTCGATGGGGCTTTCGTGTCGGGTTTATTGCGCTGACGACGACGTTCGGCTTTGAGTAGCTCTTTACCTTCGATAATGTCCGCCCAGTAATGTTGGCATGGGTTATGGACAAAAAACACGATCTGGCAAAATTTACCCAGCTTTTCCAGCACTTCAAGCATTTGCTGCGGTAACGAGGACAAGCCGAACAAAATGATACGCCGGGGAAGGCTTGAAGGACGCGCGTCGAGCGTGTCGATATGGGCCATGAACCGGCCATGCACCAAAGCCCGGCTTGCGAACGTCGCCCCCGTTTCACCCAAATCCTTGACTATGGCTTGCCACAACGCGGCTTGCCATTGCTGACTGACCGGCAGGCTGGACTCTTTGCCCTGGGCGTCGCGCAAAACAGCGCGGCCTGTGCTCCAGTCGGAAATCCAGTCGGGGCGATAAACCTGATACTGGTCGAACAAATCGGCCAGCCGTTCGGCCAGTTGATAGCGTTTGCGGCTGTTGTTGTCATCGCTCAAAAAGCTTGCGAGCGTCGCAAAGTCGGGTTCGGTAATCAGCGCAGGCAACAGGCGATACAGACGCCAAGTGAGCGGGGCTTTGGCCAGAAGTTGCTGTTCAGGGATTTGCTGCGCCAATACCGCACGATAAGCTGTCCAGATGAACGACGCGGGCAACTGCATTTTGATGGCGGCGGCGATGCCCAAAGCGTCATTTTGCGCCAGATGTTGTTTCAACCATTGTCCCATGCCGTTGCTCTGCACCAGGAAAACCTCGTTTTCCAAAGGCGCCAGGGGATGTTGCCGTAACCAATAAGCCACCACGTCACGCAATTCTTCCAGTTGGTTGGAATGAATCACGGCAATGCCGTCGGCCAGCGGAAAACTCTGATGGCTGTGGGTCATTGCGAGGCTTTCAGGTCAATGGCTTTTTTTCGCTCGCCGTAGGCCGGCGCAATGCTGGCCAGTGTCACTAACAAGGTTGCCAGGTAAGGCACTGTTTGCACCGATAAGACCGCGATCCAAAGCCTTCCGCTCAAGTTGTCGAAATGCTCGATCAAGGTCATGCTGTAAATCGCCAGGCCCAGCGAAATCAGCAATAATAATTCCTGCCAGATGATCGCCAGGCCTGCAATCAAGGGGCCTTGTTGTTCCAGTTTTGGCGTCCGCATAAACGGTTTGCCCGATGTGAACAAACCTTGCAGCGTGCCTTTGGCAACCGTGTGCGTCAGGGCTAAACCCGATAGCGCAGCGCCCAGCGATTGCCACAAACTACAGTTGACGCGGGCGTGATATAGCCAGAGGGTGCGCAGGATTTTAAAGCCGAAGATTCCGATGGTCGGTAGCAGCAAGGCGTTGACCGGCAGTTCGCTGTGCCTGGGATCGTATATCAAAAACGCCGTCATGATTAAACTGGCGAGGGTCAAAAGCAGCGCCAGGGCATCCGAAAACCAGGGCAGCCAGCCCGCGATGAAATAATAACGCTGGGTTGTTGTGAGCCTGGATTTTTTCCCGGGCAGAAATTCTTTCCAGTGATGTTTGATAATCATCATCGCGCCATAAACCCAACGGAAGCGTTGCGTCATGTAGCCTGAGAAGGTATCCGGCATCAATCCGCGCCCGAACGATTGTTTACAGTAAACCGAATCGTAACCGGCTTCGTATAAACGCAAGCCCAGCTCGCTGTCTTCGCAGATACACCACTCGCTCCAGCGGCCGGTTTCGATTAGCGCCGATTTACGGATCAGGGTCATGGTGCCGTGCTGGATAATGGCGTTGTATTCGTTGCGTTGCACCATACCGATATTGAAAAATCCGGCATACTCCCAATAGCAAAGCGATTTGAACAGGCTTTGGTGCTGATCTCGGTAATCCTGGGGTGATTGTACGAAGCCGACTTCGGGGTTGGTAAAATACGGCACCATCGATTTGAGCCAGTCCGGCGAGATGATGTAATCGCTGTCAATTACGGCGATGATTTGCGCATCTTCGGCGGTTTGCTCCAGGCCGTAGTTAATCGCTCCAGCTTTAAAGCCCGGCCAGTTTTCCAGATGAAAAAAACGGAATCCGGCGCCCAACCTTTCGCAATCTTGTTGTACCGGCTGCCAGACTGCGGGGTCTTGGGTGTTATTATCCAGCACCAGAATTTCGAGACGGGGGTAATCGACTTGGGCCAAGGCTTCCAGCGTTTCTCGCACCATGTCCGGCGGCTCGTTGTGTATCGGTAAATGCACCGATACTTTAGGATATTTGAAATCGGACGGCGGGGTCAGTGGTTTGAATGTCCTGACACTTTTACGGTGCCACAGCACTTCGGCGATTTCCATGCTTTCGGTCAAAAGAATCAAAATGGCCATGCCCTGCATCAGCAGTAAAATTACCCAGAAGACGATGGAGATGCCGGTTTGATACTGTTGCGCGGCAATTGAAGCCGACCAGAACAGCACCGAGGCGGCAAGATTGGCGACGATGCCGAAAAATAGTATGCCGGGTAATTTAAGCTGGCGGCGGCTGAATAAAAACAAGGCCGTCAAAATGATGCTTAAAATAGCCGCGCCGGTGGCCCAGTCCTGCCAGGAAGGCATTGCCAGGACATCGCCGATCATCGGAAATTTAGGCTTGCGGTCGGCGTTGTAAATTCCCCAATAAGCGCCGGATGAGCCTTCGCGTTTAATTTTCCAGGGTTGATCGAACGCTTCAATGACATAGTAAATGATTTTTTCCCTAGCGGCGCGATTGAGGAAATTACGTAAAAATCGGGCTTGATTCGCCAGTGACGGTGTGGCGTGTTTGAACGGCTGGCCGCCTCCAGGCCAGCCGACTTCGGTTATGATAATGGGCTTGCCGGGGAAAGCCTTGCGCATTTCATGGTACCGGTAAAACAGATAATCCACGGCATCGTCAACGGCGATACCTTCCCAATAGGGCAGAATGTGTATGGCCAGATAGTCGACTTCCTGGGCCAGCTCAGGGTGCGCCAGCCACATATCCCAGGTTTCCGAAGTGCTGACCGGCGCCCAGGTGCGTTTTTTAACTTCGCGGATATAATCGATCAATTGCCCGACGCTGACATCCTTGCGCAACAATACTTCATTACCGACCGTGGTGCGAAGGACGGTTTTGGGGTACTGGTTGGCGAGCTTGATCAGGCTTTCTATCTCGCGCCGGTTTTTTTCCAGGTCAGCGTCTATCCACGCACCCAACGTCAGGTTCAGATCGTTTTCAGCGGCCAGGGCCGGTACCGTTTCCATAACGCCCAGGGCGCTGTAAAGGCGCAAGGCGAATACTTTTTTGGCCAACAGCTCAACGTCTTCAGCGATTTCTTCCTGGCTTGGATAAAGGTTTTGCACCGGGTCGGAATCCTCGCGCATCGGGTTGAAGGCGACACCCATCATGGTTTTATTCCATGACTGGATTTTTAAAGGGTTGTTGGCATAGCTCCATAAGCTTAAATTGATGATGACGAGCAGGCTCAGGATAAAAATTACAAGGGTTTTGCTTTTCATTGATGCAATGTTAATTGAAGTTTAATCGGGCTGAAAACTTTGGCCAGTTCTTTTTTATCCAGAGGTGGTTCGCTGGGCGCGGTGATATGGCGATGAAACACAGGCGCGCTTTTCGCGTTGCCGGTTTCCCGGCGACACCCGCCTTCAACTGTATAATGATGCATGAAATTCTGGATAAATTCCATTACGTTGTGTTCCAACAAGCTTAAGCGGGCATGAAATAAAAAAATGGCTGTGGACCGTTTGTGCCGGGTTCAGGTTAACACCTTGATCATTTTCCATACATTCCGGAATAGGGCGCTCATGCAAACAGAACAACAGGAAACAACATAAAAGATAAGTATAATTTTCATGTCAATCCTCGTAGAATGTTCGAATTCATTGAAAAGCCAATGAAAGCGATTGAAATTATCCGCTTGAATGCGTGGTAGGCACTGTCCCGCCGAGTGCCGGGATTCTCGGAACGTGTTTTAAAAGCTTTTACCCAGACCCGGAACAATCAAGCTATTACGTTAATCATGCTTAAGCACCCTTATCTGGCGATCCTTGGATTTGTCACGTTATTAGCTTTTTTCGCGGCGTCTCAGGGCGTCTATAAACCGGGCGCGCAAACGCTGATGAATACCGCTGCCGTGCCCGTACAGCGCGTTTTGTCTCAGGACGCGGCACAGCGGCGTCAGGCGCTGGGGCTGGTTTCTTACAGTCAAGATGTCAAACCGATTCTGGATACCCGCTGTGTCGTCTGTCATAGTGGCGGCAAAAGTTGACGTCCAGATCATCGAACAGGCCCTTGATGTCGTTTTCGCTGCCGCTGCCGCTGGCGGAGCCTTCGATGTCGGTAAAGACGCAGCTCAAGGTTTCGTTGAGGTTGTCATCGTGACGCGCCTTGCGGCGCACATTGGCGAACAACTGCGAGGGCAGGATGTAAAAGCCTTTTTCCTTGACCGTCTCCAAACGGCCGAATTCGGCATCGCTATCGCTTAAGCGGCTGTAGTCGAAATCCCGTTACCGGCGCGGCGCTCCTGTTGATCGAGGTAGCCGGTGAGGTTTTCGGAGATGAAGCGATAGAACAATATGCCCAGCACATAGGTTTAAAATTCCAGCCATCGACGCTGCCGCGCAGGTCGTTGGCGATGCGCCAGATGGTTTTGTGGAGTTCCGCGCGTTCGGTTTCTTTGTGGTTTGTCATGACTGGCTTTAGGCATTCAAAGTGTAAAACGGTGTGGTCGGGTGGTGTTTGATGTCGGCCTTAACCGACCGCAGTCCATAAATGGGAGTAATCGTACTGTAAAAAGGGTATTTCGCTAATTCATCAAATCGGAAGGTTGGGAGATGCTTTTGGGTCAAAGGGGAGCAGACTCGATTGATTTCGGTACTCGCTGGAATAGTGGCCGATTCGACCGAATATCCGTGGTCGAGTTATCGTTTCAATACGCTGGGACAAACTAATGACCTGATTATCCCTCATGTTGAATTTCATCGCTTGGGATCTGATGATAATGCTTCTCAAGCGGCTTATAGAGCGCTGCTCAATCAGTCAATTTCCAAAGCTCAAATTAAAGAAATAAGAGACGCGACTAACAAAGCGGGATATTGGGCGACAGCCGTTTCCAGGAACGGATTTAATTGCAACTGGCGCGACGGATAGAACCTTTATCCAGAGGCGCGGCTCAATTTAAAATCAATCGAGTCTGACCTCTTTGATTGCTTGATTAATTCACTGTATAAATTCCTGACACTTGTTCTATTCACGGGAATTAACTCAAAAAGGGCGGCGTGCGATCGAAAAAAAATTTAGCTTCGACATGCCTTAGATGCGGATCAAAGGGCTTCTAGGCAAAATCGGTAAAAATGTCTTTTCGCTTACTTTTCAGCGGATAGCAAAATCAAATAATACAGCGTTCATGTCAGTTTTTTTTACAAAAGTCTTTTGAAAGGAACCGTAGTATTAGCTAAGCTTATGATATAAAATTATAAAATATATTTGGCTCGATATTTGCGTAGGTTGTAATAGCCCTACTTAGGGCTTTTTGCAACTTTATTTTATTATACAATGGAGCAAGTCATGAAATATTACAAACTACACGCAGCGCTTGCCTTGGCGCTGTTCAGCGGCGTCGCGTCGGCGACACCATTCACGATAACTTCCCCAATCAACGGCGGTCAGGCGGTGTCAACTGGCGTCAGTGAAATCGGTGGTGTCGTGTTCGACGCCTTGGGGTTGAACAATACTCGGGTAACTTCGCAGTTGGCGGCCAGCACTTTGTTTACGGGATTTGCTAGCGGCAATCCCTTAACCATCGGCACCCAAACCGGATTTACCGGCGCGATAACCGGTCTTTTGGGAGGTGGTTTCAGCGAAGTCGCCATCCGGTTTACACTATTTGATGGTGACAGCGCCCCTGGCGACTTTGATGCTGGTACGGATAACACGCTGCTGGTCAATGGCGTCGATTTTGGATTCTGGTCGGGCGTGTCCTCCGAGAGGACATCAAGTGACGGTTTAACTTCAATTTCTACCGGCATTGGTTTTGGTGACAATATCCTATCAACGGGTTGGTTCTTCAATAATGATGCCACCGCGCTTGCCACGTTATTCAGCTCAATCACCGGCACGACCGAAGTCGTGTTTCGGCTTAATGATGTCGATCCGGGCGATAATTTCTTTGATTTTACCCAAGGCGTTGATGGAAGCCTGATCAATACTGGGCAAGGGCCTACAACAGGCGGTAACGTACCCGAACCGGCAAGTTTGACCTTGTTTGCCATGGGCCTGCTTGGTTTTAGCTGGTTGAGAAGAAAAAGCGCATAAGCCCGCAAAGTTAAGATGTCATATCAAATAAACGATATGACATCTGTTTTTGGCCGTCGCTGTGTAATGCCATTTACCGATTAGCCGGTAGATGTGGTGAGGGATGCATAACCCTGTCATAGGTTTACTCCGGCGTATTGAAACGAAAACTCGACCAAATATTCAGTTGAATCTGCCACCATTTCAGCGCGTACTCAAATCAATCGTGTCTGACCTCTTTGATTCTTTATTCAGGTAATCAAGTATACCTTGCGCACTTCAAATTTCGGCACCGCTTTTAGGAGGCTTCGAGGTGTTCGGTACAGAGCCTGCCTGGACGCATTCACGGGCGTCCTTTGACGGACACCCCTGTGCCGAATTTTGATCTACGACGAGTATAATTATATTCTGCGCCTTGTCCGAGAACTTCATTCAAAATCAAAACCGGCTTTTTTCCAGGCTCTGGCTCCTCCTTCAAGATTGAATAAGTTTTGGTAACCTGCTTCGTGGAGCGCTTTTGCGGCGGCATTCCCCATCGGGCCACCTTCACAATACAGATAAATCGCGGTATTTTTATCTTTAGGAAATTTGTCTTTGTTTTGTTCGATTTTGTTATAAGGAATGAATAGATCGGTGCCTTTGATGTGGCGTTGTTGAGGCGTGTGAACGTCAACAAGGAATATATCCTGGTTTTGCAGGGTTGAATGCAATTCTGCCGGGCTTATCATTTTCAGATAACTGGCCTTTTGGAGTTGATAGCCGGTAACCATGAAGATAAAAGCAAGGGCGATGTAAAGTTTTTTCATAAATTTTGAGTCAAGTTTGAATGATAATAAAGCCGTTCGGGAGGTAAAATGGCCTACACTGAATTGCTGGATTATATAGAGATTTCCTTTACTTTAAAGAGAGGTATGATTCTCATGTCAATCCTCGTAGAATGCTTGAGATACGCCCCGCCAGCGTATCGTTTCACCGTGTGTCCGGTTTTGCGCGGATTTTATTTAGGCCCGAAACAGTCAAGCCATTACGCTAACCATGTTTAAACATCCTTTTTTAACGATTTTCGGGGTTATTACGTTATTGGCTTTTTTCGCGGTGTCTCAGGGCGTCTATAAACCGGGCGCGCAAACGCTGATGAATACCGCTGCCGTGCCCGTACAGCGCGTGTTGTCTCAGGACGCGGCACAGCGGCGTCAGGCGCTGGGGCTGGTTTCTTACAGTCAAGATGTCAAACCGATTCTGGATACCCGCTGTGTCGTCTGTCATTACCGCGCAGTGGCGGCAAAAGTCGTTCTTTCCGGTTTTGAATGAGTGGGAAGCGTCAAAGTCGGCCGAACTGGATAATTCGGTTTTAGCCAAACTTTTGCAGCTCAAACGCCGTGAACCTCTGCCGACTTCAGGCAAATTGGGCGATGCTTTTGAATTTGACCTGGACCGGACGCTGGAATGTCCGACCCTCGATGACATCGCGCAATTTCAGCGGCAGCATCCTTTATGGGGCATGCCTTATGCCTTGCCGGGTCTGAGCGACGGCGAAGAAAAAACGCTGTCGCAATGGTTGCAGGAAGGGGCGCGATTCGATCCGCGCCCGCCGCTGTCGAAATCGGCTCAGCGGGAAATCGGGCAGTGGGAAGCTTTTTTCAATGGCCGCTCCAACAAGGAACGGCTGGTCGCGCGTTATATTTATGAGCATTTATTTATTGGCCATATCCATTTCAAAGGCCATCCGGACGCTGAATTTTATCGCCTGGTCCGCTCCACAACGCCGCCGGGTCAGGCGATTGTCGAAATCGATACGGTACGGCCTTATGAATTATCGGCCGGCGCCGATTTTTATTACCGGCTGAGACCTGTCGTTGCCACCATTGTCGATAAAAATCATTTCGTTTACGAACTGAGCGATGAAAAAAAGGCGCGTTATCAGGCATTGTTTTTTACACCGGATTATGAAGTCACGGCGCTGCCTTCTTATCGAGACGCCACAGCCGCCAACCCGTTTAAAACCTTTATCGATATACCGCTCAATTCGCGTTATAAGTTTTTGCTGGATGATGCCGGGTATTTTTTTTCGGGTTTTATTAAAGGCCCTGTGTGTCGAGGACAAGTTGCCATCAATGTCATTCAGGATCGGTTTTGGGTGGTGTTTATCGATCCCGACAGTGATTTTGTCGAACAAAGCTCCGCGTTTTTGGCCGAGAATGCCCGCTACCTGAGCTTGCCAGGCTCCGGAGGCGATGAAATCGGCGTGTTGGATATGGCTAAATACACTGATTTGGGGCAGCAGTATTTGATCAAAAAAGACGCTTTTATCGGTGAGTCCTTATTGAAGGATCAGGGCGCAGGGCTTGATACCCTCTGGGATGGCGGTGGCAAAAATACGAATGCCGCACTGACGGTGTTCAGGCATTTTGACAGTGCTACCGTGGTGACAGGCTTTGTCGGCGATACCCCGCTGACGGGCTGGGTCGTTGATTATCCGGTGTTTGAACGCATACATTATTTATTGGTGGCGGGGTTCAATGTGTTCGGCTCATCCGCGCATCAGGTGGCGACCCGGCGCTATATGGATTATATCCGTCGGGATGCGGAAAATAATTTGCTCAGATTCATGCCCGCCAAGCAGCGCCAGCGCATTTATGACAGATGGTATCAGGGGCTGGGCGCCCGTTTTGAAAAACTGTTTTGGGAGCCGTTATACAGTATCGATATTGAAACGGCGATGGATTTCAAGACCAATGATTATGTCGGCGAATTTTTTGATCAGGTCAGGCGCAGGCTGGGCGCCGCCGCAGGTAAAAATGACGCAATCAACCATTGCCGACAGGAAGCCTGCCCGCAACTGGATGCGTCCTTGTTACGGCAGGAGGTCGATAAACAGATGCGCAGGCTCGCAGGGCTTAAAGGCAAACAGCTCAAAGCCTTGCCGGAAGTGGCCTTTGTCAGGATAGAAACGGGGCAGCCGCAACAGGATCTGGTTTATACGCTGGTGGTCGATAAAGCCTTGTCGAATGTGTCGTTTATGTTTGTCGAAAGCCTGCGCCGGGTTCCTGAACACGATACCTTGACCGTGGTTCCAGATTTTCTCGGTAGTTACCCCAATTTTTTCTTTGCCGTGAAAAAAGATCAGCTAAACGACTTTGTCAATATGCTGAAACAGGCGCGAACCCCTAAGTCGATCGAGGCGTTTTATCGGCGTTTTGGCGTTCGGCGCAGCAATCCTGAAATATGGCGTTATTCCGACTGGTTCAATGAGCAGCACAAGCTGCAAAATGGCCTGAAAGCCGGACTTTTCGATCTCAATCGCTACCAGAATCTTTGAGTTTAAAAAATCAAAAAACGCTGACTTTGTCTGATGACAGCGCTTTTCGATCAGGTTTTGATAAAAAACTACTAGCCATTGAGCTTTGTAGGCAAAAGGCTATAATTTCAAAGTACACGACAAGGCGTCTGAAGATTGTACGCTTAGTATTTCGCAACCTTACCTCGGGAGACTACCATGAGAATCACTAAAAGTTTGATCGTCATACTATCCTGTTTTTTGGCGTTACCGGCAACGGCGGCGGACATTAAGGCGGGTGAACAAAAAGCTCAGGCTTGTACAGCCTGCCACGGCCCACAAGGTAACAGCGGCAATGGCCAGTTCCCCAGTCTGGCCGGGCAACAGGCACTGTATCTGGAAGCCCAAATCAAGGCGTTTAAAGAAGGCGCGCGCAAAAACCCGATGATGGGCGCTATAGCGGCCGGCTTAAACGATGAAGACATCGATAATCTGGCAGCTTATTACGCAAGCCAAAAACCCAAAAGCGCCGGTGGCGATCAGAAACTGGCGCAACAAGGTGCGGCTAAATTCAATATGTGCATGGGTTGTCACGGCTCTTCGGCCGAAGGTCGCGGCGTATTTCCAAGACTGGCCGGTCAGCAGCCTGACTATATTGTAAAACAGCTAAAAGACTTTAAGGCGGGTACCCGCAAAGGCGGGCCCATGTCCGCCATGGCCGCGAACTTGTCCGATGACGATATAAAAGCACTGGCGGCTTATTTGGGCTCGTTATAGCCTCTTCGCTTACGTTTCAGCTTACAGGATAATATTCAATAAAGTGCGCCTATTTATTTTATTTTTTATGGTGTTTTTTTCGGTGCAAACGACTTCAGCAGTCGATAGCAAACGAAACAAACAGGACAAGACCAGCCAGGCTTGGCAATTATCCGCTGATGAACGGGCTTGGCTCAAGGCGCATAAAGAAATCAGGATGGCTTTCGACGGTACCTTTCCGCCTTACAGCTTTATCGATCAAAGCGGTAAGATTCAAGGCATTGCAGTAGAAATTGTCGCATTACTGGGTCAGCATTTGGGAATCGAATTCGAAACGCATCAATATGATAACTGGAATACCCTTTATAAAGCCGCAGCCGCCAAAAAAGTGGATGCGGTTGCTACCATGGTCAATCGGCCCGAACGTCAGGAGTGGTTTAATTTTACGCCGCCTTATCTGACTAAATCGCTCGTTATCATTACGCGCAAGGATAACTCCGTTATTAAAAACCGCTCTGATATTGTGGGAAAAACCGTTGCGTTGACCAAAAATCATCGTTACACGGATCGTGTACTTGAAGAGTTTCCGACCATTACACCTTATTTTGTCGAGTCTTTTGCCGATGGCCTTAAAGCTGTGCAAATTGGCGATGCCGCTGTCGCCATTACTTTTGCCGGTTCCGGCCATTTTTTGATTCAGCAACAGGCGCTGAAAGATTTGAAAATAGCCGCTTTTTTCGATCATAACAGCTCTAACGAAAGTATCGCCGTGCGCAAAGACTGGCCAAAATTGGCCTCTATTTTGCAAAAAGGGTTGGCGTCGATAAGCGAGGAAGAAAAACGGAAAATTTACGACAAATGGGTTCCGAAGCTTGCAGCGCCCATTGATTATGACTTGATTAGCAAGATAGCCGCAGCATTTGTGTCGATACTGTTATTGTTGTTGGCATGGCTTATCCAGATGCGCCGACAAAATCGAAAAATTCAGCAATCCAGGAATGCGGCGCGGCAAGCCGTCAAAAATCTTCAGGACTTGCAATGCGAGTTGGAAACCCAGGTTTTGCAAAGAACCTCTGAACTCAAAATCAGCGAACAAAAGTTCCGCAGTCTGGTCGAAAACCTGCGCGATGAATATTTCTTTTATCGCCATGACCCGTATGGCAAATTGACCTATGTCAGCCCATCGGTAACCAATATAACCGGTTATAGTATCGAAGAGTTTCTAAGCTCTCATCGTGATTTTTTAACGGATAATCCGGTCAATCGCGACATAGACAAGCACACATTGCTGAGCATTCAGGGCGAACCACAAAGCTCGTACGAAATTCAAATCTATGACAGAAATGGCCGTGTCCGCTGGCTTGAAGTTCTGGAGACACCGGTTTATGACGAAAACAAAAACTGTTTGGGGATTGACGGCATTGCTCATGATATTACCGAGCGTAAGGAAACCCATGAATTATTGACCACGCTGTCTTATTACGATGAATTGACCGGTCTGGCCAATCGGCGCTTGTTTATCGACCGGCTCCAGCAAGCGCTCAATCTGGCGCATCGCAATAAATGGCCGCTGGCGGTTTTCTATCTGGATCTGGATCGATTCAAAGCCGTCAATGACAGCATGGGTCATGTCGCAGGTGATGAAATCCTGAAAGAGACGGCTAGAAGGCTCCAGGCTATTCTGCGCGATTCCGATGTCGCCGCACGCATGGGCGGCGATGAATTCGTACTGCTGCTACCGGAAACGGATGCCGATGCGGCGGCGCTGGTCGTGCAAAAATTGCTCAAAACGCTGAAACTGCCCTATCATATCGATGAAAAAATGCTGGCTCTGGGTACTAGCATAGGCATTGCTGTCTACCCGCAAAACGGCAGCGATGCGGAAATGCTGATTAATCATGCCGATACTGCGATGTATACCGCAAAAAGAAATAAGTCGGGTTTTTCTTTTTATAACGATAGTATGCAGCTTACCGACATCAGTCAGACTCAACTCGAACAGGATCTCATTTTATTTGTTAACCAGTTTTTGCGGGCTGATGCCGTGCAAACGCCAGAGACCGCCACAGCAAAAAATAAAAATCAATTCTCGCTGTATTATCAAAGCCAACACGGTGTGAACGGTGCTGAAATCACGGGTTTTGAAGCCTTGCTGCGTTGGCTGCATCCACTTCAGGGCCTGATCGCCCCGGCGCAATTCATTCCCTTGGCCGAACAGGCCGGCGTCATTCAGACTCTCAACGATTGGGTGGTAAAACAAGCTTGTTTACAGGCTTTGTCATGGAATAAAAACAGTATCCGACCCAAGCGAATCAGCGTCAATCTGTCCGGGTTTCAGTTGGCGCAAAAAGATTTGGTTGAACATATTATGCGCATTATTGGCGAAACAGGCGCCTTGCCTGAATGGTTGACTATAGAAATCTCGGAAAATGCCGTTTTGAATAATTTTAAGACGGCGCTTGCTGTAATCAGGTCACTGCAACAAGCGGGCCTTAGCGTTGCGCTGGACAATTTCGGCATCTCATTCCGGGAACGGGACAAATTAAAACGCATCCCGGCTGATTTAATCAAAATAGATCAATCCTTGATTCGTCATTTGCCCGATAATGTTGAATATGCGGCGCGAGTCGCTTCAATTATCGCCATTGCCCAGGGGCAAGGTAAATCGGTGCTTGCCGTGGGTGTCGAAACGCAAGAGCAAGTAGATTTCCTGAAAGATAAAGGTTGCGACAGCGTACAAGGTTTTTTATTCAGCAAACCCTTGCCGCCTGAAGAGTCGGAAACCTTTTTAAAAAACCTGTCCTGGTTTTTAAACGAGCAGTCGCAGGATAAGGCTTAAATGTTACCCATGCTCACTCGATAACAGCCATGCCTCCCATATAAGAGCGCAGTACTTCCGGCACATGAATGCGTCCTTGCTCATCCTGGTAATTTTCCATGATTGCGATCAAGGTTCTCCCGGCAGCCAGCCCCGAACCGTTTAGGGTATGCACCAGTTCAGGCTTGCCGGTTTCGGGATTACGCCAACGGGCTTGTAATCTTCGCGCCTGAAAATCCTTGAAATTGCTGCACGATGAAATTTCACGGTAGCAATTCTGGCCTGGCAGCCAGACTTCCAGGTCATAGGTTTTGGCCGATGAAAAACCGGTATCGCCCGCGCACAGCAAGACTTTTCGATAAGGCAGTTGCAGTAATTTCAGAATGTTTTCAGCATGTGCGGTCAAAGCTTCATGGGCGGCAGCCGAGTCTTCCGGCTTGACGATTTGCACCAGCTCGACTTTCTCAAACTGATGCTGGCGGATCATGCCTTTGACATCTTTGCCGTAGGCTCCGGCCTCACTACGGAAACAGGGCGTATGACAAACAAACTTCAACGGCAGGTACTGGGCATCGATAATTTCATCCCGAACGATATTGGTAACCGGCACCTCGGCCGTCGGAATCAGATAAAAAGCCGGATCGTTATCGACTTTAAACAAATCTTTTTCAAATTTGGGTAATTGTCCGGTGCCGCGCAAACTGCCGGCATTGGCCAGATAGGGTACATAGGTTTCACTATAGCCATGCTCGTTGCCATGGGTATCGAGCATAAACTGGATGATGGCGCGTTGCAGTCGCGCCAGAGGCCCTTGCAACACGACAAAACGGGCGCTGGCTATTTTAGCGCCCAATTCAAAATTCATGCCTTTAACTTTAGCGCCCAATTCGACATGATCTTTGGGATTGAAGTCAAATTGCGGCAACTCGCCCCAGCGGCTTATTTCCGGATTATCCGCTTCACTACGGCCATCAGGTACCGACTCATCGAGAATATTCGGTAGCCCTTCCATTAATTCGGTCATTTTAAATTGAATGCCGGACAAAACGGTTTCGGCTTCTTTTAATTGCTCGCCCAAATCCTGAACTTGATCCAGCAACGGTTGAATGTCTTCATTTTGGGCTTTGGCTTGGCCGATGGCTTTAGATCGGCTGTTACGTTCATTTTGCAAGGCTTGCGTTTTGACCTGGATGTCCTTGCGTAAAGTTTCCAGCTCGGAATAATAGGCCGCATCAAAGTCAAAAGCGCGCCGTGCTAATTGCTGTCCAATGAAATCAAGATCGGTTCTGAATAAACGCGGGTCTAACATGGTGAATTTATAACCTTCTTATAAAAACGCATCACTTTAAAAAGCAACGCCGTTGAAAAAAAATCAGGATGACGGTTCAGTATGCGCCGTTGCGAGCCAACTGACGATATGCGGTAAATCAAGGGTATTTTTCAGTGCATCGATGGCTTTATTGATTTTCTCAGGGGTGTCATAAAATTCGATAATCAACGGCAATTCCAGAGACAGATTGAGCAGGGAAGAGGTATGCACTTCACGGTTGGCGCCAAACCCCGCGATGCCGCGAATCACGGTGACACCGGCAAGCTTTTCCTGATCGCGCAGGATAGTCAGTGCCTGATTCAGATAGTCGTGCCCTTCCAGAGCATAAACCCGGGCTATAGTAATGGTTTTGTCGCTCATATTTGTTTACCTGTCAAGAGGCCCAGCCACAAGGCAACACCGCAAATGCCCGCATTAGTCACAAACACGCCCAGCATGGCATAGCTGTTGAAATGGCTCCAATGGCCGTCTTCGATTAAATATAAAATCAAATACAGACTGGAGAGGGTGATAAAAAACCCGCTGGCGATAACCATGATAGCGGCTTTATATTCGAGTGAAAGCTCGATTTTATCAACCAATATCGAAACGATGATGCCGATTAAAAAAGCCCCCAATAGATTGACGACCACCAGGGCATAGGGAAAAGTCCAACCCATCCAGCGAACCACGCCGCCCGAATAAAACATCAGCGAACGCCCGGACAGCAAGCCCAGCCATACCGCAACAAGACAGACGAACAGGCTGACACCGGCGTTCAACGCGGCCTTGCTCCAATTGCCTTGCTCGATCAAATAAACCGTTTCCAGCGAAAACGTCGAGAAGGTGGTCAGCGAACCTAAAAAACCGACCAGGATAGCGGCGCGGTATTCAAGCGTGATGGCAATCCGCTGCAATACCAAGGCTTCGACCAGCAAGCCCATGGCAAACGAGCCGATGACGTTGACCACGAGGGTTCCGTAAGGAAAGCCACGCCCCAGCCAGTGGTACACGCCGTTTGAAAGCAAAAACCGCAATACGGCGCCAAAAGACCCGCCCAAAGCAACGGCAAGCAACTGGCTCATGGTTAATCGTCAATACTTGATAAAATGCTCGCGGTAATAGCGCAACTCCTCGATGGATTCGATAATATCATCCAGGGCGCGATGCGCTTCCTTTTTGCTGAAGCCGTCTTTCACGCTTGGTGCCCAGCGCGCGGCCAGCTCTTTCAGCGTAGACACGTCGAGATTACGGTAATGAAAAAAAGCTTCCAGTTTTTTCATCGAGCGATAAAGAAAGCGCCGATCCTGACCGATACTGTTGCCGCACATCGGCGAGCTGTTGACAGGAACCCATTGCTTGAGAAATTCCAGCGTTTGCCGCTCCGCTTCGGCGTCATCGACAGTCGAAGCCAAAACTCTTTCGATCAGGCCGGATTGGCCGTGATGGCTCTGGTTCCACTCATCCATGGCCGCCAATACCGCAGGATCACGCCGTATCGCCAGTACCGGCCCTTGCGCCAGAATATTCAGGTACTGATCGGTCACTATCGTCGCTATTTCGAGAATGACATCGGTATCGGGATCAAGACCGGTCATTTCCAGGTCGAGCCAGACAAGATGCGTTGAATCCTGTGCCATTAAATGCCGCCAAAGTTTGAATAAATTGGCGCTTAGTGTAGCATTGGCTAATCTGTATCGCCAATGCTTAAGTCCGGATGTTTTTATCGATGAATACCTTTACTTTAATCTTCCTCATTGCTTTGATTATTTCCTATGCGCTGCAATTCTGGCTGGGGATGCGGCAATCGTCTTATGTCATGAAACACCGGGACAAAGTGCCTGATGCGTTCAAAGACAAGGTCTCCCTGTCCGCCCATCAAAAAGCCGCCGACTACACGCTTGAAAAAGGCAAACTGAGTAAAATTGACGGCTTTGTCAGTGTGTTGTTGCTGTTATTATTAACGCTCGGCGGCGGCATCGGCTATGCTTTTAAATTTTGGGCGGGGCTGCAACTGTCGCCGCTGATGACCGGCATTGCCGCCATCGCCAGTGTGTTTCTGGTGATGACCTTGATCGAGCTGCCTACCCATGTTTATCAAACCTTCGTCATTGAAGAAAAATACGGCTTCAATAAAAGCACCGTGCAGCAATTTGTCAAAGACCAGCTCTTGCAACTCGGCTTGATGGTTGCGCTGGGCTTGCCGATACTGGCATTGATTCTCTGGGTTATGGATAGTATCGGCAGCCTCTGGTGGCTTTGGGCCTGGGGCATCCTGATGACGTTTTCCCTGCTGATGAGCTGGTTGTTTCCAACCGTCATCGCTCCGTTATTCAACAAATTCACGCCTATGGCGGAAGGCTCTTTAAAAGACCGGATTCAAGGTTTGCTGGCGCGTTGCGGTTTCAGCAGCCAGGGTATTTTCATCATGGACGGTTCCAAACGCTCGGGCCATGGCAATGCCTATTTCACGGGGCTTGGCAATAACAAACGCATCGTATTTTTCGATACTTTAGTCAACTCGCTGGACGATGAAGAACTGGAAGCGGTATTGGCGCATGAACTGGGCCATTTCAAACGCAAACACGTTATCAAGATGCTGATCGCCAGCTCAGTCATGAGTCTGATCAGTCTTGCGATTCTGGGTTGGTTGATTAACGAACCTTGGTTTTTCAGCGGTTTGGGCGTTGATCAACCATCCAATGCCGCCGCTTTAGTGTTGTTTTTGTTGGTTTCTCCGGTTTTCACACCGTTCATGCAGCCTATCAGTGCTTATTTTCAACGCCAATTCGAATTCGAAGCCGATGATTTTGCCGCTGATAACGCCAAAGCCGACAAAATGATCAGCGGCCTGGTCAAGCTTTACGAAGAAAACGCCAGCACATTAACGCCGGACCCCTTGTATTCGGCCTTCCACTACAGCCATCCACCGGCCGCGATCCGCATCGCCCATTTACAAAACAAAATCCAGCCGGCTTGAAGGCGCAACAGCTTGAAGGGCTGGTAATTGCTCATTTGGGGCAGGGCATTGCGGTCGAGAGCGAAGGCCGCATTGTCCTGTGTCAAACCCGGCGCAAACTGGACACACCCGCCGTCGGCGATAAAGTGCTCTGGCAACTGTGCGCGCCGGAGCAAGGCCGCATCGAAGCCATACTGCCCCGGCGCTCGTTATTGACGCGCCCGTCCAGAAACGGAAAAATCAGGCCGGTTGCCGCCAATATCGACACCGTATTCGTGGTGTTTGCCCTGGAACCGTATTGTGATTTTTTATTGATCGATCAATATCTGGCGGTCTGCGAAAACAGAGGCATCGAAGCCAGGCTCATCTATAACAAAGTTGATCTGGAGCAAGCGGAAAGCCTGGATAATGAACTGACCGTTTATCAGGCGTTGGGTTATAGTATTTACCGTGTCAGCGCCGTCACCGAGGGCGGATTGGGCTCGCTTAAGCAGATATTGAAAAATCAAAGCAGCCTCCTGACCGGGCAATCGGGTGTCGGCAAGTCGTCGTTGACCAATGCCCTCATCCCCGATAAAGACCTGAAAACCAATACGCTATCGGCCATGACCAAACACGGCCGCCACACCACCACGGCCGCCACGCTTTATCATCTGCCTGAAGGGGGGGATCTGATCGACAGCCCCGGCGTCGCCATTTTCGGCCTGGCCAACCTGAGCGAGCGGGAACTGGCCCATGGTTTCAGGGAATTTCAGCCCTTGCTCGGCCACTGCCGGTTCAATGATTGCCGACATGTCAAGGATAAAAGCTGCGCGGTCAGGGCGGCTGCGGAAAACAACGAAATTTCGATGAACCGCTATCAGCGCTTTTTAAAACTGCGCGAAAAAATGCCGCTATTGTACTGATTTTTGTTAGGCTTATGAGGGTGTTTTAGCCCGGCGGCCAGTGCAGTTGCCGACCGCCCAAAATATGCAGGTGCAAATGATATACTTCCTGACCGCCATGGCGCTTGCAATTGAAGACGGTTCGGTAACCGTTTTCGCTCAAGCCTTCCTCGCGCGCCAATCGTGCCGCTGTCAGCAGCAAATGTCCGGCCAATTCGGCATCATCCAGCTCATCCAGGGTCGCGACATGGGTTTTCGGAATGACAAGAATATGTACCGGCGCCTGCGGATTGATGTCCCGGAAAGCCAGCACCTTGTTGTCCTCATAAACCGTATCCGGCTTGATTACACCTGCCGCCATTTTACAAAACAAACAATCAGTCATCGTCTTATCTCCGGGAGTTTGTTCCATCGATCAATTCGAGGTACGCCGCATCCGCTTGGGGATCGAATTCAATTTTCATAAGTCTTTTACCTCGCTTTGATTCTGTTGATCGGGTATTCAAGGAACGTGCATTTTATAACTTGCGCAACTGACTTGTCCTTTTGTCCGTCTTCTGCGTTGCGCAAACAGTTACATAGCTCATTATCGCTAAGTTTGCACGCCTTGAACCCAGCACCTAAATTCCACAGGGCATTGACTATGATTTTGAATCATAGTCAATTTAGGTGTTGGGCAAAAATCCTGGCGTCAGTTGCGCAAGTTATTTCATGCCCATTTCTAATCTTTCGGTTTAATATCGCAGGGTAGGTCGGGGTAGGCATTGACGATGGCATTGAAGCTCGAAAACAGCTCGATCACACGCTTGGCATGGTTGATTTCCGCTTTGGATGCGCCCAGTTGGCGGGCCATGGCTTCATGCGCGTAGGTGCAGTATTCACAATGATTGACGATGGAAACGGTCATGGCAATCAATTCCCGGGTTTTTCGATCCAGCGGCCCGTCCTCGATCATGATGGTTTTTTCGCGCTGCCAGTTTTGCGCCAGCCAGTGAGGGTCGGCTGCGGCCATGGCTTTGAATAAATTGGGAACCATGCCGAAGGTTTTGCGAATATCGCCATAAACTTCCTTGGCAAGACCTTCGGCTTGTTGCTCGGATAATAATTGTGTCATCGGTAATCCTCGTCAGGTTTTGTGGCAGTACAGAAGTTGTGTGTTTACGATTCGGGTTGTTTGAAATACTTGAATTTGACCCAGACCGCAGAGGCAATGCCGGCCAGGATATAGGCATAATTGGCAAACAGCGCAAACAGTGTGCCGGGGTTATGCTCGACGGTATTGCGCAGGCTCGGGGTTAGCATAATAGTCCAGGCGATGCAGGGGATCAAATAAGCTAAAAATCCCACTGCCGCCGATGACAGCGGGTTTTTACCGGTGGCTTCGGCATTTTTGTAAAACCAGAAAGCGATGATTAAGGCCGTTATTGTGCCGATCATAATTAAGCTCCAGCAGTTACAAGGGATAATGCTCAAACAGTAGCAAATTGTCGGCAACGACTCAAGTAAAACCAGGGCCGTAGATTGGGGTGAGGTAACGAACCCCAACATCGATGGCCTATGAGTCACTGGGCCGACGGCGGGTGCTTTTGTGGCTGTCGTGTTGGGGTTCCTGTCGTCACCCCAACCTACGCGCTACGCGCTGTATTATTTTTGGCAAAGTGGGCTGTGTTTTCAACGCTTGCCGGTTGTTCGGCGTGATTTGTTTTCGGCCGGTTTTTTTCCAAACGGGCGCGTTTTTTTAGCCGAGAGCGGTTTTTCAGGCGGTTTTTTAGGGGATTTCTTAAGGATTTTCGGTATTTTCCGTGCCGGGACAACATCCAGGGATACCGTTTCATAGCCGGTATCGGCCACGCGTGGAATAGGGTGCTGCAATAATTTTTCGATAGCCGCCAGTTGTACTGCTTCTTCGGGGCACACCAGCGAAATCGCTTCGCCGCGAAGTCCGGCGCGTCCTGTGCGGCCTATGCGGTGAATATAGTCTTCGGCTGCGGCCAGGGCGGGTAGATCAAAATTAATGACATGCGGTAATTGGTCGATATCGAGTCCGCGCGCGGCAATATCGGTTGCCACCAATACCGCTATGTTTCCGGCCTTGAAACTCGCCAGGGCGCGGCTACGGGCGCCCTGGGATTTGTCGCCATGCAACACCCCCGTGCGAATGCCGTCTTTAAGCAATTGTTCTCCCAGACGGTCGGCGCCATGCCGGGTACGCACAAACACCAATACCTGCCGCCAGTTGCTGCTGCCGATCAAATAAGACAGCAATTCCCGTTTGTATTCGCGTTTAATCGGATAAACCAATTGGGACACGGTATCGGCAGCTATGGTTTGACCGGCAATTTCGATTTCAACCGGGTCGTGCAATAATTGCCCGGCCAGGGTTTTTATGGCTGGCGGAAAAGTGGCCGAAAACAACAGGTTCTGACGCGGGGCAGGCAGAAGATCGAGTATGCGCTTGATGTCGCGGCTAAAGCCCATGTCGAGCATGCGGTCGGCCTCATCCAGCACCAGCACTTCCACCCGGCTCAAATCGATATGCTGTTGTCCCGCATGATCCAGCAGGCGTCCGGGTGTCGCCACCACAATATCGCAGCCCCGGCGCAAGCGTTGCGTCTGTGAATTCATGCTGACGCCGCCGTAAATGGCTTCGGCAAATACCGCTACATGCTTGCCGTAAGTGCGCACACTGTCATGAACTTGTACCGCCAGCTCCCGTGTCGGCGTCAACACCAGTGCGCGCACGGGACGGGGTTTCTTGTAAGTGACCGCCGCCAGTTTTTGCAGCAGGGGCAAAGTAAAACCGGCGGTTTTGCCGGTGCCGGTTTGCGCCAGGGCCTGGACATCGCGGCCTTGCAGTATCACGGGAATCGCCGCCAATTGAATCGGAGTGGGTTCCTGGTAGCCTTGTTCGGCTACGGCTTTAAGGAGTTCATCGGTCAGGCCGAGGGCGGCAAAGGACATAAAATCTTCCGGGTGAGATGGATTGCGGGTAAAACTTATAGCAGAGCGTGCTTTAAGTTTTGTGTCGGCAGCTTAAGAGCAGGCATAAATTAATTTACGCAATGACCATGAAGATTTTAATCCTTCGTGCCTTTCTGTTCTTCATGGTTTAAAAATAAAACTTGCTCAAGTTATTTCATGCACATTCCCTAGCCGCCGGTCATATTCATGTGGCGGAAAATGACCGGCTGTTCGTGAATATTGAATTCGTGTTTTTCGGGTTTTATCCGCATGGCATCGACGATGGTTTTTTTCAAAACTTCGTGGTTGCCGGGATGGGCGCGGATGACTCGTTTCAAATCGACCGAATGCTCATTACCCAGGCACAGCAGCAGACGGCCTTCCACGGTCAGACGCACCCGGTTGCAGGTGCTGCAGAAATTGTGGCTGTGCGGCGAGATAAAACCTACTTTGGACAGAGTTCCTGCGACGCAGAAATATTTTGACGGTCCGCCGGTTGTTTCAGTGCTGGGCAGCAGTGTAAAGGTACGCTCCAGATCGGCCTTGATCAAATCGCTGGGATAATAAGCTTCGGAACGGTTATGCTGATCGACTTCGCCCAATGGCATTTCTTCGATAAAACTGATGTCGAGCTGATTATCGACGGCAAAGCGTACCAGATCGGCCACTTCTTCATGGTTGCGGTTTTTTAAAATCACCGCATTGATTTTTATGCGCTCGAATCCTGCTTGTCGGGCGGCGGCTATGCCTGTTAAAACTTGCTGTAAATTGCCGGTGCGGGTGATGGCTTTGAATTTATCGGCATCGAGCGTATCCAGGCTGATATTGAGCCGTTTGACTCCGGCCGCTTTTAGCGTCGGCGCCAATGTTCCAAGCTGCGAGCCATTGGTGGTCATGACCAGTTCTTTCAATCCGGGCAGACGACCCAGGTTTTCCAGCAATTGCAGGGCGCCTTTGCGCACCAGTGGCTCGCCGCCGGTGATGCGGATTTTTTTTACACCCAATTCGACAAAAGCCTGGGCCAGGCTATGAATTTCTTCCAGCGTCAAAACCTGGGCGCGCGGCAGAAAGGTCATGTCTTCGGCCATGCAATAAAGACAGCGAAAATCACAGCGGTCGGTAATTGAAATGCGCAAATAATCG
The DNA here is from genome assembly GCA_002843155.1 of Gammaproteobacteria bacterium HGW-Gammaproteobacteria-3. GTDB lineage: Bacteria > Pseudomonadota > Gammaproteobacteria > Methylococcales > Methylomonadaceae > PGZD01. The sequence continues at coordinate 31,004 of PGZD01000023.1, forward strand.
ACGCTTCTGCCGAAACGGTCGATCAATTGCTTAAGGGGCGGTAATGAACTCATAAGCGGTGCGAATGACTAACTATTTAATATGGACAGCATAGTACCACAAACATTCCCGCCTCACGCCGGGGATGGGTTAAAATGCAGCAATTCTCAATTTGAAAACGGAAGAGGGTGTGGGGTGGGCTGGCGAGGATGTCGGCGGCAGGGAAGCCGCCGTCAAGCCCACATGGAAGGGTTTACGGCGCTCCTCGCCAGACATGCGCCGCTCCCGAAATACCGCGAAAACACTCAAACTGGGAATTGCTGGTTAAAATGCGTCCCGTGAAGTTTGCAATTGTCAGGATTTAGAGCTTATGAAATTTAATGGCCGTTTGATTGGATGTCTGTTGTTATTGTTTAGCTTTAACAGTGTTGCCGCAAAGCCTGTGACATTGCGTCTGGGTATTCTGGCTTTTGGTACGGTAGCCTGGGAAATAGAAGCGTTAAAACAACAAAAACTGCTGGATTCGGCGGCATTTGACCTGGAAATTCATCCGGTGGCCAATCCGGAAGCGGGTAAAATCGCGCTGCAATCCGGGGCCGTCGATATCATTGTGTCCGATTGGATTTGGGTGTCGAAGTTACGCGCGAGTGGCGAGGATTTTACTTTTTATCCCTATTCAAATACGTCCGGCGCGCTGGTGGTGCCTGAAAACAGTCCCATCCGCAGCCTCAAGGATTTACCGGGCAAACGCCTGGGACTGGCCGGTGGCGAACTCGATAAAAACTGGCTGTTGCTGCAAGCGCTGGGGCAGAGGCAGTCGCTGGATTTAAACGCATCCGTCGAGAAGGTCTTCGGTGCGCCGCCTATCCTGAGCCAGCAATTGCTCAGGCAGCGTCTCGATGCCGTTATGACCTATTGGCATTTTGCCGCCCGTCTCGAAGCGCAGGGCTACCGGCAAGTGCTCGATGGCCGGGATATTGTCAAAGGGCTCGGCATCAACGAAGCAGTGCCTACTTTAGGCTATGTGTTCAGACAAAGTTTTGGCGAGCAGCATCGGCAAAGCATCAACAGTTTTTTGAATAGCACCCGGCAAGTCCGGCAAACGCTGTGTCAATCCGACAGCGCCTGGCAAAAAATTATCCCGCTCACGCAAGCCGAGGATACGGTCACGCAAAACAAATTACGCCTCCGCTATTGCGACGGCAACATCGATAGCTGGGGTGAAAAAGAGCGGCAAGCGGCCGGGCGTATATATCAGCTATTGAAAAACCTCAGCGACAACCGTTTGACCGGCGCAGGCAGCGCTTTACAACCCGGCACATTCTGGTCAACCGACTGAATGCGTTTACTTCAAAACCGCTATCGCCTTCAGCTTCTCAATGCCTTGTCATTATTGCTGTTGCTGGGTTTGTGGCAGTTTCTCGCGTTTTATCTGAACAGCAATACGCTGCCCACGCCCGCCGTCGTGGCCAAGGTATTCTGGCAAGAAACTGTTTCCGGCCAGTTGCCCTATCATCTGGGTATCACCCTGTTTCGGCTGGTGGTAAGTTTCACAATCGCGATGCTGCTTGGCTGCGCTCTTGGCATTGTTTTAGGCTGCAACAAAGCGCTGGATGCTTTTTTTGATAACTGGCTGGTTATTTTTTTGAACATTCCGGCGCTGGTCGCCATTATTTTGTGTTACGTCTGGTTCGGCCTGGTCGAGTCGGCGGCGATTCTGGCGGTCGTGATCAATAAGCTGCCCAATGTCGTCGTAACGGTTCGGGAAGGCACCCGCACGCTGGATCAGGATTTACTGGAGATGGCGCGCTGCTATCATTTCGGGCGGCGAAAAACCTTTATTCATGTGGTCTGGCCGCAACTGCATCCGTTCCTGATGGCCGCCACCCGCTCAGGACTGGCGCTGATCTGGAAAATCATTCTGGTCGTCGAATTGCTGGGACGAAGTCAAGGCATGGGCTATCAATTGCATTTGTTTTTTCAGTTGTTCGATGTCGCCGGTATTCTTGCTTACACGCTGGCTTTTGTCGCGGTGATTCAACTGATCGAGCTGGTCATTTTAAAACCTCTGGATAAAAAAGCTCAAAGGTGGCGCCGATGACAGCCATTGCTATCGACATTCACAGCAAAACCTATTCAGCCCAGGGCACGGCGCCCGCCCATCGGGCCATCGCCAACCTGAAACTGACTTTGACTTCAAACGAGTTTATTTGTCTGGTGGGGCCTTCCGGCTGCGGTAAAACCACATTATTGAATATTATTGCAGGACTCGATCCCGACTTTAAAGGCGACATCCGATTGGAGACCGGGCATAAAAAACCGGTCATCGGCTATGTTTTTCAAAATCCGCGCCTTTTGCCCTGGCGTACGGTACGGGAAAACATTACTCTGGCCCTGGCCGGGGAGCATGCGCCGGAAACGGTGGATGCGCTGCTGGACATCATGCAATTGACGCAGGCGCAGCATGTCTATCCGGAACGGCTGTCGCTGGGCATGAGTCGGCGCGTCTCGATTATCCGGGCGTTCGCTGTCAATCCCGATATACTGTTAATGGACGAGCCGTTCGTATCGCTGGATGCGCCGACCGCCCGGCAAGTCAGAAACTTGCTGCTGGAACTCTGGCAACGGCGTCCGCATACGGTTTTATTCGTCACACACGACCTGCGCGAAGCGATTGCTTTGGCTGACCGCTTGCTGTTTTTGTCGCCATCCCCGATGACCGTCATGGGCGAAATCAGTGTTCCCATTGCCAGAGCCGAGCGCAACGATGAGGCGCAGGTTGAAGCATTCAGGCAAAAGCTTTTGGCGCATTATCCCGAAATAAAAACGCTTTTGTAGCGGTAGGGGGCTTTATTGTGTTTCGGGTTAAAGATTTTATCGAAACGTCGGAAGGACTGGTCTTTGCCGTGGTCGAAAATGGCACAGAGCAAGGCCGTGTGCTGTGCTTTTTGCGTTATGTCATGAGCCAAACCGGCTGGCAAAAACAATCTACCCTGCAAGCCAATGCCTGGCTTGACCAACATTACCCCGAGTACCGGTATTATTCACCACTAAAAGATGCCCATTTACATGCTGTTCCGGCCTCGCGCATCAGTCGGCATTATCAGCCTCGGCAGCGTTTGCCCGCGATTGTACAAGACCCTTGCCATGATCCCGTGGAAAAGGATTTGCAACGGTTGTACCGCCTTTTCAGAGAGCTGGGCATTGATGTCAAAGTCATGGGCGTGACCGGCTCGCTGCTGCTCGGTGCGCAGAACGTCAACTCCGATATCGATCTGGTATTTTATGACCGGGTGCAGTTTCATCAGGCCAGAACAGCCGTCCGCGAGCTCATCGGGCGCGGCTTGCTGCAAGATCTTGGCGAAGCGGATTGGCTGGCGTCTTATGATCGGCGCGGTTGCCATTTGAGTTTGGAAGAGTATCGCCGGCATGAGCAGCGTAAAGACAACAAGGCGCTGATCAATGGCCGCAAATTCGATCTCAGCTTGGTCAATCAGACGGCGGTTGCAGATGAGCGCTGGCAAAAATACGGGAAAATTGTGTTGCAATGTCCGGTGAGCGATGCGGCTATGGCTTTTGATTATCCGGCGCTATTGCAAGTCGAACACCCGGAGATCAAATCGGTGGTCAGTTACACAGCGACCTATACCGGTCAGGCTTTGGCCGGTGAACGCATCGAAGTGGCGGGTTGCCTGGAGAAGTCCGAGGCTGGTGTATGGCGTATCGTGGTTGGCTCCAGCCGTGAAGCCGAAGCCGAATTTATCAAGGTAGTTGGCTGAGCGTTTGGACATCAAAGCGGTTATTTTCGATTTGGACGGCCTGGTGCTCGATACCGAAAGCAGTTTTTTTGCCGCCTGGCGGCAAGCGGCTAAGGTGCTGGGTTTCGAGCTTTCAGAGTCTTTTTGCAGGTCCTTGTCGGGGCTTCACTACCGCGCGGTGGAGCGGAAACTATGCGATTTTTACGGCGCGGGTTTCGATCCGGATGAATTTGGCCGGATCAGCGCCCTGTGCTGGCGCCGCCATGTCCAGGCGCAGGGCATTGCCGTAAAACCGGGTTTTCAGGATTTGCTCGAATTGATTGTCCGGCGCAATTTGCCTTATGCCCTGGCAACTAACAGTAATCGGGCGAATGCTTTGGAATGTCTGGATATGGCAGGACTCACCGATGTTTTTCAAGTGATTGTCGCGCGTGATGAAGTGGCGCAGGGCAAGCCCGATCCTGCTGTTTTTTGGGCGGTCGCCAAGCGCTTGTCGGTCGCCATCACTCAGTGCCTGGTATTGGAAGATTCGCCTGTCGGCATAATGGCGGCGAAGGCGGCCGGGGCTTTTGCGCTTTTTGTGCCGTCAACACAGCCTGCTGATAGTGACACTTTGACGCAATGTGACCTGAATTGCCATGATTTGACTGAAGTGGCCCAATGGCTTGGGCGAATTTAACAAATTTCCCGGTCAGTTGGGTATAATGCCTTGATTCGTGCTCTTTGTGGAATAGTTAAACTTCATGCAATTTTCTAAAGTCTGGGTACTGGCGCCGGCGCGCTTGCATATGGGGTTCATGGATTTAAGCGGTTCCCTCGGGCGGCATTTCGGCAGTATCGGCGTGGCGCTCAACGAAATCAGTACGCGTATAACGATCACATCAGCCCGGCATTTAACTTCAACCGGTGAGTCTTCCGTGCGTGCCGGGAAATGCGCGCAGCGCTTATGCGCCGCTTTGAATGTTTCCGATACGCTGCATATCGACGTGGAAACGGCGATTCCCGAACATATCGGACTGGGTTCCGGCACGCAAATGTCCCTCGCTATCGGCGCGGGGCTTAACCATTATTACGGTTTGGGGCTGGATATTCGTGACATTGCGCAATTGACCGAGCGGGGCAAACGTTCCGGTATCGGTATTGGTGTGTTCGAGCGCGGTGGTCTGGTCGTCGATGGCGGCAGGGGCGAGCATACCGTGACTCCGCCGGTTTTGTCGCATATGAAAATCCCCGGACAATGGCGTTTTGTTTTAGTGTTCGACGCACGCGGACAAGGCTTGCACGGCGCCCTGGAATTGCAGGCATTTAAAACCTTGCCGCCTTTTCCGCAGCAGGAAGCGGCGCGGCTGTGTTATCTTTTGTTGATGCAGGGCTTGCCGGCGGTCGCAGAAGCGGACATCGATAAATTCGGCGCCGTCATCAGTCAATTGCAACAATCCGTGGGCGGACATTTCGCGGCCGCGCAAGGCGGTGTTTTTACCAGTCCGGAAGTGGCCAAAGCCATGGCCTGGCTGGAGCGGCAAGGCGCCGTGGCCATTGGCCAAACGTCATGGGGACCCACCGGATTTTGTGCTTTTCAGAATGTGGCGGCGGCTGAAACGGTGGTAAGCCAGGCCAAACAGCGATTTGCGGAGCATGACAACTTGAGTTTTATGATAGTGAGTGCCCGTAATAGCGGCGGCCAGGTTGGGTCTGAGTAATTTCATTGCTGGGTCTTATGTTGTGTGTTTGCGTGGTGAATGACTATTTGTTGGTTGTCGCAGGTTCCGGACGCCTGTTGGCGCAGGCGGCAAGGCAGTCGGGCCTGATACCTTTGGTCGTCGATTTGTATGGCGACCTCGATACCCGCAGCTTTGCCGAAGCGGTTCTTCAGGTAAAAGCTCTGAACCTGCAAAATCTGAAGGCGGCTATCGGCTACTTCAAAGACCGGTATGCCTTTGCCCGGGCGATTTATGGCAGTGGCCTGGAACGTGTGCCCGAGTGCGTGAAATTCCTGGAGCAGCAGTTTGATTTGGTCGGTAATGATGCGGCCACCTTTCGCCTTATTCTTGATAAAGCCAATTTTTTTGCGCTGCTGGCCCGGCTCGGCATCCCTTATCCTGAAGTGACTTTTTCCTTGCCGCAAAAACCGGGCCGGTGGCTGGTCAAACCTTTGCAAGGGGAGGGCGGTGTCGGTATCCGCCGGTTTGCCGGTCTCCTGCCTGACGATAACGCAGTGTATTGGCAAAAAATGCTCCGGGGTATTTCCGGTTCAGTGCTGTTTTTGGCCGATGGCCGCAGCTTTCAGGTGTTGGGTTTCAATACCCAAGCGTCGATAACGCTCGATTCGCAAAATGAATTTGTATTTGCCGGCATCATCAATAAAAGTCCTTTGTCACGCGAACAGGAACAGCGTGTCAGCCGCTGGCTCGATGTACTGGTGTGCCGGTATGGGTTGAAAGGCTTGAATACCCTGGATTTTATCGTGCAGGGTGAAGCTGTTTTTGTGCTGGAAATCAATCCCCGTCCTTCGGCCAGTATGCAGCTTTATGACGGCGATATGTTGAGGCGGCATGAGCAGGCATGCCGAGGGCGGCTTGAACATACCGGCAGCCGCTCCGAGGGCTATTGCGGCTATCGGCTTGTTTACGCCGATAGAGACTGGCAAATACCCGAGTCTTTGCCATGGCCTGAAAGCTGCGTGGATTTACCCGCGCCGGGTCTGGTAATTGGCAAAGGGCAGCCGATATGCAGTATGATTGCACGCGCTGAAAGTCCCCGGCAGGTTTTTGAACGGCTGCGGGCGACTGAACAGATTATTGTTAACTATTTAAAAGCAGGGCATTTTCACTATGGAATATACAGCGAGCATTAATAAGCTGACACGACCGCTGGTCGAAACATTGATAGGGCAGGCGGATAAATTAAGAGTCAGGGTGAGCCGGCTGGAAAACGGCTGCACGCTTATCGATGCCGGTATCAATGTTCCCGGTGGTTTGGAAGCGGGTCGAATCATTGCCGAAATCTGTTTGGGCGGCATGGGTAGCGTGAACCTGAGTCACAGCACTTATACCGAAAACTGGCCATTGACCCTGCATGTTCATACCGGCAATCCGGTGTTGGCTTGTTTAGGCAGCCAGTATGCGGGCTGGAGCTTGTCGCATGAAAAATATTATGCCCTGGGATCAGGCCCTGCGCGCGCGATGGCGACGAAAGAAAAAAACGGACAACAGGAGCCGGTGGAAGAACTGTATAAAGAGCTGGGCTATCACGACACAGCCGATGCCACGGTATTGGTGATCGAAAATGACGCTTTGCCGCCGCCTGAGCTGGTTGAAAAAATCGCTAAAGCGTGCAGGCTCGATCCGGCGCATTTGACGCTGATCGTGACGCCCACCAGCAGTCTGGCAGGTGGCGTTCAGGTTGTCGCCAGGGTGCTGGAAGTGGCTCTGCACAAGGCCCATGCCTTGCATTTTCCTCTGCAAAATATTATCGACGGCAGCGGCAGCGCACCCGTCTGTCCGCCCCATCCCGATTTTATCAAGGCCATGGGGCGCACCAACGACGCTATCCTGTTCGCGGGGCAAGTGCATCTGTTCGTTGAAGGCAGTGACGAGGCGGCTGAAAAACTGGCCACACAGTTACCCAGCTCAACGTCTAAAGATTACGGCAGGCCTTTTGCCGAAGTGTTCAAGGAATATAATTACGATTTTTTCAAAGTCGATGCCCTATTGTTCAGTCCCGCCAGCGTTATTGTCACGGCGGTCGAGTCGGGCAAAAGCTTTCGTGCCGGGCGTCTGGATAATGCCCTGCTGGATCAGTCTTTCAGTCTTTGAATCAATTTATCACTAGAGTGCGTGCGTGGGTAGAATTGCTGTTTTTACGGACGACCCGGGCTGGCATGGCCAGCAATTGCGCCTTGCTTTCGCCAGCCGGGGTTATGCTTCTCATTATGTGTCCTTGACCGAATGCAAGTTTCAGCTCGAAGGTGCGGCAGGCCCCGTATCCATTCAGGGTTTTGAGTCGGGTTTGCCGGATGCCGTGTTTGTCCGGGGCGTGCCGGGTGGTTCACTGGAACAGGTGGTGTTTTATCTGGATATTCTTCATGCCTTGAAAATCATCGGCATTCCGGTTTATAACGACGGTCGTGCTATCGAGCGCAGCGTCGATAAAGGCATGACCAGTTTTTTGCTGCATCAAAACGGATTGCCGACGCCTCTGACCTGGGTTTTACACGACAGAAAGGACGCGTTGGCGCGGGTTGAGAGGGAATTGAGTGAAGGCCATATGGTGATCAGTAAACCCTTGTTCGGTTCCCAGGGCGAGGGCGTCAGGCGCATCGAAAAAATGCTGGATTTATTTTGGCTGACCAGTAGCCGGGGTATTTATTATTTGCAGCGCTTTGTCGAAGGTCAGGATAAGTATTATTCGGATATTCGTGTGTTTGTGATCAATGGCCGGGCGATTGCGGCCATGCGCCGGAAAGGTCTGTCCTGGCTCAATAACGTCGCCCAGGGCGCGGTGTGCGAGCCGGTGGCGCTCGATGACGAACTGGCCGAGTTGGCGGTCAAGGCGGCGGCGGTATTGGCGATGGACTATGCGGGCGTCGATATTATCCGCGCCCGAGGCACAGGCTATACGGTTATCGAAGTCAACAGCATTCCGGCCTGGAAAGGCTTGCAAAAAGTGTGTGCGGTCAATGTCGCGCAAGCTTTGGCCGATGACTTGATCGACCGACATCTGGGCGGCGGCTGCCCCCAATTACAAGCGGTGGCCTCGTGATGGCTGCCGGGCAGCTTGCAGAGCTTTATCTTGAAGCTTGCGAGATTGAGCTGCAAGCGTTCAAACCGGGTAACGTCAGTGTCTATGCCGGCGGCCACGACATGACGGTGGAAGATTTCAGAGTCAGTGCAAAAGTCAGCGCGAAGGCTTTGTGTAATCCCGCATTGTCACTGGGCGAGAAGATTTATCATGGGGTAAAGGCCACGCGCGAAGCGGTCGGCTGCAATACCAATTTAGGTGTCATATTGCTTTGCGCGCCGCTGTTGCAGGCAGCCTTTCGCTGCGGGCGTTCTTTGCCCTTGCGCGAAAGCTTGCGCCAGGTGTTGAATGAAACCACAATCGCCGATGCCGCCTTCGCGTTCAAAGCCATTACGCTGGCGGCGCCGGGCGGCTTAGGCGCTGCCGATGAGCAGGACGTGGCGAGGTCGGCCTCAGTCACTTTGCTCGAAGCGATGCAAATGGCCCGTGACAGGGACAGAATTGCCTTGCAGTATTGCACGGCGTATAAAGATATTTTTGATTTTGCCATTCTAAGGTATAATTCCCGACTCAATCAATGGGGTTTGAAAAAATGGGCGGCTTTAGCGGTTTATACCGGCTTGTTGAGTCGTTATTCCGATAGCCACATTGTGCGAAAGTACGGAGATCGTTACTCTTCCTGGGTCGCTGAAAAAATGGCTTTACTCGAAGAGGCGTTGGAAAAATCAACGAATCCCGAGCAGCTTGAACCGATGCTTCGCGGTATCGATCAGGCGTTTAAGTCTCAAGGCATCAATCCGGGCACAAGCGCAGATCTAACTGTGGCGACAGTGCTGGCTGCATCATTAGAGGATTTTTACACAGATTAATTTTCTAATACTGTTGCAAAAGGATTGGGTCAACATCTCAACCGGCATTTCATGTCAAAATTTATTTTTATATTTTCTACTGTCCGTCAAAGGAGACAATTAGCATGGCAAAAATCAATAACTTACGCGTTGGCGAATCATTGGTCGGTGATGGCAACGAAGTTGCTCACATCGATTTGATCATCGGCCCTCGTGGTTCTGCTGCTGAAACGGCTTTTGCAAACGCTTTGACCAACAACAAAGACGGTTTTTCCACTTTGTTGGCGGTTGTTGCCCCAAACCTGATGGTTAAACCCGCAACCATATTGTTCAATAAAGTAACCATCAAAGGCGCCAAACAAGCGGTTCAAATGTTCGGCCCAGCGCAACGCGGTGTCGCCATGGCTGTTGCTGATTCTGTTGAAAACGGTACAATCCCTGCCGATGAAGCCGATGACCTGTTCATTTCAGTCGGTGTTTTCATTCACTGGCTGGCTGAAGACGATGCCAAAATTCAAGAGTATAACTACAAAGCGACTAAAGAAGCTTTGGAGCGCGCTATTGCAGGTAGCCCTACCGCAAAAGAAGTGGTTGCCGCTAAAGCCACTGCCACACATCCATTCGCAGCAAACTAAGTCGATCATTTAGGTTTAGTTTTGGATGTAAAAATACCCCGCTTAGTCGGGGTATTTTTTTGCCTGAAAAAAACTTAAAACGCGTTTTCAGTTCAAGGCTTCAATATCGCTTGCTGTAATGGCGCCGGAATGCAAAGCGCTGGCGATCAGGGCATGATGAATGCCTGTCTGTTGCAGGTGAGTCAGGTCCTGTTTATTCCTGATGCCGCCTGCTGCGACAAAGTCTTTCTCACCGAAACGCTGGCGATACGCGGCCAGCCTGTCAAAATCGGGACCACGATCAGTGCCTATCTGGCCTAGCGTCATGATGATGACGGTAGCGGGCCACAACTTGTGATTGACAAAAATATCGCCTGCACCCAACAGCTGGTTGCCAGAAAAATCCAGCGATAAAATGAACTTGCCGTTTAGACCGGAAAGGCTTGCCAGGTCGGAGTTACGCAGCGATTCCGAGCCGATGACCGGGAGGAAATTATCGAACCGGACATACTGTTCGGGTAGGAGGTTGAAACCGCCATCGACCCAAAAAGTGACTTCCGGGTAAGCTTTCAAAACAGTGCCGATCAAGTCATGGTGATGTCCGCTTCGGGTAATGGCATCTAAATCGGCGAGGTAAAAAACGGTAAAGGGATAAAGCCTTAAAAAAGCTTCAATGACGGCTTCAATGGCCGAACTTTGGCTTAAAGGTGAGCGCAGAGGCCGATAAAAATCACGGTTTCCTTGTTGTGCGTGAACAACGTGTCCATTTTTTAAGTCGATGACTGGGATGATTCGCATGGTGTTAAATGATACAGAAAATCGCTTGAAAAACGCAGCTTTGGGATCAATTTGACCCGAGGTTTATTCCAAAATGAATAACGGAACAGATAAATAATGCTAAACTTTACGGCTAATAAAAACCAAACACAGCTATTCCTTTAACTATGTTATCAGCATCCAAATACGAAACTTTTATCAGCGCCCGTATTTCCGAATACGCCATACCGCCTTTAAAGGACATGCTGGTTTTAGGCAAGAATGCCCCCATCGGTTGCATCGCCATGCGCCGGGCGCTGGAGCTGCTTATCAAAGCGCCTTTTGAACATATCGAAGTGGACGATGACATCATCAGCGATATATTGGTGCGGCAGTCCTTGTTAAGACGCACTTCCAGAGAAGCGCTGGCCGGATTCGTGCTGAAACAGATCAAGCCCTTGCTGGGCGAGGATGAAATATTGCAAGTTGAAATGGATGTCAAAATTTCTTTGACCACAGGCATCGAATGAAAAAACTGACCGCAGAGGCCTGTCTGTGGCCTCATGTTGTGCGTGTCCTGGAGCAGGAGCGGCCTGAAAACGTAATATCCAAGACCGTGTTTGCGGTGTTTTGCGGGTCCGTGGACGAGGGTGAATTTTGCGGTTTGGCGTGCGAGCATGATATTGTCCGGCATCCTTCCTGGATATTCGCCGACCTGACCGAACACCGTCCATTATTGGCCGTAACGCCCCAAACAGGTGTGCAGCGGGCGCTTGCCGTCATGGACGAGCATCGGCTCGATGTCTTGGCGGTTCTGGAAGGGCAAAAGTTTATCGGAGCACTGACCCGGCAGAGTATTCTGGAAGCGCTTTTGGCGCGTGAAAAAACCTTACTTGACGAGTCCGGGCGCTTGCGCGGACAACTCGCCTGCGAGCACGAAAAAACCAAAGACTGGGCGGAAAAACTGTCCCATTTATATGAGGCTTCGCGCAGTTTGCTGGGTGTTCTGGCTTATACTTCGCTGAAAGTGGATTTACTGCAAACCGGCATTGAGGTCCTGGCCAAATTACTCGAAGTGCGTTATGGGGCGATAGGCATACTCGATCGTGCCGGAGCGCTCGAGCATTTCATTTATACCGGCATCAGTCCAGAACAGGCTGAGCAAATCGGCCATTTACCTGAAGGACGGGGGCTTTTGGGTGCGGTAATCAAGGATAATGTTTCGCTCAGGCTCGACGATATGTCGCAAGACCCCAGAAACGTCGGCTTTCCGCCCCATCATCCCGCCATGAAATCGTTGCTGGCCGTACCCATTTCCTTATCTGGCCGCGTTTATGGGCGCATTTATCTATGCGATAAAGTAAGCGGCGAAACTTTTACCCAAGTCGAAGAAGATATCGCCTTGAGCTTTGCGCATTCGCTGTCGCTGGTGCTTGACAATGCCCGTGAAGTGGAGGAAGTCAAGCGCGCCCGGCAGCGCCTGGATTATTTGGCGCATTTCGATCCTTTGACCGGCCTTCCGAACCGGACACTGTTGAATGATCGGGTTACCCAGGCATTGACACACGCCCGGCGCATGCAAACGCGGGTTGGGCTGGTTTTTCTGGATCTGGATAATTTTAAACTGATCAACGATACCTTGAGTCATGCGCTGGGTGATGAGCTGCTTAAAGTTGTCGCCGGGCGCCTGACGACTTGTATTCGCGAAGAAGATACCGCCGCGCGTCTGGGCGGCGACGAATTTGTCGTGATGCTGGCCAATCTTGGTCATGGCCAGGCTGCGGCCCAAGTCGCCGAAAAAATTCTCAAAGCGCTGGAAACCCCTGTAACAATAGCCGCGCATGAGATTTTTATCAGCACCAGTATCGGCATCAGCATCTACCCGGACCATGCACAGCAAACGGATGATTTGCTGGCCGCCGCAGATGCTGCGATGTATCACGCCAAAAAGCAGGGAAAGAACAATTATCAGTTTTTTACCGCTGAGATGAATGCCGAGGCCAAAGCTTACATTAAGTTGGAAAAGCATCTGCGGCGGGCGCTCGAGCGAGATGAGTTGGCACTGCATTACCAGCCGCAGATTGAACTTGAAAGCGGCCGGGTGATTGGCATGGAAGCTTTGCTGCGCTGGAACAATTCGGAATTGGGCATGATAGCGCCTTTCGATTTCATTCCTCTGGCCGAGGAAACCGGGTTGATCGTGCCGATCGGCGCCTGGGTGTTGCAGGCCGCCTGCGTTCAGGCGGCTAAATGGCGGCAGAGTGGTTATTCACTGAAGATTGCGGTCAATTTGTCTTCGCGCCAATTTCTTTGCGGCGGCGATGATCTGTTGACTACAGTGCTTCAGGCGCTTGAATACAGCGGGTTGCCGCCGCAAATGCTGGAACTGGAAATTACCGAATCGATTTTAATGCAGCATCTGGAGACGACACTGGCTATTCTGGAACAGTTGAAAGCCCAGGGAATAAGCATTTCAATAGATGATTTCGGCACCGGTTATTCATCGCTCAGTTATCTCAAACGATTTTCCATCGATACGCTTAAAATCGACAAGTCTTTCATCAACGATATCGCCACCGATGCCAATGACAAGGCGATTGTTGCGGCGGTTATCGCGATGGCGCAACAGCTCAATCTTAAAGTGGTAGCGGAGGGCGTTGAAAACCGGGAGCAATCGGCGTTTTTGCGCGGCCTGGGCTGCCATAGTGTGCAAGGTTATTATTTCAGTAAGCCTCTGAGCGTGGAATTGGCAGCGGTTTTTTTGCAAGATCATCGTCAGGAGGACGAATGAATTTCGCCCTACGGAATCGCCCAGCATCTAAATTCCATAGGTCATTGGCTATGATTCAAAATCATAGCCAATTTAGGTGCTGGACGTGGTGCGGATCTTTATGCCGCCCAAACCTTGACGCGTAGCGGTAGGTTGCTCGTTTGGTCCAGCCGGGCGTTTTCCCGTTTGAAGGCTTTGTTTTTGTTCTTCGCTTTGGTTCACCGGATTCTACGGCTTCGCGCGGCTAAGGAAGAGGTTAAATTCTCAGGTAGTCTTGCCAAGCACTACGGTTAATTGCTGGCCGGGTTTTAAATATTTGCCCACTTTTTTTGAATTCCATTTGCGCAAATTGGTCACAGTGACATTGAATTTACGGGAAATCTCGCTCAATGAATCCCCATGTTTGACGGTGTAACGGACTTGTCTGACTGCGTCATCGTTTGATTTTGCTGATGCCAGTTGCCTCGCGTCAGACTTGATAAGCAGTTTTTGGCCGATTTTTAGTGTCGCAGTGGCGGTTAACTTGTTCCATTGATGAATGTCGTCTGAGCTGACTGAAAATTGACGGGCAATTTTCCAGAAAGTATCGCCTTTCTGAACGGTATAAGTCTGATTTTTGGGTGCTGATTGGGCTAAGGTCGGATTCTTGAATTTGACGTTTTTTACCGGTATGTTGAGATATTGGCCGATTTGGATAGTCTGGCTTTTAAGCTTATTGGCTTTGCGGATAGCAGCCACTGAAGTCCGGTATTTTCGGGCGATAAGCCCTATGCTTTCGCCGCGACTGATTTTATGTTTTAAGTAAGTTGCAGGATGCCTCTGGTTTTGCGCCAAGACCCGGGTTCTTTTTGCAACGCGTTCGGCGGGCGGCAAGCTGGCCAGATTTTCCCGAAAAATATCGGCTTGATCGACCGGAATCAGCAAACGATGCGGGCCGTTGGGGGCGGTGCTCGCTCGTTTAAAAGCCGGATTCAATCGGATGATTTCCTCGGTCGAGGTGTTGGCCAATTCGGCGGCTTTTTTTAAATCGAGTTGAGAATCTACCTGAACAACTTCGCAATAAGGTTCGTTCGGAATGTCTTGCAGAGGAATATTATACAGATCAGGATTGGCGAAAATTTTCGCCACGGCCATCAGTTTCGGTACATAGGTGAAGGTTTCATTCGGCAGGGTGAGAGACCAATAATCGGTCGGCAGATCGTTGGCCATATTTCTGTCGATGGATTTTTGCACATTGCCTTTGCCGTAATTATAGGAGGCCAGTGCTAAAAACCAGTCGCCGTCAAAGGTTTCGCTAAGGTCTTTGAGATAACTTGTGGCGGCCTGGGTGGAAGCGTAAACATCCCGGCGTCCGTCGTACCAGTTGTTTTGTTGAAGACCGTAGAGACGCCCCGTGGCCGGAATGAATTGCCAGAGTCCTGAGGCATGAGCCGACGAGTAGGCATCGGGTTTGAAAGCGCTTTCAACGATCGGCAACAGGGCGAGTTCGCCGGGGATGTTTTTGGATTCGATTTCTTCGAGGATCAAATGCAGATACGGCTCGGCGCGTTTTTGAACTCTGGCCAGGTAGTCGGGATGGCTGATAAACCAGGAAACTTCACGATCGATTCGTTCATTTTCAATTTCCGGCAGGGCATAAAGGGAAACCAGGCGTTGCCAGATGTTGAGGTTTTCTTTTTTCGCGGACTGGAAAGCAGGGTCACGCAATTTCGAACGGCCGAATCTGGCGCTGTTGGGTGTTATGGAATAGTCATCAGAAATTATGACAGGTGGTTTTTGGCTGATATTCAAAGCGTTTTTGCCGACTTGTTGGGCACAACCGGAGGCCAGGGTTAAAATCAAAAACGTTAAAGAGGCTAATGACCTGTTAGAATTGATCTGAATCATATCATTTATGACCGTAGTTATTGTTATTAATAATATATCAGTATAGCCTATCCTGATTCAATGTCATCGTAATTTGAATGCTGAAATTTAATTTATGAAACGCCAACTTTTATTTGCCTGGTATCAAACGCCCAGAGGTGAGCTTTTACGGCAAGTCGAAGCCGAATTTATCCGGCGTTCGATTATGGTCGGTTGTAAGCAATGCGTTTTACAGATAGGTGGCTTGGGCTGGGAAAATGAGTTTATAGATTGCTCGTTGTATGAAAATTTTATGATATTGGACGCCCACAATCTGGGCTGGGCGGATGCAGTAAAAATCCAGGCGAAATCCTGCAATTTGCCGCTTCAGAGCGAAAGCGTTGATTTGATTTTGTTACCGCATCTGCTGGAGTTTGACCCTTATCGGTTTCAGACCATGCGGGAAATAGAGCGCGTTCTCAAACCCGAAGGCCATCTTATTATCATTAATTTCAGTCCCTGGAGTTTTTGGGTACGCTATCAGTATCTCAAGAAAAAGAAATGGGCCGATTCCTGGCATGGTCACTTTATCAGTAAGCAACGGGTTTTGGACTGGCTGAAGCTGCTTAACTTTGAAACCCGGTCGGCAGCATCGTTTTCTATTGAGCATTCGCCATCGGACCATCATGGCCATTTCAAAGCGGGTTATTTTTCTTTTTTTACCGCCGCCTACGCGATTCGCGCGATTAAGCGGCGATACACTTTGATTCCATTGGCGCCCGCTACGGTCAAGCGGCCCCGACTGGCCGTTTTAAACAGTCTGGAGTCTTCACAGCGATTGAGTAAAGATGACTGATACGGTCATTGTTTATACCGACGGTGCCTGCCGTGGCAATCCAGGTCCTGGGGGCTGGGGCGTTCTGCTTCAATACCAGGATCGCAGCAAGGAATTGTATGGCGGTGAGCGCGATACCACGAACAACAGAATGGAGCTGATGGCGGCCATACAAGCGTTGGAAAGTTTGAACCGTGCCTGCAAGGTGCGAATGCATACGGATTCTAAATATGTGCTTCAGGGTATTACCGAATGGTTGCCCAACTGGAAAAAAAGAGGCTGGAAAACGGCTGCGAAAAAACCGGTTAAAAATGAAGATTTATGGCGGCGTCTGGATGCTGCAATCGCCCGGCATCAGATAGAATGGTGCTGGGTGAGAGGGCATTCGGGCGATAAAGGTAACGATAAGGCCGATAGTCTGGCCAATCAGGGCATCGATGCTTTAGCCCGCTAAATACAAAAATATTTTTTACAAATGGCCGCAATGAGAAGAACTATGAAGCTTCCATTCGATGGGGTTGAAATATTGCCGAAAACACGCCATCGTCATTCCATTATATGGTTGCATGGCCTGGGCGCTGATGGCTCGGACTTTGAGGGCATCGTTCCAGAACTGGGCCTGAGTGAGCTTTTGGGCATTCATTTCGTGTTTCCCAATGCGCCCGTGCAAGCGGTTACCATCAATGGCGGCATGGCGATGCGTGCCTGGTACGATATTCCCGACATGGCGATAGAGCATAATGTCGATAGGCGCGGCATCGAGCAGTCAGCGTCATTAATAAGTCAGTTGATTCAGCACGAAATGGATCAGGGTATCGCGGCTGAAAACATTCTCCTGGCAGGGTTCTCTCAAGGCGGCGTCATGGCGCTGCATGCGGGCTTGCTGTTTCCGCATAAACTGGCCGGTATTCTGGCGCTGTCTTGTTATTTGCCGACCCTGGAGCAATTGAAAACCAAACGTTCGGCGGCGAATAATTCAACGCCGATACTGATGGCGCACGGCGTTCTGGACCCGGTCGTGCCTTTACGCGCGGCAAAGGCGGCCCGCGAAGGACTCACAGCCTTGCAATACCCCGTTGAGTGGCGGGAATATGTCATGGAACACGGGCTGTGTTTGGAAGAAATCAAGCATATCAGTAATTTTATCCTTACCTGTTTTAACGCATGACAGCCGCTTATGACTGAACCTTTGGCTAGACAAATAGTTCTGGATACTGAAACGACCGGTATCAATCCCCAGGAAGGACACAAGATCATTGAAATTGGTTGTGTGGAGCTGGTGAAGCGCAGGCTTACCGGTCGGCATTTTCACAGCTATATCAATCCTGAACGGGTTATCGATGCGGGTGCGATTGAAGTGCATGGTATTACCAATGAGTTTCTGTTTGATAAGCCGTTGTTTGCCGATGTCGTGGATGATTTTATCGGCTTTATCCGGGGCGCGCAGCTCATCATCCATAATGCGCCGTTTGATGTCGGTTTCATCAATCATGAGTTTGCATTGCTGAACAATGGCATCGGCCCGGTTGAAAAATACAGCGATGTTTTCGACACTCTGGCTTTTGCCAGAAGCAAGCATCCCGGACAGCGCAATAGTCTGGATGCGCTGTGTAAGCGATATGGCATCGATAACAGTCACCGGGATTTGCACGGTGCGTTATTGGATGCCGAGATCCTGGCTGATGTTTATTTGCTGATGACCGGGGGGCAAGCTTCCTTGCTCGATGAAGATAGCGTGACGGATGGTATGGCCGACGGTGAGCAAGCAATCAGCCGCGTGTCGGCAGAGCGCCCGCGCCTGAAAGTCATCGCTTGCGATGAGGCGGAGTTAACCGCGCACCGGCAACGGTTGGAAGCCATCGAAAAAATGAGCGGGCTTTGTCTTTGGCGGTAAGGAATGGGTATGAAATAACTTGGGCAACTGATGCTAAGATTTTTGCCCAACACCTAAATTGGCTATGATTCAAAATCATAGTCAATGACCTGTGGAATTTAGGTGTTGGGTTCAAGGCGTGCAAACTTAGCGATAGTGAGCTATGTAACTGTTTGCGCAACGCAGAAGACGGACAAAAGGACAAGTCAGTTGCACAAGTTATAAAATGCACGTTCCTAAGGGACGCTTTAGAGTTTGGTCGCGCCCTCACGACCGCTTTTTTTAGCCAGCGTGTTATAAATCTTACAGCTCAAAATAGAAGCTGCCAATAGCAGAGTGATAGCGTTGGCAAAGATAATCGCGTTATCGGATCGGTAAATTCCGTAGATGAGCCAAAATAGCACGCCCAGTGTAAACAAGCTGTACATGCCGAGTGAAAGCGATTCGGTATCCCTGGTTTTCAGGGTCAACAAGGTTTGTGGTAAAAATGAAAGGGTCGTCAAGGTTGCGGCTAAATAGCCGATTATTTCCGTGGTAATGTTCATAGAGTGTCTCGTGGTATTATCGCGGTAATTGTATCAAGACTGGTGAAAATATCTGTATATCATTTTTGACGGGCTGCCCCCAAGCATATTGATCATGGCTAAAATTCTGCTTGCCGGTTGCGGCGATATTGGTGTGAGGTTTGCGAAAATACTGACGGCGCAAGGGCATAAGGTAATAGGGCTACGCAGGCGACCGCCTGTTTCAGGTAAGCCCTTCATGCCTTACTATCAGGCCGATTTGTGTTGTCCTGAGCAACTGGCTGATTTGGATTCTGATTTTGAGCAGGTTTTTTACATGCCGACTCCGGGACGTCGGGATATTGAAGCGTATAGGGCCGTTTATCAAACCGGCTTGCAGCATTTGCTCAATCGTCTCAACGCACAAATTGTGCCGCCGCAGTGGTTCTTTATTTCTTCCACGAGTGTCTACGGTCAATCAAAAGGCGAGTGGGTTGATGAAAACTCGGCCGCCGACCCGTCCTCGGCAAGCGGAAAAATTATTCGTCAGGGGGAGCGGCTCTTGCAGGGAGATAATCCGCAACATATCATTGTGCGTTTCTCAGGTATTTACGGCCCAGGCCGCGAACGCTTGCTGAAAATGGCGGCACAAACGCCAACGCTGGCATTCAATCCGCCTTATTTCACCAACCGTATTCATCAGGACGATTGCGCCGCCGTACTGGCTTTTTTGTCAGCGCGGCACTTAGCCGGTCACGCCCTTGATAATTGTTATCTTGCCAGTGATGACCAGCCTGCACCACTTTGGGAAGTTATGACTTGGCTGGCTGAACAATTACAGTATCCACAGCCGATTGCTCAAACCACAGTTGATACTCATCCTGATCAGAACAAGCGCTGCAATAACCAGCGTCTGAAAACACTCGGATTTCATTTCAACTATCCCAGTTACCGGGAAGGTTATCTGCCGCTGGTGCGCTGATAGCCTTCCCGACAGATCAGACTTTTCGGCTCTCAAGCAAGTGTCTTAACTCTGTCAAGCACGTCTTGGGCATGACCTTCGTGATTGACGCCGTACAGAGCCTCTTCCAGGATGCCATTTTTATTAATGATGAAAGTGGAACGGACAATTTTCATTTTTTTGACGCCTTCTTTTTCGACTTCCTGCCAAACGCCGTAACTTTCGCAGACATCACCCGAAGTATCCGCCAGCAATTCCACTGCGAGATCGAATTTTTCAATAAAGGCCCGGTGACTTTCGCAGGTGTCCTTGCTGACGCCGATTATGACTGTATCCAGATCGGCAAATTGGTCGAGCAAGCCGGTAAAATCATTGGCTTCTATTGTGCAGCCCGGCGTGTCGTCTTTAGGGTAAAAATACAGCACGACATTTTTGCCGCCGGCGTAATCCGCCAGACTCACCAGCTTGTTGTTCTGATCGAGCGCCCGGAAATTCGGTGCTGCTTGATTTTTTTCCAGCATAAGAAACCCCCTTTTTTTGCCATTGATGCGCAGTTTTTCAAAAACGATAGTACACCGCCTTGCCTGGTTATGGCTAGTAAAGCATCCATTTTTCTTTGGCGAGTTGTTATCTTTAACAAGTGTATGAATCGTTTGCTGGTCTTTGGGTATTTGTCCGGCAATATAAAAAGAGTGCTGATACAGCGCTGACTTGATTGGCCTGTCTTTTGTCATTCCGCGCCAATTCAGATGCTTTATGGCATAATCGGAAAGCGAGACTCCAATCCGATTTACCACTTTAGGTTGGCATAATGAATAATAACAAAAATAACACCAACTTCGGGTTTTCAAGCCCAGCCGCAATGGCTGACACGGCTTTACCATCCGACCCGCCGTTAAAAAAACTGCGCACGGCGCTGGCGATATCCCAAGGTACAAAATTATTATCGACGCTGCAACAAGAGGCCGAAGCCACTGTTTCCCATGACCAAACCAAGCGCGTCACTTATCTGACCGGCCTGTTTTCGCGCAGTCATCGTGAAATGTTTCATGACTGGAAAGAACAGGCGACCGTCAATCATCGCCCCGGCGCCATGATGGATGCGGATAAACGCAAGCAATTCCGTAAAATCATAGAAAGATTGGTTTTAGACGACGATGACAACAAAGAGACCGCCATTTTTGACAACAACGGTTTTGTCATCGCAACTGAAAATATAGCGGCAAGGCTTGCCGGTTTTTATCAGGCCATGCGTCAGGTCAGGCCTTTTGGCTATGGCAACCGGATCACGCTGGATTTTTTTATGACCGCGCTGGCTACTTTGCCGGCGTTCAAGGCTGTTTATGAGCAGGGCATCGATTTCAGGCGGCTGGCAGCGAATGATGCGGCCGCTCTGCACGATTTAAACAGTAGCCTGGATGCTGTAACGACTGCTTTCGAGCATGCTTTTGATCCCGGTCGCAGTAAAAACCTCGCGAATAGTGCCAACGCTTATGGCAAATGGCCCGAGCACAAAAAGTTCGTTTTTGGTATCCCGTTTTTGTCCCATACCACAGATGATGGCGTGCAATGCCTGGTGACGGTCAATGGCGGCCTTGTACCTTTGGCTTGCATCAAAGAAGAGCCGTTCGTGACCGGCATGCATTACGCCGATTATCCGCCCTGCCCACAGGAAAACCTTATCGGTTATTTACCGGATACCGAATGGCTGCGCGAACCCGGGCGCACCGAAGTAGACGGTATCGATATCGAAGCCAACGGCGCGGCGCCGCTGTTTTGTCTGGACATCAACATGTTGACCGGTTTGCGTAATCCCAGTCACACCGAACTGCTCGAACTGTTACACCAATGTGAAGGGGGCAGGGATAAAACCGGTTTGTTGAAACTGGCCGATAACGAGCCGCTGAAACACACATTATTGGTCGCCGCCAATGGCGATAAACGGCTCAAACGCAGTGTCGAAATCGCCTATGCGCGACTGAGTAAAATCAAGGCCAAACTCGATGCCGCGCTGAAAAATCTGTTCGCCGACAAAATACCAGTCAGCGAACCCCGGTTATTTATGTGCATGGGCGGCGCAGGTTCCGGTAAAACCGCTGTTGAAGAAATTGCCGAGGCCCAATGCGGTGATAACTTCGTCATTGCCTCGCTGGATGAGTTTCGTAAAATGAGCGACCTGTATCGGGTGCTCACCGCCGCGAATCATCACAGCGATGATTACGTTTATGTGGAGCCGTTTGCCAACCGCCTGCGCGACATGGTGGCCGAACAGGCCAAAATCAAGCGCATCAATCTTCTTTATGACGGCACCGGCATTCCCTATCAACCGCGCTATTCCAACATTATCGAGCAATTTAAAGCGGCCGGTTTTCAGACTCAAATCACAGCCGTAGACGCCTTTCTCATCAAACCCGAAGGCCGGGACGATGAATTGGTCCGTACCGGCGTCATAGAAAGCGTCAAAAGCCGTTTCGAAAAAACCGGGCGCGCTTTGCCCTGGGTGGTTACCGTCTACAAGCATGTGCGCGCGCCGCGTTCTTTTCTAAGAGCCCTGGAAGATCCGGCGCTGGATAAAATAGCGCTGTTCGCCAATGACGGCGAGCGTGACCGCCACTATCTGGTGGCTGAAAGTTTTGATCTTTCCAATCAGGAAGTTCGGGCTCTGCAACAGCAGCAACTCGAAGGCACGTTGGCCGAAAACCTCAAAGACCAGGTTTGGATGCGGCCGGACTCTGTATTGAAAACATTAGCCCAGGATGATCCGGTAAAAATCGACGCGCTGATCGATAGAAACCCGGCTTTTGAAGAGGGAAATGTCGCCTATCAAATCTATCCGGGTACCGAGGACAATCGGGTGCTGGTTATTTACAACACTCAGCGAATGGTCGATTTTATGGAAAAACGACAGTTGAATCCCAATGCTTCGGGACCGGAGGGATTATTGCACAAACCCGATTCGCTGGCGTTTCATGTCGATTCGATGGCACGGGAAGCCTGGACGACAAGATTGCAAGGCTCCTGTCCGTCGGGTTTTGCGCAAGCGTCCGAAATGTCTAGCGGCCGGTAAAAGCCGTTTTTCGGGTAAAAACAGCGGCGGCGCCAACGAGGGCTAAGACCATCAGCAGCAAGGCTAACCCCGAAACAAACAGGGCGGCACGGTGATCACCCATGGCGTAAGCCATTTCCAGGGCGATATTGGCGGTCAAGGTGCGTACCGAATCGAACAGACTATGCGGCTGCTGCACGACATTGCCCGCCACCATCAATACCGCCATGGTTTCACCCAGTGCGCGGCCTGCGGCCAGCAGCATGCCGGAAGCGATGCCTGAACGTGCTTGCGGCAAAATCACCGCGCGGATCATGCCCCAGCGCGACAAGGCTAACGCTGCGGCGGCGCGCAAATGAATCACCGGTACGGCCGCCAGCGCGGCATCGACCGTTAACGCGACGGTGGGCAATATCATCAGCGTCAATACCAGAATGGCGGTGAGCAAGCTGACGCCGGGCGGATGCCATTGCCTCACCAGCGGCGCCAGTGTGACCAAGCCCCAAAAACCATAGACCACCGACGGAATACCGGCCAGCAATTCAAGCAACCGCCGATAAGCGATAGCCAGCATCGACGGCGCGTAATAACGCACGAACAAGGCCGAAGCGATACCCAGAGGCGCGGCGAGCAACAGGGCGCCCAGGCTCGACAATAATGTCGCCGACAGCATCGGCATGACGTTGTACAAACCTTGCGCCGGATGCCAGGAATCATCCCCGGTAAAACGTGACAGCGGTACATGCCGCAACAGTGGCACGGATTCGCCGATCAGAAAACCTGCGATCAACAGCAACACAGCCGCCGCAAGCAGTGCCGCAGTGCGTAGCGGCCAGAGCAGGCGTCGGTCAGTGTTGGACGGGAACAAAATATTGCGCTTCGATAAGATCATTAACCTGGGTGGAGCCGGCAAAGTCGATAAAGCTTTTGACAATACCGGTCGGTTCGGTTTGGGTTACCAGATTCAACGGCCTGGACAATGGAAAACTACGATTACGCACATTTTCGACTGAAGCTGCGACACCTTCCAGCGGCAGTAGCTTGATGGCTACCGCGTGTCCGGCTTCGTATTCGGCGGCGCCGACTGAGACATAGCCAATGGCATCGGGATTACCCGCGACGGTTTTGATGCCTTGCTGATTGTCGCCTATCACCACTTGCGCCTTGACCTCGGTGTTGTTCAAGCCGAAATGCTGCAAAAACAATTCCAGTGTCGAGCGGCCTTCGGCTTTGTTGACCACGGTAATGGGCGCGTCGTTGCCGCCGACGGCTTGCCAATTAACGATTTTGCCGGTGTAAATGTCGATAATCTGCTGCTTGTCCAGTACCGTTACCGGATTGGCCGCATTGATGATGACGCTGATGCCGTCCAGGGCAATGGTGAAACTTTTCAGGTCGGCTTCATCGGGTTTCAACGCCCGCGAGGCCATGCCGATATCCGCCAGCCCGGCGCGGGCATCGTTCACGCCACGCGAGGAGCCGCCGGTTTGCACATCGACGCGCACATTGGGGTGTAGCGATTCAAAGCGCTTGCCGATTTCCGCCGCCAATGGCGCCACGGTACTCGAACCGGTCAGTACCAGTTTTTCGATTTTGGCTGAGGTTTCGTTGCCGGTTTGCTGCACGGCAGCCATTTTGAAGTAGCTCCAGACACCGGTGATCAGTAATAAAACGATCGCCGCACCGATAAATTTTTTCATGATTTCCCCCTTGAGTTAATTGCCCGGAACCTGTTATTTAGGAATCGACTAGGAGCCTGTCGGACTTCCGCCAGCTAACGTGGCTTTCTGGTAAAATAGCGACCTAACCAACATAACAATCCAGAATCCCCATGGCCCGTTTCATT
>PGZD01000095.1 GCA_002843155.1 Gammaproteobacteria bacterium HGW-Gammaproteobacteria-3
AATGAAACGGGCCATGGGGATTCTGGATTGTTATGTTGGTTAGGTCGCTATTTTACCAGAAAGCCACGTTAGCTGGCGGAAGTCCGACAGGCTCCTAGGCTTCAATGACGTAACTGTAGCTGATGGTGCAAACAGTTTAGGAGGATTTGAAAAAGGCGTAAAAAGAACCCCCCGCCGTAAAGCGGGGGATCTTAATATTAGTCGTTTTGACCTGTGGTAACGTTTCTGGTAGCTTTTCTTTTTTCGATATTAGCGAACACTTCAGATTGGCTTTGAGCAATTACGCCGTCTTGTAAATGTTCTGTTTCTCTTGATTTTAACATGAACACCAGAATCACTGTTGCAACGATGAGTCCGGCAATATATAACCAAAAATTGTCTTTTTCTTGAGCTTCAGCCATTTTTCTATCCTCTTATAATTTTAATTGAAAAAAGTTTAACCCCTCCCCTATCCTCAAGGGGGGGCTTCGCAAAACAAGGCCTGCGAAGTTTTCACGTCGAAATTTAATGTTACGACGTGATAATTTTTACCATAAGCGAAGGTGTTGTGTCAAAACTATTGTCCAAGTTTTTTGCCGAAAGGCTTGCCATGCAGTTTGGCGGAACCGGAACATTACCTTGCGCCGCCTGGCCTTGGCCTATCCGGAACACGCGGCCTTACTTAATCTCGATATTCGCATCATCGACAAAAACGGCTCCCCATTCAACGGCTATGTCGATGCCCTGGCTTTTACCTGGGGCAGCCCAACCGCCGCCTCCAAAGCGCGCCTGAAAGCCTCGCAACTGCCCGGCGCCTGTTTTCTGGAAGGCGACGCCGAACAAATCCTGCGCGCCTGGGAATCGCTGGAGCGGGGCATCACCGTTCGCGCCGAAGACTGGAGCCGGTTACTGGCTCAGCCCGATGCCGAAATTACCGGCGGACTCACCGCTACCGTTTTGCAACGTCTGGGCGAAGCCTGCCATAACGATGCCCGTCTGTGGCGTGACTTTATCGACGAAACCCGCCGCCATCTGGACAGCAAAGCCATTCGCCTGGCGACCCTGGGCAAACAGATCGACTGGCTGGAACACTACCGGCCCGATGCCGAACAAATCCCCCCCGCGCCTGCATCTGCTCTGGCTGACCACGCGCCTGGCGCGCTCCAATCACGTCGGCGCGCAGGAACAAGACTGGATGACTCAAATGCAACACCTGGGCGCGCAATTGCAAGACGAAGACGCGCCCTTGGTATGCTGGGCTGATTTACACCTGGCGGTCAACGCCACCAATCGTTACGATTTCGCCCTGGCGAGCCAATGCCTCGCGCGCCGGATCGATCAGCCGCGCAGCGTACCCGGCCTGCGCTACTGGGCGCGGGCCGTATCGAACCTGGGTCAACACGCCGCTTTCAATGGCCAGACAAGCCGGGCGATAGTCTTGTTCAAAACCGCCATCGATGTCTTTGCCGCACTCAGCGACCCGCAGCAACGCCATAAAAAAAGCACCCAAACGGCCGTTTATCGCGCCCTTGTCGAAATCGATCACAGCGATCCGGATTTGCAGCAGCAAATCCCCGCAGCTCGTCCCTATATTGAAAAACTGCAACAATACCTGGCCGCGCCATCGACAAACCCGCTGACGCTCCTGGCCGATGTGTTACCGTTCAATTTTCATTGAGCCTGAAAGGAAGCGTGGACAACGCTTTTTGCCCACTGTCTTTCGCGCCAAAAAAACCGCCCAAGGTTTCCCAAAGGCGGTTCTGGTTGCACCGTCTTTTGATCGCGGTATTACAATCATTAGACATACGGAGATATTAACGTGACTGAGCTATATGAAACCTTACAGCAGCAAAAAGCCTGTATTCTGGATATTGCCAATCAATACCATGCCGCCAACATCCGCGTGTTTGGTTCTGTTGTACGCGGCGAAGACCACAAAGACAGCGATATTGATTTTTTAGTCGAGTTTCTATCCCGGACAACACTTTTAGAGCAGGTCGGCCTGATTGATGCGCTATCGACGGCACTGGGTCGCAAAGTCGATGTAGTCAGCGAGCGTGCATTGAACAAATACCTGCGTCAACGGGTTTTGCAAGAAGCTGTACCGTTATGAAAGATCGGTTTATCTTTATTGCCGCAGCACTGGAAAGCATCGAATTAATCCAGTCTTATACCGAAGGTTACGATTTACCCGAGTTTTTGACCGACAGAAAAACTCAGAAGGTTTCCCAAGAGCGGTTTTTGTTGGGTCACACCATTACTAATGGTTCCCCAACTTCATTTGCGCCGCTTAATATCACGGTAGAAGTTCTCATGTGAGCCTAAAGGCCATTAATTCAAGAACCAAAGCACCATCATCAAAACTGTACCCCAGTAGAGTCAGTTGCTTGCTCATTTCAAACTTATAAACTCTCAGAAAGGCTAAATCCCCTTTCTTCTGCTCGCCAATGTTGGGATTGGCCAGCAGTTTTCTGACGGCTGAATCAAGATCTTTTTTTGATTGGGCTTAAGTTTCTTTACCGCTTTTTTGAACGTAGGGGGTCTGTAAAACACGGCTGGCTTTAACCAAAAGCGTAGGTCTCCAGTTTTCCGGCTTCTCGCTCTGCTTTGGCGATGATAGCTTGCTTTACAAACTCGTAAGGCAAATCGGGGTTATCTTCCATTATTTCTCCGATTTTCGCCCAATGTTCTATTTGCTTCGGCGGGGTTCGGTTAAGTGCTTTAGCTATAATAGCGGCTCTTTCAATTAGATTTTGGTCTAAGCGTATGCTGTTGGTGGCCATTTGCGTCTCCTCTAATGGGCTCTTCTTATTGTAGCAATATGCCACAATTGAGGCATATTGTAACAAGAGGCTGTTATCACCCCTTGGGGGCTTTAGCCCGTAGAAGACGGGTTTACCGGACGACGGGCGAAGACCTGACCGGAGGCATCGATGATAAACCGCCACAGACGTTGCGGACAGGTACCCTGCGACAGGGATGGCGTATTTTTACCGCATAACGGCGAAAGCGGCCTGGGCTGCTGTCATTGATGTGATGAACGACGGCTGGGGCATTCCTTTGAGCGGTTCAGCGCGCAATGGCTGATACCGGCGCTGCCGCCACAGCATGACTATATCGGCAACCGTCTTCGGGGTATTTTGGGGCACGCCCTGTTTGCCCAGGTCTGCCCTTATCCGGAGGCGCGCTGCCAAAATTGCGCCATGGCCTTTATTGTGCTTATCCGCGCGTGTTCAAGCCGTTGGATACAACCGCGCTGTCAGCCTACATTTTGCATGACTGGCGCATTGACGGCGATAAAGACAGCTTGGCTGGTAACAGAAGCAATCCGGGGGCAAGCCCCATATCCAGGTAGATTGAAATATGAGGCGCGAGCCTGTTAACTGCGTCCGGCAGAAAAAAGGTGGACGCCCAATTTGTCAGTTTTACGATGCGGTTAAACACCCATCGAAAAGAATATCCTCTGTTTCCTCGGCGATGTGTTCCAGGTCAAGTAATTCAAACTGCCCTGTTCGTGTGCCCAGGTGACAACGTCCGTTTCGTAGGCGTGTGTTGTCATGGGTTAGCCTGCGCCATCAATTAACGACGTAATGACCGCGATTTCTCATGCAATTGCTGTAAGCGCGTTTATATTGATTCTCAGCATTGTAACCTTGTTGGCTGCCGCCGCCAAAGCCGCCCGCAACCGCGCCAATGGCCGCACCTTTGCCGGGGTTACCCGCAATTGCGCCAATAGCCGCGCCTGCGGCACCACCCAGTAGCGCGCCTACGCCAAGACCCTTGGCGGCTTCAGTCGCAGTGCCGCCGGAGGCTTGGGAAGCCAGTTGCTGACATTCGGCCATATCCTGATTTATGCGGTAGGCGTTAGCATCGCCGTAGGGGTCTACGGTAGGCGTCCAGCCGGTTTGAGAGGCGCAGGCCGACAACAGTAAGGCACCGGTAAAAATTAAAGTCAGCGTTGAGTTTTTCATAAAGTTACCTTCAAAATTGATGAGTGCGTTCAAATTATGCAAATGATACCGAATCAGCATGAATAACACATGAATTACGCTTAAAGTACATGCTATTCAGCCTCTCTCAACACGGCAAGAGGGGCTCGATTGGCTACCTCTTTGACACCCCAGTAACCACTCAGTCCAACCAGAGCGGCACTACCTATAGGCAGCACCAGCCAAAGTATCGGGTTTGGGCTGTAGGTCAATTCCAGCACTTGCCGGTACAGAGCAAAAATAATGCTTTCCGACAATACCACGGCCAGCAATCCGGCGCAAAAGCCTGTCAGCGCAAATTCGATAAATTGTGTTTGGCGTAAAAATGTGCGGCCAGCGCCCAAAGTGCGCATCAGCGCGCCTTCATGTAAACGCTGGTCGAGACTGGCGCGCACGGCGGCGAATAATACGGTAAAGCCTGCCAACAAGGCAAAATATAACAGATAATCGATGGCTTCGGTGAGCTGGGCCAGAATCGATTTGAACTGCTTTAACAGGGCATCGACTTCCAGCACGGTAATGCCCCGGTAACTTTTTACCCAATCATTGAGCAGATATTTTTGTGCTTCGGGCAAATAAAAACTGGTGATAAAGGTATTGGCAAAGTGATCCAGGGTGCCGGGTGAAAAAATCATATAAAAATTGGGTTTCAGCGTATCCCATCTGAGCGAGCGGATACTGGTGACGGTGGCGTCAAATTGTTCGCTGCCGACGGTGAAAGCGAGCTTGTCGCCCAAACCGACATTCAGGTTGTCGGCCAGTTGTTGTTCGATGGATACCTGTCCGGTTTGGGCAGCCCGCCACCATTGGCCTGCGCTGATGCGATTGTCTTCCGGTAGCGACGCCGACCAGGTCAAACTCAAATCCCGGTGTGTTGCGCGCTCTCCTTGTGAATCTTTACTGACAATGCGTTGCACCGGAGTGTCATTGATGGTCACCAGACGACCGCGCACGACCGGATAAAACCGGCTGCCTTTGATTTTGTGGTTGAGTAGCGCCTGTTGCAAACTCGCTTGCTGATCAGGAAAGATATTGAGCAGAAAATAATTAGGCGTGTCTTCCGGCAATTGCTGTCGCCAGTTGTCGAGCAAATCGTTGCGCACGGTAAAACTCAAGGTCATGGCCACCAGGGTGACACTGAAAGCAACTATCTGATTGACGCTGGCCCCAGTGTTTCGCGTCAGCCCCTGCACGCCAAAGCGCCAGGTTATATTCAGACGCGGCACTGATTTTTCGGCCAATAACAATAATCCGCGAACCAGTAAACTTAAAATACACAGTGCTATCGCGCCGCCGCCAAGAATGCTGAGTGTTTGCGTTAAATTGTCGGTATAGCGCCAGATAAAAAGCCCGATCAGACCGACTGCCAGGCCATAAACCAACCAGGCGCCCGTCGGTAACGGCTCCAGATCGCGGCGCAGCACACGCAAGGGTGAAACCCGTTGCAAGCGCAGCAGGGGCGGCAAGGCAAAAGCGAAAAAAATCGCCAGACCCGCAACGAAGCCGAAAAAAACAGCAAGCAGACCGGGTTTTGCGAGCTGTCCGGGTAACAGATTTTGTAATAAATGGAACAACGCTTCCTGTATAAACCAGCCGAACAGGCAGCCGCTGATGCTCCCCAGCATACCCAGAAGCAGGAACTGGCTGATGTACAGCCAGAGAATATCCCGCCGGGTGCAGCCAAGGCAGCGCAAAACGGCTGTTGCATTGAAATGACGTTCGCTGTAGCGGCGGGTCGCGGTGGCGATGGCGACACCGGCAATCAGGATCACGACAACACTGGACAGCCCCAGATAACGTTCGGCGCGAGTCAGAGCGGTGCCCAGCTCCGGCCGGTCTTCATGAATATCGAGTAAGCGTTGCCCAGGTTCCAGCCGGGGTTTCAGCCAATGGTTGAAGGCGCCAATGGCGTCCGCACTGCCGCTGAACTGGAAAAAATAATGCACATGGCTACCCGGCTGAATAACCCGCGTTGCGGCCAGGTCGCTGGCGGACATCATGACGCGCGGCGACAAGCTGTAAAGATTGCCTTTTTTGTCCGGCTCATAAGTCAGAATATGGCTTATGATCAAGGCTTTTTCCCCGACCGTCAAAGTATCGCCTATTTTCAGTCGAAGCATCGATAAAATGCGCTGGTCAACCCAAACTTCACCACCGGCAGGCCCCGCATGTACCGTTTGCGCGGCTTTAAAAGCCGTGCCGGTTATTTTTAAAAAACCGCGCAAGGGATAATTGGCGCTGACGGCCTTCACTCCGGCCAGCAACAGCTCGTCATTTTCAATCAATACACTGGAAAATTCCGTGCTTTCGGCGCTTTTTAAATGTAATTGTCCGGCTTTTTCAAGCCAGGCTCGCGGTATCTTCTGCGAACTGCTGATGACCAGATCGGCCGCCAGAAAATCGGCTGCTTGTGCGGTCATGGTGCGGTGCAATCGGTCGGCAAAAAGCGTGATGGCAGTGGTGCCGGTCACCGCAATAACCAAGGCCACGAGCAACAGCGTCAGTTCACCCGCCCGGCCGTCTCTGAACAACAGGCGCGAAGCCAGCACGATGCGGTTCATGCCAGCCGCCCCGCTGCAATGTTAAGGGTGCAACGGCAGCGCTGCGCCAGATGCGGGTCATGCGTCACCAGAATCAAGGTGGTGCTGTTTTCCAGATTCAGTTCAAACAACAAATCGATAATATGTTGCCCGGTTTTGCTGTCCAGGTTGCCGGTCGGCTCATCGGCGAAAAGAATGGCGGGGCGCGTGACAAAAGCGCGGGCCAGCGCGACGCGCTGCTGTTCGCCACCGGAAAGCTGCCGGGGTGTATGCGTGAGCCTATGACCGAGTCCGACCCGGTCGAGCAAGTCGGCCGCCAGTTTTCCGGCCTGTTTGATGCCGCCCAGTTCCAGCGGCAGCATGACGTTTTCCAGCGCGGTCAGCCCCGGTAATAACTGAAAAGCCTGAAACACAAAACCAATCAGTTCATTGCGCACCGCAGCCCGGCCGTCCTCATCCATTGCCGTCAGCTCCTTGCCGTCGATAACGACAGAGCCGGTTGTCGGTAAATCCAGCCCGGCCAAAAGCCCCAGTAAAGTCGATTTTCCCGAGCCGGATTCACCGATAATCGCAATACTTTCGCCCGCTTTTATCTGTAAATTGATGTCCGACAAAATAGACAAGGGGCCTTCTGCGGTCTTGACTGTTTTTCCGAGGTTTTCCGTGGTTATAATGGAGTTCTGATTTTTATCGTGTTGAGTGGGTATCATGTCTAAAATTTTAGTGGTTCTGTTTTGCCTGAACTGTTCAGGCGTGGTTTTCGCCAAGGCGATTGTCGTCATGGGTGATAGTATCAGCGCCAGCTATGGAATAGAAGTGCAACACGGCTGGGTCTCTTTGCTTCAGAAAAAATTGCAGGCGGAAAAGTTCCCGTATCAGATTTTTAATGAGAGCATCAGCGGCGATACCAGTGCCGGGGGGCTGGCCCGGATAGACCGCGCCCTGGCCCGGCATCAGCCGGAAGTTGTGGTATTGGAGCTGGGCGCTAATGACGGCTTGCGGGGCTTATCGCCGAAACAGATGAAAACCAATCTGGCCGCCATTATACAGCGCGCAAAACAAACCGAGGCGCGGGTTTTGCTGCTGGGAATGCGCTTGCCGCCGAATTACGGAAAACGCTACACCGAAATGTTCTATAACGTGTATCCACAGCTCGCCACTGAACTGGATGTGGTTTTTGTGCCTTTTTTGCTGGAGGATGTGGCGTTGAGTAAAAACAGGATGCAGCAAGACGGACTGCATCCGAATGCCCGGGCGCAATCCGATATAAGCGAAAAAGTCTGGGAATATTTAGCGCCGTTGCTCGAAAAAACCCATTGATTCACTCTATTGCGCGCGACCAACGCCTCGGTAAAACCAAATCTTAAAGACAAGAGACTGAAAATGACAATCTTAACACTGGAAAAAGCCAACCAAATTATTCAAGCCGCTCTCAAAACCGCGCGCCAGCTCGACTTGGCGCCGCTGACGGTTGCCGTTCTGGATGCCGCAGGACATTTAAAAGCCTTGCAAAGAGAAGACGGAGCCACCATGATCCGGCAGCAAGTTGCGATAGCCAAAGCTTGGGGCGCGGTCAACATGGGCATGTCGTCACGGAGCCTTGCCGGTGTTGCCGAGCAGCGCCCTGAATTTATGACGGCACTAATCGGTCTTTCCGAAGGCCGTGTCATGCCGGTTCCGGGCGGCGTTTTGATACGCGATGCCGACAGCAAAGTATTGGGCGCGGTCGGCATCAGCGGCGATGTCTCCGATCAGGATGAGCGCTGCGCCATTGCCGGCGTCAATGCGGTTGGATTTTTTTGCTGACATCGTTACAAGACAGATTTTTGCGGCAGAAGTAAAACTTATCGGTCGAGTAGACCCGTTTCTTTCGACAAAAAATAACCATGAAATTATAAACTAAAGTTTCGGAGTTAAAAAAATACAGCAATACTTTGATAAATAAAGAATAAAGCGCCCTACAGGAGTATAATCACGGTTACTTGAAGACCAAACTAAATTCGAATAGGACGCTT
>PGZD01000096.1 GCA_002843155.1 Gammaproteobacteria bacterium HGW-Gammaproteobacteria-3
AACAGCAAAAAATCCGTAGTGCCAACCGACAGTAGTTAAAATTTTTAACTGATTGAAATGGCGGGGAACTTCGTTATTAGGTGACGAAGTTGGGCTAGGAATTCTTGTCTGGCAGCATAGTCTTCAGCCTAAAGGCTATTCAGGGACTTTCTCTGTTCACCATAACTTTGTTCTTTGTTATCAGAAAGGGGAGAGCACAGAAGGGGTCAGGTCTTTGATTTATGATTCTTAATGACTCCAACAGAACAAACATCATAAATCAAAGACCTGACCCCCTTTCCCCTATAGGCATGACAAACCCACTTAAAATCGGCTACAACACGATTTAAAATATCAAGGAAATGAACCCGATCTTCATCATCTTCATAAATGTTTTCTCGACGGTCGCCACGGGAAGTCACATGATAGAACGCGCCTGAAAATTCGATTCTAATAGGTCTAGTCATGAATAAAGTATATAGCAAGAAACACTACTAATCTAGACCTGACCCTATATTTAAAGCCATGTGTCATTTGATGTTTGGTATTCTGGCGCTGACCGCAAATCAGCTGGTGACTTTAGTCACTTAAAAGAGCGCTTTGAGCCATTTTTAGTGGTCAATCCAGTCGATTGACGGGATCGTTATGCCCAATTTTCGAGAAAAACGATGACATAACACGGCAAGCCCACAGATTTAGGACTGTCACCTCAAAAAATCAACCGCCAAGGGCTGACGGTGAAATTGTTTTCTGCTGATGACAGATAATTTTGCAAGAGGCTCTATTGTCAGCATATGCCTAAACAGTCGCCAACCGCAAAGATTGCGGTTTGTAAAAAATTTTTTTAAACAAAAATACAGCGAATTTTTATAAAGTGCGGCATATGCCATAAAAATTTTCAGAAATTGTGTCATCTGACATAGTTTTTATTTTTAGACTGCGACAATTTGCCGCGCGACACTTTGTCGCATTTAGTTTCCCTGCTTTATTACCTAACATGACTTCCGGCTTTTTAAAGAGTCCATAAACCTGCTCCAGGCGGCTGTACCTTAGGGTCGTAGATTGGAGCGAGGTAATGAATCCTGACATCGATAGCCTATGCTCCACGGGTAACAATGATGCTCCGTTGCTGACGGTTTGAGGGTGGTTTTGTGGTTATCGTTTTGGAGTTCGAAGTCTACTCGGTGATTGCTTCCGGCATTGCCCTACCTTCTGCGTCTAGGCACTCGCTCCATTAACGACATTGGAGCCAGGAGCCTGAATGTCTTTTAACTGTTTAAAACACTATCCATAAAGCTGATAGACCCTATGTATTTACTCAATAATCACGAAGAGGATTTGGGCAACAAGGTTGTGTCCCTTTTGCGTGTCGCGTCAATGCCTGTGTTTCGCAAAATACGCGCCCTGGCTGAATCTTTAACTGGAGAAGAAAATCCGGTTTCCATCGCTAGTTTGTTGTTTATTTTGGTGGCTTTGTTGCATCTATGGGCTGCGCTTTGGCTGTTGCAGCCGGTAGAACCTATCACTTTGGCACAGCCTTTAATGATGGAGGTGTCGCTGGTGTCGCTGCCGGGTAAGCAGGTCACTGCCGCGCCACCTGCACCGCCCAAGCCCAAAAAACCGGCGGTCAAAAAACCCGTGGTGCACAAACAGGCCAAGCCACCAAAACCGAAAGCGGTCAGCGATGCCCTGCTGCCTGCGCCCTCACTCATTGAATCGTTTGCGGATGCTTCGGAGATGAGTAGTGATGCCGCTACAACTGCTAATGCCGCAAAATCAGCAAACGGAACGCAGGGCAATGCCGAGCCTTATAGCGAAGCCAGCTTTAACGCCAATTACGGCAGCAATCCCAAACCGAAATATCCAACAATTGCCAGAAGCCGGGGCTGGCAGGGCAAAGTGTTGCTACGGGTCAGGGTGACTGCGGGCGGACTTAGCGAAGCAGTCTCTGTACAACGCAGCAGTGGTCACGATGTGCTGGATGAGTCAGCTGTTGCCGCCGTTGAAAAATGGAAATTCATTCCGGCAAAGCGCGGTGGTATCGCCGTTGCCAGTTCCGTGATTGTGCCCATTATTTTTACTTTAAACCCTTAACAAGAGGAAACAGGGAATGCCCTACCATATTGACCCCAAATTGATAATCGACGGGACTTTATATACATTGCTGGTTTTTTCAGCACTGACCTGGACGATGATTGTGTTCAAAATCTGGCAGTTCGATAAAAACCGGTATTATAACCGGCGTTTTAACAAGTCCTTTTGGCAGGCGACGAGGCTGGCAACGGCTCAAAACCTGCCTAAAACCGTCAGCCGAGGCCCCAAGGCCCGATTGGCAAAAACCGGCTTTACCTGGCTGGACAACCGGCGGCAAGCCTCAGAGCCCTGCCTTAAATACCAGGGCGAGCCGAGGGCGTTACTGGAGCATGTATTAATGGACGCCACGCAAAAAGAAGCGCGGTCGATGGAAAGCGGCCTGACCATGCTTGCCAGCATCGGTAGCACCGCGCCGTTTGTCGGGCTGTTCGGCACGGTATTGGGCATCATGCATGCGATGCATGAAATTACCGCCAGCGGTTCAACCAGTTTAAATGTCGTGGCAGGCCCCATTGGCGATGCGCTTATCGCCACGGCCATCGGTATTGCGGTCGCCGTGCCCGCCGTCCTGGCGTATAACTTTTTCTTGCGCTGGGCCCGGCATCAACGCACCGACCTGGAAAATTTTGTGGCCGGTTTTATGCGCATTGCCTTCAGTGCCGACACCCAAATCAAGGAATAACCATGGCTTTTAAACCGCAATCGGACAACGAAGACGCCATGAGCGAAATCAACGTCACACCGCTGGTCGATGTGATGTTGGTATTGGTGATTATTTTATTGGTGACCGCGCCGTTATTGACGCAATCGGTACATGTGGCTTTGCCCAAAACCGCCGAGACCACGCCGGATGTCAAAGATCCGCCCTTGCATTTGAGCCTTGATGAACGGGGGCTTATTAGTTTCAATAAGTTACCGATGGCTGACCTTGCCGCTTTGGCATCGGCGTTACGCGAAGAGCTTGCCCAAAACCCGGAAGCGGCTGTGCATTTATACGCCGATCAAGCGGTGGTTTATGCCAAGGTCGCTGAAGTGATGGCGACTGTTCAGCAGGCGGGGATTACGAAAATAGCTTTTGTGACGGTGGCGCAGTAGTTTGTGTGGCTTATAGCGTAAAAATTTAGATGCTTAATATCCAAATTGAATATGCGACAAGTTGCCACCTACAACAGATAGCTTGTAGGATGTGCCGACGTCAGGAGGCGCACTTGTGCCCTTTAGGGTGCCAATCTCGACCGTCAAGGATGGCGGAAGTGTCGCAATCGGTAGGGAACCGGCCGACCGTAAGGATTCTTTCATAACTTGATAGTAGTGACCTGCAACACGCATTACCACTACATTTTACGCCTGCCATGCATCCCCTAACCCGGCATCAGAATACTGCTCGTAAATTAAATGATAATAATAGACGTCAAGCTGGCAAGTACACGAATATTCAACCGGGATGTGCGAAATCCATCACTTCTTGCCGTAGGTGCTATCGTGATCAGAGGCAATGGTTAGAAGACGGATAAATTCACCATCACGAAAGGCCGCTGCTCGTCGTGCTTGGGTAATACGCAACGAATAGACAGCATCAATTCCGGGTGGTGGCTTAAAACTAACGATTTTTTCCCACTTCAGGCCGCTGTCGCGATAGACCTGATTCCAGGTCATCTGCCGAAGTTTGTTGAGTGTTTCTATGGCTGCGTACCGTTCTGTCTTTTGCAGTGTCAGAAGATTCTCCTGAAAGACGGGGTTGTTAAGGTCAAGCCTGACCCGTCCATCCGGGTCAATCTTGGCCATTCAGTTTCTCCAGAATGTTATCAACATGGGTATCGGTCGGTGAATTGGCTTGCGTCCAAGACAAGGCATTTTGCAGATCAGCCGCCGTTTTTGGTTGCTGCAGCCAGCGTTCGTTGTCTGGAATGACGGTAGCCATGCGTACCAGCCAGACCCCCGGCTCTTGCTCTTCCACCAGAACTTGTCGGCCAGCGTACTGCTTGCCCAGCGAGATTTGCCCGTTTGCACCAATGACCTTGACGCTAGGTTGATTAGCCACTGTTATCATTATAACCTCCAAAATATTAATGAACGAATACACTAATGCACTATAGCACTAATACAATAATATTGGCGAATCAAAATAATGGAGCCGCATCACAACGGCCAAAGGTACGAAACCGACCGGTTTCGTACCTACCTAGCTCCAAATAAAATTGAAATGCACCCTTGTCCTACATATCGGTCAACCGGTCAAGATAGTTGTCGCCGCAATAGTAATTTCTTGACCCGTTTGCGGGTTACGGCCAGTACGTTCTGCACGTTGTTTGACTTCAAAACTGCCAAAACCCACCAAGACTACTGAATCGCCCGTCTTTAAAGCGGTTTCGATGGCTTTTATGATGCCATCTAAGCCGGAAACACAGAAGGGGTCAGGTCTTTGATTTATGATTCTTAATGACTCCAACAGAACAAACATCATAAATCAAAGACCTGACCCCATTTCCCAGCAGGTAAGCTTACCAGCAAATGTGGCCGCGCGAAGTATATAAGCAGTTTGGGCGGCATTTATTTCTTTTTGGTGCCAAATGACATTGTTTATTATTCCGACCTTTTTTCATTCAAATACCTAACGCTTGCTTTATAGGCTCTAAGGCACTATTAACCGGTCGCCTCAATGTGCGCCCTGAACGGTAGCGTGTGAAATGGCTCAGTTAAAATAGGTCATTTCCCGGAAAAATGAGTTATGAGATTAGTTAATTAAAGTTTTTTATCACGCATAAAAGATAATTTATTGAATTAAAAGCTAAATAAAACAAAAGTCATCATTGGCATGAATTTTTCTTATAGTCTTGATTAGACCTTGGCGGCCAGGCACTTATGTCTGTGTTTGCCTGAGATATTTTCATGTGCCAATATTATCGGGAGAAAGCATGATCGACACCCACACTTTTAAATTTAAATCCTTACGCCTTGCGACAAGTTTTATATTGCTGCTGTCCAGCTTTGCTGTCGTTGCCGTCGAATCAAATTCGGCAAACAGTCAGACCAGTTCCGTCGAGCTTTCTACCATGACCGTGACCGGCGCTTCCTTACAGCTCTATCAGAAACCGGCGTCGACTGCCGGTTCCAAATTTCCGATAGACATTACCCGGATGCCGCAAAGCATTCAGGTGATCACCGAGGACGCCTTTCGCGATCAGGGTGCGGCCAGTTTTGGAGATATTATCAAACAGGTGCCCTCAGCGGTGACTAATGGCACCCGCTTCACCCGTTTCGCCAGCGTCAGTATTCGTGGTTTCAGTGCCGACCAAACCCGTAACGGTATCCGTCAGTTGTTTTTCGGTGATGTCGATTTTTCAGCACTCAGCCATGTCCAAAGCGTCGAGGTATTGAAAGGGCCGGGTAATATACTGTTCGGCCAGGGCGGCCAGGGCGGCGGCTTATTTAACGTTGTAACCAAACGCGCGCATGATCAGTATGCCGCTGAGGTGAGTTTTACTCAAGGCGCCTGGACCAGTGGTTTTGGTGGGCGCATAAGTCAAGGTCGTTGGGATTTTAACGCACCGTTAACGACCGATGGGGCATTGAAAGCACGCTTTACCGGTGAAATCGAAGGCTCTGATACCTTTATCGATTTTCAAGATCAGGAACGGGAAAACTTCGGGCTGAGTTTGGTTTATGACGATGGCGGCCCGATACGCGCCTTTATCAACGCCGAATACCAGCATCGTTCCAGTTTGGCCAATCCCGGTCTGCCGACTTTGGGCACGGTAATTGATTCAGGTGTCGGCCAAATCGGGCGCGACCGGTTTTTGGGGGAACCCAAGTTCGATAACCTGGATTCCGAAGTGCCTTTGGTTCAGGCCTGGGTCGAGTTTGATGTGCTCGACAACTGGCAGGGCATTTTGCAGAACTGGAAAATCGTGCCCCGCTATCAATATCAGGAATTTATAGTCGATCAGGATCAGATGCGTCTAGGCGCGGCGCGAGTCGACCCAGTCACCAACAGCATCATTGTAAATCGGCCATCAGGTCGTTCGGCGTTTCAGGAACGCGATGTGTTTCATATCGGTCAGATTGATCTCACTGGCAAGCTGTTGACAGGGCCTTTGACCCATGAGCTCTATTTCAGCGGCGAGTTTCAGGATCAGCATTCGAAAGTGGGCAAAAACTTCTGGTTCAATCGTACCAATATTTCTGAAATCGATGCCCTCAATCCGGTTTACATGACCACCCCGCCAGAATTCAATCCCACGCCTCGCACTTTTGGTCAGATTAACCAAACCTGGTCGGCCACGGTACAGGATATGGTCGCCATCACTAAATACCTGGACCTGTTCGGCGGCTACCGGTTTACAAATCTTACCGGCAATCAACGCGGCAGCACGCTGCCGGAAACCGATGTCGATAATCATTCATTCAACATTGGCGGCACCATTCATGTCACCGACCACATTCACCTGTTTTCAGGTTATACGGAAGGCTTTTTCTTTACCGGTATCGGTAGTCTGAAAGCTGATGGCTCCCAGTTCGATCCGGAAGAATCCGAACAAATAGAAGCTGGCGTCAAAGTGAATTTCCCCTGGGGTTTGACCGGTACCGCCTCTGTGTACCAGATTGACCGCAGCAATGTCGTGACTCCGGACTTGAACGATCAGAACTTTTCAGTGCAAACCGGCAAAATCCGTCACCGAGGCGGCGAAATCGAATTGAACTGGCAAGTCACCGAAGCCTGGTATGTGCAAGCTGGCTACGCATTTCTGGATTCTGAAGTCACCGAAAGCAACGCCGGTGATGTCGGCAACAGATTCCGCAATACTCCCACGCACCAGGTCAGTTTCTGGACCCATTATCGCTTTAATGAAGGCCTTATGAAAAACTTGTCCTTGTCTTCAGGCGTAAACTTTGTAGGCAGTCGGCCTTTGGATACTACCAATACAGTAGACTTGCCCAGTTACACTACTTGGGATTTGGCAGTCGGCTATGACTATAAAAATGTCAGTCTGGAGCTGTTTGCCAACAACGTGCTGGACAAACGCTATTTCATCGCCAACGATACCGGCTCATTGGTAACGCCGGGTGAGCCGCGCTCACTGGTTGGCCGCGTCACTCTCAGTTTCTAAAGCGGCTGATGCGTTTAAGTTTATTCAAGCCAAGGGCATTGATCCTGGCGCTGCATCTGTCGCTGGCTCTGACCGTAGGACCGCTCTTTGTAATACTGGGTTTGACGGGTTCGGTCAATGTATTTATGACCGAACTGGAAGAGCTGGCCTTACCGCCAATACAAAACACGATGACACGCGCCGATCTCGACCAAGTCATGGCGAAAGTGCAGTCTCTTGACCCGGATAAAACCGATAGCTGGGTCTTGACTTTGCCAGGGCATGATCGCGATTATCTTTGGCTGGAGTATCTGCGGCCCAAAGAAACGCAAGGCGAGCTTTATGCGCCGCTGCGGGTCATTGTCGATCCGGTAACCGGCCGCATCGTGACCGAAACTTTCTGGTGACGAACCCTTTGGAGCCTGATTTATGAGATTCACGCCGATCTTCTGCTCGGCAAGTTTGATGCCGACCTTGGCCGAGCAGCGCTGAAAACCATTTGTTTCAGCGGCGTGTTGATCATAATCGCCTTGGTTAGTGGGCTATGGCTTTGGTGGCCAAAACACGGCCGTTTTAAAGCAGCGCTTAAAATAAAACGCCACACCTCTTTATCGCGCCAACTCTACGATCTTCATAAAATTACCGGGCTGGTCGGTTTTCTGGTGCTGTTGGTTGTCAGCTTTACCGGTTTTTCCTTTGCCTACAGCGAGAAAATTGAGGCAGCCATAACCCAACTTTCCAGTATTCACACCCATCGAAATAAGCCCCCGCCGGGTGTGATGTCTCAAGGGAGTAATACGTTTATCGGTATTGAAGAAGCGTTGGCGGTGGCGCAACAGGTTTTTCCCAATGCCCAGCCGCGAAGAGTCAAAACACCCACAAAAACACAAGGAATCTACACGGTAGAAAGTCGTCAGTCGGGTGAGGCCAACTATCGTTCACCACGCAGCAGAGTTTTTATCGATGCTCATACCGGGCAAGTACGGGCTACGGAAAATCCAAGTGAATTTACGGCGGGTGAAACTTTCATGAATCTTCTGTGGCCGCTGCACAGCGGAGAAGCCTTAGGCCTTACCGGGCGCATTGTCTGGGCCCTAGCAGGTTTGCTGCCACTGACACTGTGGCTGTCGGGATTGATACGTTGGCGGCAAAAAGCACATGCAGCCGACATTGGCCGGGAACTGCATCGGCAACCCGATCAAAACCAGTAAATCAGTATGAATTCTTTGTTAACCTAACTTCGTCACCAAAACCCCTCTAAGTCATTGATATTCAGTTTTTTGGTGATATTTCGCAAAAAAAGATGTTTAAAATCAATGGCTCTT
>PGZD01000097.1 GCA_002843155.1 Gammaproteobacteria bacterium HGW-Gammaproteobacteria-3
CCCGCTCGGCAATCGTTTTGAATGCGGATTCGACTTCCCGAGAAGGGCGGCTCCACTAAAAGTTAGGCCGCCAATTTTTATTGTCCGACAGGCTCCTAGAGCAACTACGCGCCGCAGCCAGCGCCGGCGGCGTGACGGGTGTAACCCTGAAAGGACAGGGCGGCGGCTTCGTTGAAATCGCCACCCGCAGCGGCCAAGACGCCTTTTTGGTGAAGGCGCGCAGCACCGAACCGCGCCGCTTTGGCAACCCCACTTCTGCGCTGATGCTGTTGCGTGAAGTGGGCATTGCCGTTGCGCAGCTCGACGCCACCCACTGGAACCCCGACCAAAAGGACATGACCCGCAGCCGACAGAGCCGGGCCGAGGCCATGCGCGGAGCGCATGAAGCCGCAGCCTATAACCAGCGGCTGGCCGGCGAGATTCAGGCATCCATTGACGACCCCCGCCCGAGCATCCCGCATGATGAAGTCATGGCCGAAATGGACGCCGATATTGCCGCCTTGCCCAAGAAAAAACGTGCATGACGGCCAAGCCCTACCGCAATGAATGGCGGCCGATGGCACGCGAGGACTTGCGCGGCATCGTGCGCTACATCGGCAAGGACAACCCGACGCAGGCGAAGCGCTTCGGCCAGGAACTGCGCGCCAAGACCAAGCCGCTTGCACAGCATCCAGAGCTTGGCCGCCAAGGGCGGCCGGGCTTGCCTGACTGGTTGCGTGAACTTGTCGTGCATCCGAACTACATCGTTTTTTATCGTGTGCAGGCATTGTCGAGATTTTGAGAGTAAAGCACGCGGCGCAGCAAACGCCGTGATTACCAACTCCCTAAAAATGACACATATATTCATCGTAGATCAAAATTCGGCACCGGGGTACTCCTTTAAAGTGGCGCCGAAATTTGAAGTGCGAAAGGCATAAAAAAAGCCCGGCAACAAACGCGTCGTTGCCGGGCTTTTTGTCGTTAAAAATTAATGCTTATTTCATCATTGATTTTTTGAACATACGGTCAAGCTTGCTGTTGGCATCTTGCGCGTAGCTGGCGGCGCGGTTTGCCGCAGCTTCTGCCGCCGCAGCCCTTGCCGAAGCATCCGCCGCTGCATTTTTAGCGCTTGCGGCGTCGGATGATGCCTGGGAAACCCGGGTATTCAAACCGTCGATTTGCGATTGCAGGTTTTCAATGTCGGAGGTACTAGCACAACCTACAGCCAAACCTGCTGTAAGCGCTACAACTGATATTTTCACTAGTTTATTCATAATTTTTTCCTTGTTTTAACTGTAAGAGATGTTACGGAACCAATTCTACAACACAATTCTGAATGTTTTTTTATTTATTTGCCAGATTTATTTTACCTGTACGGTAACTTCCTCTTTTATCCATCGGCTCAGGCGGTCGATTTGCTGATTGGTCAAGGCTATACAGCCATGCGTCCAGTTCATCGTGCGATGGATTTTCTCATCGCCGCGTCCCAAGCCGTGAATGCCTATTTGCCCGCCCAACCGGGTATTTTGCGGCGGCATTCTTCCATTTTGATGGGCGGATGCGATGGCGTCGAACGTCGTCGCATCGATAATGCCTTGTTCAAGTGCTGTCGCCGCATTATCCACCGAGGGATAAGACAGGCCAAAAAACCGGTAATAAGAGCTTTTCGGATTGATCCAGCCTAT
The DNA here is from genome assembly GCA_002843155.1 of Gammaproteobacteria bacterium HGW-Gammaproteobacteria-3. Taxonomy (GTDB): domain Bacteria; phylum Pseudomonadota; class Gammaproteobacteria; order Methylococcales; family Methylomonadaceae; genus PGZD01. The sequence goes on from PGZD01000097.1 coordinate 1,665, forward strand.
CTTGTAAAACCCCTGTGGTGTAATATCATCGCCGCGCCGATGCTTGAACCCGGCACCATTACGACCGATGGCGATATTGTTCATCGTTTCCAGGGTTTTTTTACCTTTTTTGACTTCAAGCGTCAAGGCTTCAGTGTCGATCAACAGCCAGACAGAATCATCGGCATTGACCGCGCAAGCCAGACCAAGAATACTCATTAACAAAATTATCCGCAGCATAAATGATGTACTTTTCCCGCTGTTTTAGTGTAATTTAAATTTCACGGTATCAGTTCAAAATACCTAATGTCTACTCAACGTTAATTGTCGCACCCAGGTTATGCCATGAAAATAAAAACAATCAAAACCAAACCCTTTGACGACCAAAATCCCGGAACGTCGGGTCTTCGTAAAAAAGTCAAAGTTTTCCAGCATAAAAATTATCTGGAAAATTTTGTCCAGTCAATTTTCGATTCACTGGAAAATATTGCCGGTGAAACCCTGGTGCTCGGCGGTGACGGCCGTTATTTTAACCGGGAAGCCATTCAAATCATCATAAAAATGGCGGTCGCAAACGGCTTTGCCCGCTTGATCATCGGTCAGGGCGGTTTATTATCCACACCGGCCGCTTCCCATATTATCCGCAAATATCAGGCTTTTGGCGGCCTGGTGCTATCGGCCAGCCATAATCCCGGCGGTCCCGATGAAGATTTCGGCATTAAATACAATGTCGGCAATGGCGGCCCCGCACCGGAAAAATACACCCAGGCGTTTTATCAGCACAGTCTCGCGCTGAAAAGCTATAAGATAGCGGAGCTCGACGATATTGACCTCGACACTATCGGCTCGCAGCAACTGGACGCCATCGCAATCGATATTATAGATCCTGTCGCCGACTATGCCGAATTAATGCAGTCTATTTTTGATTTCGATTTGCTCAGGGAAAGTATCGGTTCCGGCTATATCACGCTGCGCTTTGACGCCATGCACGCCATTACCGGCCCTTACGCAAAAAAAATTCTGGAGGATATTTTAGGCGCAGAAGCGGGTTCCGTGATCAACGCCATACCCTTGGAAGATTTCGGCGGCGGCCATCCCGACCCCAATCTGGCTCACGCCAAAGAACTGGCCGAAGAAATGTTCAGCGCGTCCGCGCCGACTTTTGGCGCGGCATCCGATGGCGATGGCGACCGCAATATGATTATGGGCAGCCAGATTTTTGTAACGCCCAGTGACAGCCTGGCGGTCATGGCGGCCAATGCCCGCTTGATTCCGGGTTATGCCAGAGGTCTGTGCGGCGTGGCCCGCTCCATGCCGACCAGTCAGGCTGTGGATCGGGTTGCCGCCCATTATCATCTCCCTTGCTATGAAACGCCGACCGGCTGGAAATTTTTCGGTAATTTACTCGATGCCGGTAAAATTACGTTATGCGGTGAAGAAAGTTTCGGTACCGGTTCCGATCATGTCCGGGAAAAAGACGGCTTATGGGCGGTGCTTTTCTGGCTCAACCTGATTGCCAGAAAACGCCAGCCGGTTGCCGCAATCATTCAGGATCACTGGCGGCAATTCGGCCGCGACTTCTATGCCCGGCACGATTATGAAGCCGTCGACGGCGACATCGCCAACGGTATTGTCGAACATTTACAGGCTTTGTTACCGACTTTGCCCGGCCAGGCTTTTGGCGAATTTGTCGTCAGCTATGCCGATGAGTTCAGCTATACCGACCCGGTCGATGGCAGCCTGAGCCAAAATCAGGGTATACGCATCGGCTTTGACAACGGCTCGCGCATTATTTTCAGGTTATCTGGCACCGGCACCGTAGGCGCCACGCTGCGTATTTATCTGGAGCGTCACGAAGCCAACAGCAACCTGCACGAACTGGATGCCCAAGTCGCCCTCGCCGATCTAATTGAGCTGGCGGAGCAGTTTTGCGAAATAAAACAACGCACCGGCCGTACCGAGCCGACTGTCATTACCTGAGGCGCGAAAAACAAGGGGCGGAAGAAAAAACTTAACAACCCGCCCTCAGTCTCAGCCCAGTTCGATATTATGCGCAATACCATGCAACGAGCAAATCAGCAGCACTCCGGCGGCGATCAGGGCAATTTGCTGCAATGAAGTCTTGATGTCGGTTTTTTCATGCAGGGAAGGAATCAAATCGGCCACGGCGATATAAATAAAACTGGAAGCTGCCAGTGCCAGAAAATAAGGCAGACTGTCATGCAAATCCTCCAGACTGTAATAAGCCAGCACACCGCCGACAACGGTCGCTAAACTGGCCAGTACATTATAAAAAAGCGCCTTGCCTTTGGCGTAACCGCTTTGCAGCAAGATGGCGAAATCGCCGACTTCCTGGGGTATTTCATGCGCCGCCACCGCCAAACTGGTGACTATGCCGAGCTTGACATCGGTTAAAAAAGCGGCCGCGATCAATACCCCGTCAACAAAGTTATGAATGGCGTCACCCAATATAATCAGCGTGCCCGCAGGTTGATGGACGGGTTCGTGGTCGGCGTGCGCCGCGCATTCATTATGATGACAATGGCGCCAGATCAATAATTTTTCCAGGACAAAAAAAACCAGAATACCGGCCAGTATGGTCGCCGACAAGCCTTGAAACCGTTCCGGTTCGATTTGTTCAAACGCGTGTGGGATCAAGCCCCAAAAAGCCACGGCCAACAATGCGCCAATGGCGAAACTGATGCCGTGCGGCAGCACCTGGTCGCGCTGTTTGTCCGGCAGCAACAAAAAAACCGCCGCCGCCAGCACACTGAGAACGCCGCCGACAGCGGTAAAAATAATAATGAATAACAATAAACTCATGTGGCTTCAAGTTCTCCAGATCAAGGTCGCCATCCGCCCGGTGACTTTATCGCGGCGGTAGGAATAAAAATATTCCGCTTCGGTCAGCGTGCAATGCTCGCCGCCATAGACCCGATCGATACCGGCCTCGGCTAATTCGATGCGCGCCAAACGGTAAATATCGGCCAGCCATTTAGCGTTATGGCCTGGCTTGAAGGCGGCTTTATTTTTGGGGTTTTTCCCGACAAAAGCCCGCCGGACTTCCGCTCCGACTTCAAAAGCGTTCGGGCCAATGGCAGGGCCGAGCCACACCAGTAAATCGCTACGCCGCAACGCCCTGACAGTATTGCCGATCACCCCTGCCAAAAGCCCGCGCCAACCGGCATGAACTGCGGCTATGCTGTTGCCGTCGGTCGAGCACATCAGCACCGGCAGACAATCTGCGGTCAATACCGCGCACACAATATTCGAGAGATGGCTGTAGCCGGCGTCGGCCGACACCGGCGACTGCGCCTCTGCGGCATCGACCACGCGCACGCCATGCACCTGATCGAGCCAAACCGGTTCGGCCGGGAGTTTGAGCTGCTCGCAGATATACCGGCGATTACGCCGAACTAAGCCTGCATCATCGCCGACATGCAATGCCGGATTCAGACTGTGATAATAGCCGCTGCTGAAACCGCCGTGACGCAAAGTGGTGGCGGCAAAAACATTGACTGGCGCGGGCCAGGTCGCTGGCAGAAAAGCTTTATTGTCGATCATTTTCCTGCAACGCTGTCACAAGATCGGCCATATCATCCGGCAGCGCTTGCTCCCATTCGCAATAGTCGCCGGAAACAGGGTGAGTTATACCCAGTTTTTCGGCATGAAGCGCCTGGCGCTTAAAGCTGCGCAGTGCCTGTTCGAGTTTTTCGCTGCAAGCGGGCGGCATCTGAAAACGGCCACCATAAATCGGGTCGCCCACTAAAGGCCAATGAATATGGGCCATATGTACCCGGATTTGATGCGTGCGCCCGGTTTCAAGTTTTACTCTGACCAGGGTATGTCGGCTGAAGCGCTCAACCACGCGATAATGCGTCACCGCCGGCTTACCCGCCGACCTGACCGCGAAACGTTTGCGGTCACTGGGATGGCGACCAATGGGTTCATCGACAGTGCCGCCGGCAATGATACGGCCTTTGGTAATGGCAAGGTATTCTCTGTGAACACTTCTTTCCTGCAATTGCGTGACCAGGCTATTGTGAGCTTGCAGTGTTTTGGCCACCATTAAAAGTCCACTGGTGTCCTTATCGAGCCGGTGTACGATACCGGCTCGCGGCAATGCGGCCAGATCCGGGTGATGGCTGAGCAAGGCATTTTGCAAGGTGCCGCTCCAATTACCGGCGGCCGGATGCACGACCAGCCCGGCCGGTTTGTTGACAATCAATACCGCTTCATCTTCAAAAACTATATCCAGCGCAATGTTTTCGGGCGTACAGTCGATGACAATTTCGGCCTCGCTATCCAGCTCGATCACTTCGCCGCCATCGAGTTTATCCCGGGACTTGAGCGTTTGCCCGTTGACCTTGACTCTCCCGGCTTTGACCCAGGTTTGCAGTTTACTGCGCGAATAATCGGCAAACAGTTCCGCCAGTACCTGATCCAGCCTCATTCCCGCCATTGCTTCGGGCACTTGTGTTGCTAATCTTGTCATAACAAAGTTTTCCGATACCTCGCCGTTAAGTTATACTCGCCGTTGTTTGGCCTGTTATACTTTGCGCGGCCACATCTATCTGCGAAAAACCGCCCATATTACAACGTGTCGTTAGCATTATGCGATTATTTTTAACACATTCCATTCTGGCCTTTTGCCTGGCGCTGTCTCTCCAGGGCTGCGAGACACTTAAAGGTCTGAACAAGGATGCCAGCCCGAAAGATGAATACCGTGACTGGGACGAAGAGAAACTGCATACCACAGCCAAAGAGGCTTTGGATAACGGTGTTTACCAAAAAGCCATCAAACTTTATGAGACACTGGAAACACGTTATCCATTTGGTGATTATGCGGCTCAGGCTCAGCTCAACGTGGCTTACGCTTATTATAAAAATGACGATTCCGAAGCCGCTCTCGCCGCAGCCGAACGCTTTATAAAAATCCATCCGCGCAATCCCAGCGTCGATTATGCTTATTATCTGAAAGGCCTGATCAACTACAACCGCGATATTGGTTTTCTGGAAAGATTCCTGCCCTCGGATTCATCCCAGCGCGACCCGGGCAGCGGCCGCATCGCTTATGAAAACTTTCAGGAATTGCTGACCCGTTTTCCTGACAGCAAATATGTGCCGGATGCCAAGCAACGCATGATAGCGCTGAGAAATAATATGGCCATGCACGAAGTGCATATCGCCCGTTTTTACTACAAACGCAAGGCTTATATCGCGGCTGCCAACCGGGCCTCGGAAGTGGTCGCCAACTACCCGCGCACACCCGCCGTGCCTTACGCCTTGAAAGTCATGCAAAAAGCTTACAAAAAACTCGGGCAAATGGAATTGGCCAATGATGCGCAGCGGGTTTACGCGCTGAATTACCCGGACGGGCCGCCGGTGCCTGAATTCCCACAAAAAACGCTGGTCAGTAAAATATGGCATTTCATAGGACTTGAGCAGTAGATTGTATTTCGCGCGGCTACCACAACCGGTTTAAGGCTTACGCAGTTTGAACAGCTATCCTTGCAGTGTTTTTTGCAGTTCTTCGCGGCTGACATGACGCACATCCTCGCCTTTTACCATGTAGATGACATGCTCACACAGGTTACAGGCGTGGTCGCCGATCCTTTCCAGCGCCCGCGCCGTCCAGAGTACATCGAGGGTGCGGCGCACATTGCGCGGATTTTCCATCATGCGAGATACCTGCTGGCGGATAATGCAACTGTATTCGCGGTCCACTTTGGCATCCTGCGCGGTAATCGACAAAACCTCGCCGACATTCAAGCGGGCAAACGCATCGAGCGCGCCGTGCAACATGTCCTTGACCAAATCGACCAGATGCTGAATTTCGTAATAATCTTCGCCTTTATGCTGGTGTTCGCTCAAATACTCGGTGCTATTGAGATGAATAGCCATTTCCGCTATTTTAGTGGCTTCATCGCCGATTCTTTCCAGGTCATTGAGCGCTTTGATCACCGATAACAACAATCTCAGATCAAAAGCGGCCGGTTGTCGCTTGGCCAGAATTTCCGTGCATTCCTGGTCGATTTGCCGTTCCAGATCGTTAACAATCTTATCCTGCTGTATGACCTTTTCCGCCAGTTCCAGGTCACTATTCATGAACGCATTGGCGGCTTGTTCAATCTGTTGTTCAACCACGCCGCCCATGTTCAGCAGCCGGTTGCGTATATCTTCCAACTCTTTATTGAACTGATGAGAAATGTGATGCCCGATTTTATTAATATCCACTGCTTTGCTCCCGCTTAACCATAGCGTCCGGTAATATAGTCTTCCGTCTGTTTTTTTGACGGATTGGTAAATAAATGACTGGTGTTGTCGAATTCGATCAATTCACCCATATACATGAAAGCAGTATAGTCCGAAACACGGGCAGCCTGCTGCATATTATAGGTGACGATTACAATCGTGTATTTTTTTTTCAGGGTATTGACCAGTTCTTCAATTTTCAAAGTCGAAACAGGATCCAGCGCTGAGGCTGACTCGTCCAGCAATAATACTTCGGGCTCTATAGCAAGCGCCCGGGCGATAACCAGCCGCTGTTGTTGCCCCGCCGACAAGCTCAGCGCGTTATCGCTCAAGCGGTCTTTTACCTCGCCCCATAATGCCGCGCCTCGCAAGTGCATATTCTGGCTCAACCTGAACACCTATTCTGATCCAATCTGAACACCTATTCTGATTTAACCTAACCTAACTTCGTCACCAAAACCCCTCTAAGTCATTGATATTCAGTTTTTTGGTGATATTTCGCAAAAAAAAGATGTTTAAAATCAATGGCTCTTT